>RZYX01000025.1 GCA_009930155.1 Clostridia bacterium | reverse complement strand
TTCCTCCTTAATAACAGACCAAGAAAATGTTTAGGATGGAAATCACCAATTCAAATGTTTTTACACGAAGTGTCGCACTTGACTTGACAAACCGTCAATTATATAAAAAAGGGCTTTATCCGCCCTTTAAAATTAAACTGGCGGAGAGAGTGGGATTCGAACCCACGGTACCTTTCGGTACGACGGTTTTCAAGACCGTTCCGTTACAACCACTTCGGTATCTCTCCATGTCAAGCGAAAAATATAGTACCATATATTTTTAAATTTGTCAACAACTTAGAAAAAATATTATTGTTTATTTTTATGAATAACTTATTTAGGTATGATGCAGTAAATATTAGACAGTGCATTTAAGTTGATTAAAAGAAAAAGGATGTTTAGCGAGGCTTTTATAACAAATACATAATCACATACAGGCATACAGAGTAACTGTTAGGCACTTAATTTAGGGCAACATAAAGCATAACAAATAGCATCTTATCAAATTGCACCCCTATTAGTCCTTTACAGTACATAGCAATGTAAAACAACTTTTGGGGTGCAATTTAACAGACTACTATTTATTTTTGTAGTAGTTCAATTATTTCTTTAGTTTTCAAAACTTTGCCATAACATATTACTTTGCCGTCTGCAACCAGTGCAGGTGTTGCCATAACTCCATATGAGGCGATTTGAGCGAAGTCTGTAACATGGTCAATGGAAATGTCTATGCCAAGTTCGTCAAGCGCTTTTTGAGCGTTGCTTTCAAGCTCGTTACATTTTGCACAGCCTGAACCAAGTACTTTAAGTTCGGTAATGCATACTGGCTTTTGATTTTCACTGTTAATCTCTTTGCTTTTTTTAAATAAACCCATTAAAAACACTCCTATAAAATATAAATTTATGCTAATATAAATTGAAATGCGTTAAAGAAATAACCTATTATAACAATACCAATAGAAACAATGCAGATGAACATAGCAAGTAACTTTGGTTTTATTGCCTTACGAAGCATAATCATAGATGGCAGCGACAATGCAGTAACACCCATCATAAATGAAAGAATTGTGCCAAGGCCCACGCCTTTTGAAAATAGTGCTTCAGCTATTGGGATGGTTCCAAATATATCTGCGTACATCGGTATGCCTATAACTGTTGCGATAATTACTGAAAACGGATTGTTCTCGCCCAAAACATATTGTATCCATTCTGCCGGTATCCAGTTGTGTATAAGTGCACCGATTCCAACACCGATAAGCACATACCAAAACACTTTTTTAACAGTTGAAAAGACTTGGTCTTTTGCATATATCATTCTATCTTTTTTAGTTAGTGTAGGAGACTTAATATCTACACTAGAAGCGTTTTTCACAAAGTCTTCTACATATTTTCCCATTCCTGTTTTTTCAATAATGGTTCCGCCAATAATGGCCAAAATTAGACCTACTATTACATAAGCTATTGCAACTTTCCAGCCGAAAATGCTCATGAGTAAAATCAGCGATCCTAAGTCTACTAATGGAGATGAAATGAGAAAGGAAAAGGTAACTCCCGCAGGAAGACCGGCACTTGAAAATCCAATGAAAAGTGGAATAGAAGAGCAAGAGCAAAACGGTGTTATAGTGCCAAGCAGTGCTGCCATAGAGTTTGCAAAAATACCATTAAATCTTCCCAAAATAACTTTTGTTCTCTCTGGTGGAAAAAAGCTTTGGATATACGAAATTATAAATATCAAAATAGATAATAATATGAAAATTTTGATTGTATCAAAAAGGAAAAACTGAAGACTACCGCCAATTCTACTTCCAAGGTCAATTTTGAAAAAGGTTAAGAGTTTGCCCATGGCATCATTTAGCCAGTGCATTGAAAGAATCTGATTTTGAAAAAAATCCCATCCTGATGTCATTGATCTTCACCTTCTTTTTCTGGAACTAATTCGTTGATAAATGACTTGAAATTTGTTAAAGTTTCTTTATTTATCGAATAGTGTGACCACTTGCCTTCTTTTCTAACATTAACAAGCCCACATTCACACAATAGATTCATATGATGAGAAAGGGTGGGTTGTGTTATTTTAAACTCTTCAAGGATTTTACATGCACAAAGCTCTTTATCAGAAAGCATTTGAACTATTTGCAAACGGTTTGGTTCCCCGAGTGCTTTAAAAATCAATGCATAGTCAATATAATTCATAAAAGCTACTCCTCACATAGATATTTGTCTATATATTATCACACACATAGATGTTTGTCAATGCGATAAAACAAATTAAAAATTTTTTGTGGTACTTGTTATAAATTGTGTGCATTAAAACAGCATATCCGTAATATATATTCAAAGGGTGAGGTGATATTATGGAAAATAGACAGGAATTGCCACAGAGAAGAATAAGAGAAACAGAGAGTTGGCAGGATTTACCGCAAAGAAAAACACGAGAAGAAACAGGAAAGCAATCTAAAGATTATATGGTTTATATGGCAATGGTACAGACGGTGCTTTGTATTTTTTTGTTTGGCGGATTATTAATATTTTCCCGTATTGGTGGGGAAACCTATAACAAATTTAAAAATGATTTAGCGATAATAATGTCAAATGATATGGGGATTAGTGGGGTTAAAAACGCATTTGAAGATGCTGTCGAGTTTGTTATGGCTTCGCCAGACGAATGGAAAAGTGAGAGCGAGGATAACACAGCAAATACAATCCCACAAAAAAGCATGGAACTTGGTAAGGGTGGCGTAATTGAAGAATTAGTAAACGGAGAAGCACCCCAAAACACAAGTTTTGCACCATATACAATAACGGCAAAAATAACGAATCCATTGTCAACGGGAACAATAAGTTCACCGTTTGGGTTTAGAAAAGATCCTATAACGGGAGAAAATAGCTTTCATGCGGGACTTGATATTGCTGCTGATGAAGGTTCCAGAATAGCTGCTGCATACGGTGGTGTTGTAAAGAAAACGGGCAACGACGAAAAAGCAGGAAATTTTGTTGTTTTGGAACACAGCGGGGGCCTTACCACTTTTTATTGTCATTGTTCTGAATTATTGGTTGTTGCAGGAGAAAATATAAGAGCTGGTGAAACAATAGCAAAAGTTGGAAGCACAGGATACTCCACAGGTCCTCATTTACATTTTGAAATTAGAATTAATGATATAAAATACAATCCGCTTGTAGCGCTTGACGGGGTAATATGAGATTTAAATTCTTTGGAACAGATGTACATATTGGGTTTATGTTTTCAGCGGTGGTTATGCTTTTGATGATTTTAGACAAAAGCTACACCGCTGTTTTTGCACTTATGGCGGCGGTTGTGCATGAGCTTGCACATTTATCTTGCTTTTTATACTTTGGGCAAACACCAAAAAAGGTGGATTTTAATGCGTTAGGAATGAGGATATCAAGAGGTCAGGATACAAATCTTTCGCTAGGACAAGAGGCAGTGGCATCACTTGCCGGCCCCTTTATTAACATTTTTATTGCACTCATTATGGTGTCTACATCAAAAGTTGAATGGGCAAGCAGGGCAACAGTGATAAATTTATCTCTTGCTATATTTAATCTTTTGCCTGTGTTTGAGCTAGATGGAGGCAGAGCAATTTATTACATTATGTGCATTAAGTTCCAAGAAAAAACAGCGAGTAGAGTGCTTACAGTACTTTCTGTTATAACATTGTTTTTGCTTTATTTACTTGGTTTTTTGGTGCTATTTAGAAGTGGATATAATTTCACGCTGATTGCTGCGACAGTGTATCTAACAATTTTGACAGTTGTAAAACGGTTCGAGTAAAGTTAGTTTACTTTACAGCACTATATAGTATAAAAATAAATGTCTGCACAAAATGTGCGGACATTTATTTTTGTTAATTAGTACTAAATAACGAAAAAAATAATATTATAATTTATGAAACATATTTATTTTATAAAACAGGAGGGGATAATTATGCCGTTTGAAAATGAATTGATATCAAGGGAAGACTTCAAATTTTTTGTGGAAAGAAAAAAGCAAAAAAATGTAGCCCCAATAATTAATATTGAGTCATATGTATGGACAATAAACCGTGAGGAAAATGTATTTTTAGTTTTGGCGGGTTATAATTCAGGAGATATGGATGAGAAGTTCTTTGTTTTATCATGGAATAGCGTTCCGCTTGAGGTAAAACTTAGGGAAATTTGGATTGATGAGTTTACACTTAAATGGAAGTTAGAGTATTTACAGCTTGCACCAGAATTTGCGGATAAGGGCAATAAAATTGTTAAAAGCCTTAAAGATGCACTTACAACATATGGCTTTAATGGAGACCCAGATGATTTAATTAATAAGAACATGAAAGTTAAGTTTGATTTTTGATTAACCTAAAAAAAGACACGGTTTAAAAACCGTGTCTTTTAAATATACTTTATATTTTTAGATTAAAGCTTTGCCTGTCATATCTTTTGGGATTGGAAGCTCTAAAATTTTGAGCATTGTTGGAGCAATATCACACAGACTGCCATCGTCTTTAAGATTGCAGTCAAGTCCTGCAATAATAAGTGGAACAGGAGCGGTTGTGTGTGCGGTAAATGGAGAACCATCAGGCTCATACATTTTATCGGCATTACCGTGGTCTGCAGTTATCATTATAGCACCGCCCATTGAAAGGGTTGCATCAACAACTTCGCCAACACAAGTATCAACAGTTTCAACTGCCTTTAGTGCAGCCTTGAATATGCCTGTGTGACCAACCATATCACAGTTTGCAAAGTTGAGTATAATAACATCATACTTATTGCTTTTAATAGCCTTAACAACTTTGTCAGTAACTTCGGGTGCGCTCATCTCTGGCTGAAGGTCATATGTAGAAACTTTAGGAGAAGAAACAAGGATTCTGTCTTCGCCTTTGTTAACACTTTCAACTCCGCCGTTAAAGAAGAATGTTACATGCGCATATTTTTCAGTTTCTGCAATACGCAATTGTGTTTTGCCAAGGGATGAAAGATATTCACCCAAAGTATTTTTAAGCGACTGTGGTTTAAACGCAACTGTTACATTTGGCATTGTTGCATCGTATTGAGTCATACATACGAAGAAAATATTAAAGAACTTGTGTGCAAATCCGTTAAAATCTTTATCAACAAGAGTTCTTGTAATCTCTCTAGCTCTGTCAGGACGGAAATTAAAGAATATTACACTGTCATTCTCTTTTATGTTACCATTTTTACAGCAGATAGTAGGCATTATGAACTCATCTGTTATGTTCTTGCCATCAGCATCAATCTGAGTGTAAGAGCTTTCGATAGCAGAAACAGCATCTTCATTATAAATTCCGTTACCGTTAACCATAGCATCATAAGCCTTTTCAAGACGCTCAAAGCGGTTGTCACGGTCCATAGCGTAGTATCTGCCAATAACAGTAGATATTTTGCCGACTCCAATTTCATTGATTTTGCTTTGAAGTTCAGCAACAAAGGCACTGCCAGATTTAGGAGGAACATCTCGTCCGTCCATCAAGCAATGAACAAAAACATCATTAAGACCGTTATCCTTAGCCATTTTAAGAAGAGCATAAAGATGAGTATTGTGGCTGTGAACTCCACCGTCAGACAAAAGTCCCATTAAGTGTAGTGCAGTGCCATTTTTTTTACAGTTCTCGATAGCGGCGAGAAAAGCTTTGTTATCAAAAAAATCGCCATCATTAATAGATTTTGAAATTCTTGTAAGCTCTTGGTAAATAACACGGCCTGCGCCAATGTTTGTGTGGCCAACTTCGCTGTTTCCCATTTGCCCATCAGGCAAGCCAACATTAAGGCCAGAGGCGCCGATTGTGGTGTTTGGGCAAGTTGCAAAAAGCTTGTCAAGGTTTGGTGTGTTTGCAACTTTTGTAGCGTTGCCGTATTCTTCATCTGAGATAGCAAAGCCATCCATTATGCAAAGTACAAGTGGTTTTTTTATCATTGATTTATCTCCTCAGTTCTTACTTTGAAGCAGCTTTTACAATAGATGCAAAATCAGCAACTTTAAGTGATGCACCGCCGATAAGTCCGCCATCAACATCAGGCTGAGCAAGAAGTTCGTCAGCATTTTGAGCATTCATGGAGCCACCATACTGAACAACAAATTTGTCTGCAGCTTCTTGGCTATAAAGTTCTGCAATAAGCTCACGAATGAACTTATTAACTTCATTTGCCTGCTCTGCAGTTGCAGTTTTGCCAGTGCCAATAGCCCATACAGGCTCATAAGCAATAATAACACGGTCAAGCTCTTCTGCCTTTACGCCTTCAAGAGCGATTTTTGTCTGCATGCTAACAACTTCAAAAGTTATATTTTGTTCACGTTGTTCAAGATATTCGCCAACGCAAAGGATAACTGTCATGCCTGCATCAAGTGCTGCACGAGTACGCTTTTGAACTGTTACATCAGTGTCTCCAAAAAATGTGCGTCTTTCACTGTGGCCAATAACAACATAATTAACGCCCATTTCTTTGAGCATAGTTGTTGAAATTTCACCTGTGAAAGCACCACTTTGCTCCCAGTGACAATTTTGTGCACTAACTTTTATGTTAGTACCCTCTGTGCAATAGAGGGCAGTTTGCAAATTAACAAAAGGAACACAAATAACAACATCACAGTCTGCATTAGCTACAAGAGGCTTAAGCTCATTTATAAGTTCTGCTGTCTCCATTGGGGTTTTGTTCATTTTCCAGTTTCCGGCGATAACTGCCTTACGAAGTTCTTTATTCATAATTAAACACTCCTAAAAATTATATAATATTATAGATTTATTTGTCACTCAGTGCGACGATTCCAGGTAGTTCTTTGCCCTCGAGTAGCTCAAGAGATGCACCACCACCTGTAGAAATGTGAGACATTTTGTCTGCAAGACCAAATTTATAAACAGCTGCAGCAGAATCGCCACCGCCGATAATGCTAATAGCGTTTGAACTTGCAACGGCACTCGCAACGGCTATTGTACCTGATGCAAATTTATCCCACTCAAAAACACCCATAGGACCGTTCCAAACAATTGTGCCTGCGTTTGCAACAGCTTTTGAGAACAATTTCTCAGATGCAGGTCCAATATCAAGACCCATACAGCCATCAGGAATTTTGTCAAAGTCAACAAAATCATCTTCTGTATTCTCTTCAAAGGTTTTGCCTGTGTGGCAGTCAATAGGAAGAAGAAATTCAACGCCCTTTGCCTTTGCTTTTGCCATCATTTCCTTTGCAAGTTCAAGTTTGTCCTCTTCACAAAGGGAGTTTCCGATGTTATAACCCATAGCTTTAATAAAGGTATAAGCCATACCACCACCTATGATAAGTGTATCAACTTTGTTAAGCAATGCGTTAATAACACCAATCTTATCAGAAACCTTTGCACCGCCAAGGATAGCAACAAGTGGACGCTTAGGCTCTTCAATAGCACTGTTCATAAAATTAAGTTCTTTTTGAATAAGATATCCGCAAACAGCAGGAAGGAATGATGCAACACCAGTTGTTGATGAGTGTGCTCTGTGTGCTGTGCCAAAAGCATCATTAACATATACATCTGCAAGAGATGCAAGAGCTTTTGAAAAAGTCTCGTCATTTGCAGTTTCTTCCTTATGGAAACGAACATTTTCAAGAATCATAACATCGCCGTCATTTAGAGAAGCGGCAAGTGACTTTGCATTTTCGCCAACAACATCAGAAGCCATCTTAACATCTTTTCCTAAAAGCTCAGAAAGACGAGCAGCGACAGGAGCCAAAGAAAATTCAGGCTTAAACTCGCCCTTTGGTCTACCAAGATGAGAACAAAGAATTACTTTTGCGTTGTTCTTTATCAAGTACTCAATAGTTGGTAAAGCAGAGATAATTCTTTTGTCACTTGTGATAACTCCATCTTTAAGTGGAACATTGAAATCACAACGGACAAGAACTCTCTTAGAGCTTACATCAATGTCTTCAATTGTCTTCTTGTTTAATACCATTTTTAAATCAGACCTTTCATGAATAAATGCTGAATATTAGAAGCGGTAAAAATGATTAACACTTAACCGCTTGCTCTTTTCTGTTTTCACCAATAAAGGCGAGTGTAATAGCAGCTCTGCCTGCAAAATAGCTTGAAAGTGCCCCGATTTTGTATATTGAAACAGGTGGGTATCCAAGCTCTTCTTCAAGTAAAATAGCAATTGCATGGGCTTCTTTTGCACGCATAGCATAGCCAACTGCATATGGTGGCTTGTTTTTAATCAATGCTTCATGGCAATAGCCAAAGAATTGGTCAAACGCTGTGTGGTCTCCCTTTATAATAGGCAACTCAATTAAATCATCTTCAATAATATTGAAAGTTGGGAATGGATGAGTAATTTCGTTTGTCATTTTTTTTATCCATTCTAAAGGTGCATCAGTATGAAGATTGCGTATGCTGAATGAGTTAACAATTAGTTGAACGCTACGAGATAAGTCTTCAACAGTAGAAAGTATTGTGTCTATATCTTCGCCTGCTTTTACAAGCTTTGCCGCCTCAAGCACAATAAGCCCTGTTCCCATTGAGTATGTTAAAGAATCAAAAGCATGAATTTTGAGTTGTGTTTTTGGGTTTTGTTTAAGGAACATGCTGCGACCTTCAATAGCAGATGAATACATAGGGCTTGCTTTTGAATCACTTGTGATTATTAAAATATGCTCATATCCACTTTTTTCTGCAAGATAGAAGCGGTCGATATAAATTGCGGCAGGGATTTGAAATGTTGAAACTGCATCACGCTTTGGTAATATTTCGTAGAAATTCTCGCGTGTAAAATCTGAACCTTCACAGAATGGTTTACCATTAATAGTGAATATCATAGATAAAATATTAAATGAATCTTGTTCAAGGTATTCAGTTGGGATATCGCTACTTGTGTCGGTAATGATTAGAATTTTATTCATTCTGTCCCTCCGTTTTTTATTGTTGGCAAAAAAAATTACCAATTATATTTGGTGAGCTCTCCCTCATTCAAAAGAAGGGGAAAGTCCCATTGCCTAAGTGCTTCATAAACTCCCACAGCAACTGAGTTAGAAAGATTAAGGCTGCGTGCATCATTAATCATGGGGATACGGACGCAAGTGTCAGGATTTGCTTTTAATAATTTTTCTGGTAAACCTGCAGTTTCTTTTCCAAAAACAAGAAATGCTCCATCAGGATAGTTTATGTCTGAATGTTTATGCATGGCTTTGGTGGAGAAATAGAAAAAATTATCCCCTGTGTTCTTATCAAAAAAATCGTCAAGATTATCATAATAAGTAATATCAAGTAAATGCCAATAATCAAGACCAGCACGCTTTAATTTTTTGTCGTCCACTTTAAAACCTAAAGGTTTAATCAAATGAAGCTTTGCACCTGTTGCGGCACAAGTACGAGCAATGTTGCCTGTGTTTTGAGGTATTTCGGGCTCAACCAAAACAATATTAAGAATAGGCATATTTATTTACCTCAAACTAAGCCAAGTTTTTTTGCAAGGCGGGGGAGTCCAGACTCAAAATTAACACCATGTAAGGCATCCGTTTTAGCCTTGCCAGAATGAAGAAGGCAATCATATATAAAGTCAACGGCAATATCAACGCTTTTATCAAGCTCAAAGCCATTTAAAATCGAAGAAAGCAAAACACTTGCAAAAATATCACCTGTGCCATGATAATAGCTGTTAATAAAAGGCGAAAATGAATATTTTACAGTATTTGTTTTTGAATCATAACTTGCAGCTCCAAGCTCATCGCTTTTAAAGCAAACACCAGTAAGGACAATATTGGTGGGTCCCAAATCTGCTAAAGCTTTTAAGATTGACTCTATTTCTTCTTTAGTATAAGGACCTTTCGTATATTCTATTCCAAGCATAAAAAAAGCTTCAGTAATATTGGGTACAATAATATCAGCTTTTTTGCAAAGTTTTGTCATTTCATTTACAAATGTTTTGTCGAATGTTGCATACATCTCGCCATTGTCCGCCATTGCAGGGTCAACCAAAACGAGTGTGTCGTCTTTTTTAAATGTATCAATAAAATCACTTACAATTTTGGTTTGCCTTTGGGAGCCTAAAAAACCGCTGTAAATAGCGTCAAACTCAAGACCAAGGTTTTTCCAATGGTTTAAGAAAAGAGGCATATCATCTGTTAAATCATTATAAGTATAGCCCTGAATTCCAGTATGGGAAGATAATAGGGCTGTTGGCATTGCTGCTGTTTCAATTCCCATTGCGGATAGGATTGGTAATGCAACGGTTAGAGAACATTTACCAAAACCTGATATGTCGTGTATAGCAGCAACTCTTTTTTGGGTATTCAACAGAAAAACCCTCCTTAAAAACTAGGATATCAATTTTAATATACTAATAAGTATACCATAATTTGTATTAATATTGCAAATTAATAACATAAAATTTGAAAGAATATATTATCTAAATTTAGGACATAATAACAGTGCAAAGAATGGAGGGATAAATTATGAATGGAAAAACAACATCAGCAATAAAAGGCATAAGTTTAGGCCTTGCAATAGGAGGAGCAACTGCAATGTTAGGAAATGGTATGATGAGCAGTTCGTCTAAGCGTAAGCTACGAAAAAATGCAAACAAAGCCATAAAGACAGTGAGTGAGATTGTAGACAATGCCCACAGTGTTATTAAATAATTCAGTGTTAAGGGGCTTGTTAAAAGCCCCTTGTACTTTCAACATATGTTTAATAAAATAAAGGTAGGGGTAATATGTTATGAAAAGATTAGTTTCGATTTTTATTTTATGCACTATGATCTTTTCCTTTGTAGCATGCAGTAACGAGAATAATGAAGAAAACCAAACAACGGCAATACCTACAAAAATGTCAACAAGCAATGAAAATGAACCTACAACTAAAGAATTAGAGCCTGTAATCGTTGAGCCGTCTATAGATAATCGTCAAGAAGGGGACACATTAACAGGACGCAAGCCATTAAAAAAGGTAACAATGACTGCAAGTGATCCCAATAATGAAAATGGTCTTGACACAAAAGGTGTTGAATATTCTTACGGGGCAAGCAAAGATGCAAAGCCACATAGTACCTCTGTTGACAATCAAAAATATTTTGACTCATTTGGTGCACTTGCACTTGACACAAAGACAAAGAAAAAAGTGCTTTACTTAACATTTGACTGTGGGTATGAAAATGGATATACAGAAAAAATACTGAATGTTTTAAAAGAAAAGAAAGTTCCTGCTGGATTTTTTGTAACTCTTCCATATCTGAAAGAAAACTTAGGCCAGCAGATGGCAATAAGAATGATAAACGAGGGGCATATAGTTGGAAATCATTCAACGACACACCCTATATTTCCTGAAATAAGCCGAACAAAGATGGTACAGGAAATAGAAAGTTGTGACAACTATCTTCGTAAAAACTTTGGGTATAGTTCACCATATTTTAGATTCCCAACAGGGGAGTATTCACAGAGCTCTTTGCAGCTTGTAAAGTCACTTGGTTATACAAGTGTATTTTGGTCGGTTGCATATGTTGATTATGATATAAAAAATCAGCCAAGTAATGAGAAAGCGATTGAAACAATAACATCAAGGCTTCACCCAGGTGCGGTTGTATTGCTTCATGCGGTATCCTCCACCAATGCAAATGTGCTTGGAGATGTAATTGATTGGGCGAGAGAACAAGGCTACACATTTGCACCATTAACAGATTATAAATCATAAATTTTTAGATAATAAAAAGGCGACCATCCGTTTGGGGTGGTCGCCTTTAAAAAACGAATTATTTAATTACTCTTACTCTCAAAACGCCTTCAATTGCACGGAGTTTTTCGATGATTGAATTGTCAATGTCTCCTTCAGTATCAAGGATTGTATATGCATAATCTTTCTTTGAACGATTGAGCATATTATCGATGTTGAAGTTTGCATTTGTGAAATGTGAAGTGATTTGGTTTAACATATTTGGAATGTTTCTATGAATTACGCAAACTCTGCAAGCTGTGCTGCGAGCAAGCTCAACATCAGGGAGGTTAACGGAGTTTTTGATAGAACCATTTTCAAGATAATCAATAAGTTCAAAAGCTGCCATTCTTGCACAGTTATCCTCAGATTCAGGAGTTGAAGCACCAAGGTGAGGGATAGCAATAACACCGCTTGCACCAATAAGAGAATCACTTGGGAAGTCTGTTGCATAAGCTGCAACTTTACCAGTAGAGAGAGCTTCAAACATATCTTCGCTGTTTACAAGTTCACCTCTAGAGAAGTTGAGGATACGGATGCCGTCCTTCATGTTTACTATAGAAGCAGCGTTGATAAGGTCTTTTGTTTCACTGTTAAGTGGAACATGGATACTGATGTAATCACAGTTTGCAAAGATATCTTGCAATGATTTTGCGTGCTTAATTGAACTGGATAAATGCCAAGCAGCGTCAACAGAAAGGAATGGGTCATATCCATAAACTTCCATGCCAAGGTTCTTTGCACAGTTTGCTACCATAACACCGATAGCTCCAAGACCAATAACACCGAGTTTTTTACCGTGTATTTCAGGGCCTGCAAATGCAGATTTGCCTTTTTCAACAAGCTTTCCTACTTGGTCGCCTTCACCCTTAAGAGTTTTGCAAAAATCAACAGCAGGAATGATTTTGCGTGAAGTAAGAAGAAGTGCACATATAACAAGCTCTTTAACAGCGTTTGCGTTAGCACCTGGAGTGTTAAAAACAACTACACCTTTTTCGCTAAAATCAGTAACAGGGATATTGTTAACACCTGCACCAGCTCTTGCAATTGCAAGAGTATTATCAGCAAGCTCCATGTCGTGCATAGAAGCTGAACGAACCATTATAGCATCTGGTTTTTCCATTTCTGTGCCATATGTATATGTTTTGCGGTCGAAATGCTCAAGACCTGATGGAGAAATCTTATTAAGTGTTAAAATCTTATACATTTTTAAGACCTACTTTCAAGTTTTTTATAATAAATTATTTTGTGTTCTCTTTTTCAAAGTTCTTCATAAATTCAACAAGAGCTTCAACGCCTTCGATTGGCATAGCATTATAAATAGAAGCACGCATACCACCAACACTGCGATGTCCCTTAAGGTTTATAAAGTTAGCAGCCTCTGCTTCTTTAATAAACTTTTTGTTAAGCTCATCGTCATCTGTAACAAATGGAACATTCATCAAAGAACGGTCTTCTTTAACAACTGTGCCACGGAACATTTTGCTGTTGTCAAGGAAATCATAAAGAAGCTTTGCTTTTGCTTCATTATGTTTTTTCATTGCTTCAAGTCCACCAAGATTCTTAATCCACTCTAAAACAAGCTTACAAATATAGATTGTGTAGCAAGGTGGAGTATTGTAAAGAGAATCATTATCAGCTTGAATTTTATAATTAAGCATTGTTGGAGTAATGTCACGAGCTTTTCCAAGTAAATCTTCACGAATAATAACAATTGTAAGTCCAGCAGGAGCAACATTCTTCTGAGCACCGCCATAAAGAACGCCAAACTTTGAAACATCGATTGGCTCTGAAAGGAAGCAAGAAGAAATATCAGCAATTAATGTAACATCACCTGTATCAGGTAACTCTGGATAGAGTGTTCCATAAATTGTGTTGTTAAGGCAGATGTAGAAGTAATCTGCGTCTGCTGTGAAATCAGCTTTGTTAAGTTTTGGAATGTATGAAAAAGTCTTGTCTTTTGAAGAAGCTACGATTTTTGCTTCACCGTATTTACAAGCCTCTTGGTATGCTTTGTTAGCCCACTGGCCAGTAATAACAAAATCAGCTTTACCGCTACCATTCATAAAGTTAAGTGGAATTGCAGAGAACTGAGCTGAAGCTCCGCCCTGAAGAAATAAGACTTTATAGTTATCAGGAATATCCATAAGATCACGAAGAAGTTGCTCGGCACCTTTTATTATTTCATCATAAACCTTTGAACGGTGAGACATTTCCATAACTGATTGACCGCTGCCCTGATAGTCAAGCATTTCTTCTGCTGCTTTTTTAAGAACAACCTCTGGGAGCATTGAAGGACCTGCTGAAAAATTATAAACTCTTGCCATTTTTATTTCCTCCTAAATTAATAATGATAGACTTGTGACCAAGTCGTTTTGTTTCTTGCTGCTATTATAATACTCATTATATACAAAAGTCAATGAATTGTTAAAAGAATAACAATCTTTTGAGTAAAATCCTCTAATTGACCAAGAATATTGCTAAAAATTTAACAAACATTTAGCAATAAGCAACAACATATAAATTAAAATGGATAATATATTAGAGTGGTTCTTAAAAAATATTACTATGAAAACAAATAGGAGGAAGAAGATTGAACGATATTATTGGGAATAAGACGAACCAGTTTAGCAGAATTTTAGCTTGCGTGTTGTGCATACCAACTATTGCTGTGATGTTTTTTGATTGGCTAACAATAACAGCAATAGATGATTTAAAACTTACATTGGGGTTTTTAGGCATTTGGGATTCTGATTACACATTGCTACAAATATTTAGTTTTACAAAAAGGCTGGAGCAATATACAGGGGTAAACACTAAAAGATTGGTTATTGCAATGGGAGTTACAGAAATATTAAGTATTTTATCAATAATTATTTTATTTGTAGTGTTGTTAATTGGCATACCAAACTTAATGAAAGCTTTTGGTGTTGTTTCTTTTGTTTTTTGTTCATCTTTGTTTTTTATATTTACAAGTTCAATACATATAATAAATTCAAAAGCGTCAGAGTCATTTAATGGTCAATCAATACAATTGGTTCAGTCAACTGCGTGTCCATATATTATGTTTATTCTTTCGTCAATTCTGATTTTTGTTAGTGTGTTTCTTGCTTCACAAACTAGCGAGGAAGTTAATCAATAAGAATTTAGGTTTAATATCAAATAAAATACTGACGCCGTTTTAAAACGATGTCAGTATTTTATTTAAATATTAGTAACCGTAATTTTCTTCAGCAGCTTGCGCTATTTCTTTTGTTTGGTGTATTGTACCACGGGGATGTTCAGGTGGTGCATAGATAGAATATAGTTTAATTGGCCTATTTCCCAAATTTATTAAATTATGCCATTTGCCCGCAGGTACCATTATGGCAAAACCAGCGGAAACTTTTTGTCTATAGTATAGGTTATCTTTTGTATCACCCATTTTAACAAGTCCTTGGCCTTCTTCTATGCGTATGAATTGATCAACATGTGGATGCATTTCCAGACCTATATCATCTCCAGGTCTAATGCTCATCAAGGTAACTTGCAAATTATTTCCTGTCCATAAAGTGGTACGGAAGTTTTTATTTTGCTCGGTAGCCTTTTCAATATTAACAACAAACGGTTCTGGCCCATAATCTTTTATATGAGCAGAATTGCTAGGGGAATTTGAATAGGGCATTTGACCGTTATTACCGTTAGGACATTGCCGATAAGAATTATACATATTACTCATTCCTTTTATAGTGTTATAAATTATAATATGCTCTATTTTATAGTATGTGATTTTGTTATAGGTTGGCGATTATAAAAAGAGTTAATTAAAATAACATAAACACAATAAAAGTTTATAATGATAGATTTGTAAAATAAAAACAAGCTGACGCCTTAAAAAGCATCAGCTTGTATAAATTTAATATTATAATTTTATTTATAAATCTTTGTTGCTTTGGGCAATACTCTTGCCACCAAGGGTAACAAGATTAATGCATTTGGTTGGGCAACCTTCAACACACTTACCACATCCAGTACATTTTGAGGAGTCAATATGTGCAACATTGTTTTCAACGGTAATTGCATCAAATTCACAAGTCTTAACGCACTTCATGCAACCAATACAGCCAACCTTACATTCTTTACGAGTGAGAGCGCCTTTGTCTTTGTTTTTGCAGAACACAGTTGCTTTTGCTTCATAAAGAGGGACAAGCTCGATAAGGTTTTTTGGGCATGTATTTATGCAAATTTTGCAAGCTTTACAGGCGAGAGGATTAACAACAGCAACACCATCACAAATCTTTATAGCATCATAAGGGCAAGCCGCAACGCAGTCGCCAAATCCAAGGCAACCATAGTTGCAAGTCTTTGGCCCCTCAAAAAGCTGAGATGCACTCTTGCAGCTTTGAACACCAACATAATTGAGAATTGTATCACAATTATTTGTTGTGCCATGGCACATTACAACAGCTGACTGAGGAACAATACTGCCAGCAGCAACACCTAAAATAGATGCTACTTGTGCAGCAACATCCGAACCGCCAGGAGAACAAAGAGTTGTTTGTGTTGTTTTGCCCTTTGAGAGAGCATCTGCGTATCCTGCACAGCCTGAAAATCCGCATGCACCACAGTTTGCACCAGGAAGAACCTGCGTAATTGCTTCTGCCTTTTCATCAACAGGCACAGCCATAACAACTGAAGCAATTGCAAGACCAATACCAAGCAAAAGTCCAATGGAGGAAACAATGATGGCAGCAATAAAAATTGAATTCATATTAAGTTTCCGCCTTTCTTAAGCAAAGATTCCGTCAACAACACCAGTAAAGCCAAGGAAAGAAACAGCTACAAGTGATGCGGCGACGAGTGTAATAGGAAGTCCTTTGAGAGATTTTGGAATATCGCTTGATTCCATTCTCTCACGGACACCAGCGAACATAATCATAGCAAGCATAAATCCAAGGCCTGCTCCAAGTGAATTGACAATGGACTGACCAAAGGTAAAGTTATTGTCAATGTTAAGAACAACAACACCAAGAACAGCACAGTTTGTTGTAATCAAAGGAAGATAGATGCCAAGTGAATTATAAAGTGGTGGCATATATTTTTTGAGAATTATTTCAACGAGCTGAACTAGAGCTGCAATAACAAGAATAAATACAATTGTTTGAAGATAAGTTAAATCATACTTAACAAGTAAAAATTGATTGATAGGCCATGTAACTGCTGCGGAAAGAATCATAACAAAGATAACAGCAGCACTCATGCCTGCGGCAGTTTCAAGCTTTTTAGAAACTCCGAGGAAAGGACAAATACCAAGGAACTTTGAAAGAACAAAGTTGTCAGTAAGAATAGCTGTAAGAAGTATTGTTAAAAACATTTTCATTTGGAAGATTCCTCCTCTACATTTGCTTTAATAGAGCAAGCAGCTGCCATTGGGCAACCTTCACACTCATTAAGCTCAGCTTTTGGCTTACCTTTCTTTTCAGCAAGCTTGTTTGCAATAGCAATAAGTATACCAAAAACGAAGAAACCGCCTGGAGCGAGGATGAATATAAGAATCGGCTCAAGACCAATAGAAGCAAGTTGCTCAGTGATATCAATAGAAAATCCTTTGCCCAAAATCTTTACAGTAAGAGCGCCAGCACCAAAGAACTCACGGATAGCAGCCATAAGAGAAAGAGCCATAGTAAATCCGATACCCATTCCAAGACCGTCAATAGCAGATGGAATAACACCGTTTTTACTTGCAAATGCTTCTGCTCTGCCAAGGATTATGCAGTTAACAACGATAAGTGGAAGAAAGATACCTAGCGATTCGTCAAGTGCTGGAGCAAAAGCTTTAACAAACATTTGAACCAAGGTAACAAAAGCAGCGATAACAACAACAAAGCAAGGAATTCTAACTTTAGAAGGTATAACCTTACGAAGAGCAGAAATAGCTACATTTGAACAAATAAGAACAATTGTTGCGGCAATACCCATTCCCAAAGCATTTTCAACAGAGGTTGAAACGGCTAGGGTTGGACAAGTACCAAGAACAAGGCGAAGAACGGGATTTTCGGTGATAAAGCCTTTTGTAAGTTCTTTACCAAGAGATTTTTTCTCAGCCATTAGTTCCGCCTCCTATCTCTGAATAAAGTTCCAAAGCAACATTTACGGCACTTGTAACAGCTTTAGAGGTGATTGTGGCACTTGTAAGAGCCTGAATATCAGTGTCTGTTTTATTGGTTTTTGATACGCCAATAACACCAGACATGCCTTTGAATTGATCTTTAAACCAATCTTTTTTGGCGTTCATGCCAAGTCCAGGAGTCTCATTAAGCGTAAGGAGTTCAATGCCTGTAACCTTACCGTCTTTATCAACACCAGTCATAACGGTAACAACACCGCCGTAACCTTTGCTTGTGCAATCAGTTATAAAGATATAGCCAACAACATTATCGTCTTTATCTGTACCTTCATAATAAGTAAAGTTATCTTTCTTTATTTCTTTAAAATCAGAAGCAATAGGAAGAACAGTTTTTCTAGATGAGGCAGCATTTTCGATTGCAAGTGCATCAATCTTTGGAGCAGTAAAACCATTTACTAAAGCAAGAAGAATTGTTGCAACAAGGCTAATGATGAAAAGGGAAATGGTTGGGACAAGAATATCTTTAGCAGTCATTTTTTTCATGCCTTAGACACCTCCTCTTTATCTTTCTTCTTAGGTTTCTTTGGCGTGCCAAATGGCTTTGGAGCTGTAAGATTTTCAATATGCGGAACAAAGATGTTCATTAAAATTATTGAGAATGATACGCCTTCTGGCAAGCTACCAAATAATCTAATAACACAGGTGATAAGACCGCAACCGAGAGCATAGATAATTTTACCTTTAAAAGTAATTGGTGAGGTTGTGTAGTCAGTAGCCATAAAAATAGCACCCAGCATCAAACCACCGCCGAGAAGCTCATAAGCAACCATATTAAAGTCACCCTTGAAAGCAATAAGCATAAATATTGCAACAGTTCCTATGTAAACACTTGGAATAATAGGGGATATAACCTTGCGTATAACAAGATAAATTCCGCCAACAAGAAGAGCTGCGGCAGAAACCTCGCCAAGGCAACCACTGGTTAGTCCAAGGAACATTTCCCTAAGATTTGGGAGAGCTTCAAATTTACCACTTGCAATTATAGCCAGTGGAGAGGCTGATGTGATTGTAATGTTATCAACAATTGGATTTGTGTATGCCGCACCTGACATTTTACCAGGGAAGGAAGACATAAGTATAATTCTTGCTGCAAGAGCTGGGTTAACAAAGTTTTGACCAATGCCACCAAACATCTGCTTTATAACAACTATGGCAACTATAGAACCAAAAACAACAATCCATATCGGAATAGTTGAAGGAAGGTTATATGCAAGTAAAATACCAGTAACAACAGCGCTAAGGTCGCCTATTGTATTTTTCCTTTTCATAACCTTGCGTGAGACATACTCAGCGAGTACGCAAGACACAACGGCTACAGCGGTAACTACAAGTGCACGAGTACCAAAAATGAAAACAGAAGCAACAAGAGCAGGGATAAGTGCAATTATAACATCAAGCATAATGCCGGAAGTCGTGTCAAGTGAACGCACATGAGGAGATGCACTAACGGTAAGTTTTCTTTTATCACTCATTTTTGTTCACCTGCTTCCCTGATTATTGATTTTCCAAGACGCATATACTGGACAAGCGGGATGCCTGAAGGGCAAGCATACGAGCAGCTTCCACATTCCATACATACCATAGTGCCAGCTTTTAAAAGTTGCTCTGCATTCTCAAGCTGAGCATAATTCTTGATTTTTGTTGGAACAAGATTCATTGCACAAACATCAGCACAACGGCCACAGCGAATGCAATCTCGCTCTGTCTTAAGCTTAAATGAATCTTCAGCAAATGCAAGAACAGCATTATTGTTTTTAAGCAAAGGAACATTAGTGTCGGCAAGTGCCATACCCATCATTGGGCCGCCGCTAATAATTTTGAATGGCTCAGATTTAAATCCACCACAAAACTCAATTATCTTGCTGATTTCAGTTCCGATTGGAACACGAATGTTTTTAGGGTTTGCAATAGCAGAGCCATCAACAGTGAGTGAACGGCTAACTAGTGGCTTGCCATTTTTGAGGTATCTGCCAATAAATGCAGCACTGGCAACATTCATAACAACAACACCAACATCAGTTGGGAGTTTTCCGGGTGGAACACATTTGCCCGTAACTGACTGGATTAAAACCTTTTCAGCACCCTGTGGGTAGCGTGATTTAAGAACCATAAGTTCAACGCTGTTGTCAAAATCAGCACTGTCGTTTGCAATTTTTTGAAGAGCTAAAAATGCATCACTTTTATTGTCTTCAATCGCTATATATACTTTTTTAAATCCTAGAATTTCTTTAAGGGTATACACTCCCGAAAGAACATCCCATGAATTGTCGATGCACTCTCTGTGGTCAACTGTAATAAAGGGCTCACATTCAGCGGCATTTATTATAAGAGTGTCAACTCCACTGTCTGGTTTAAAGCCAAGTTTAACATGTGTTGGGAATCCAGCACCGCCAAGGCCTACAAGCCCCGAAGCCCTTATAGCTTTAACAAAGTCTTCTCTGCTGTTTACCTTTGGTGCTTCAAGACCTTCAAATAGACGCATTTCTCCGTCTGACTCGATTTTAACAGAAGGAATCATTGAGCCATTTGCTACTTTTGCAACTCCGATAGAGGTTACTTTGCCTGAGATGGTAGCGTGAATTGGGGCACTGACAAACTTGTCGGAATCACCGATAAGTTGACCAATGCTTACAATATCACCAACCTTTACAACAGGAATGCAAGGAGCACCGATGTGCTGCTGCATAGGTAGAATAACCTGATCTGGAGCTGGCATACGTATAATTTCTAGATTTGCTGTGTTTTTGTTATGAGAAGTATAAACACCACCATGTCCATTAGCAACTGGTTTGAGCACACCTTCAAATTTTTCGCCTACCATTAATTCAACTCCTTAGGGACTTATATAATTTTTGCTTAGTCCTGATTTTTTAAAAAATATTAATAACATTAAAATTCATAATAGTAAAATGGGTGCTTTATTATAATGAATTTTATTGCAGATTAACCTAAAGTAAAGATAGAGTCTATTTGCTGCCCATTTGTTTGAAAAGCTGGGTTTGTTTTTCAAGTACGGGCATAAGAACTTTTAAAATACAGCCCGTGATACAACCTGATACAAGTGCAAATAAAAGTAAAAGGGGGGCATAGATTACAAACATAGCTGTGCCAGAAATTATGGTGGCAACAATAAGCTGACCTAAATTGTGAGCAACAGCAGATGCAACTGCAATGCCGAGGATTCCAAAAGGGCGACTTTTAATACGAAGCATAAGGCTCATAACAATAGTGCTTAAAAGACCGCCGGCAATACTCATAAAAAATGCAGTAGCACCACGAGTAGCGCCAACAAAAAGAGCTTTGATGATTGTTATATATATTGCACTGGAAAATCCCATTGCGGATGCAGTAAACATTGTAACGATGTTTGAAAGACCAAGCTTTGCACCAGGAGGAAGCCCGACTATAGGTGGAATAAAGTTTTCTAAGAATGATAAAACGAGCGCCTGCGCACCCAAAATTCCAAGCAGAGCAATACGACTAGTGCTTTTGCTTATATTAACTTTTGACTTCTTATAACTCATAAAAATTTTATCCTATCCTAATAACTGATAATGTCTGGCTCATTTGTATCTGATATACCTTCAATTACTATAAGAGTTTTAGAGGGCAAACAAGCAGCAGTATCCCCAGCTTTGGTAAGCCAGCCACATTTAACGCAGAGCTTATCATGGCACTCGGATGACTTGTAACATATTCTACCTTTTTCAACCAGTAAAATCACTGAGGGCTGTGTATCTAAGTCTAATTCATAGCTTTCCAAAACACTGTTTAATTTTATGCGTTGTATTTCTTTTCCATTCTTATATACAACTGCAACAGGAGAAGAGTTTTTAGCAAAAAAATTAGGCAAGAATAAAATCAAGCAAATTATGGCAATGGAAACAACAAGTATTATGTCAGCTTTTTTAAAAAAGGTTTTAAATACTTGCATATCTTTATCCTTTCACAATCTTATAAGTATCATTGGTTATGGTGAGATTGTTTTGTAAATCACTTGTTACATAAACTTTAAAGTCCTTGTCAATAAACACAGCCTGTGCGTTATAGGTTTTAAGTAGATCAATGCTGTCTTTATATCCTAGTATAAAACAAGCGGTAGAAAGAGCGTCACTTAAAACCCCAGAGTCACAAACAACAGTTACACTTATAATATCATTTTTGGATGGATAGCCTGTCCTTGGGTCCAAAATATGATGATAAGAAACACCGTCTTGTTCAAAAACACGCTCATAATCACCAGAGGTGGAAACGCAACATTCATCAAGATTTAAAATAGCCATATATTCGTTTGCTTCACCACGGGGATTACGGATTCCAACAGACCACTTGTCCGCATTTGGGTTTTGACCGTATAAAAGAATGCTTCCGCCAACAGAAATAATAGCACTGTTAGAGCCTGCTTTATCAAGTATTTCTGAAACACGGTCGCATGCAGCACCTTTTCCTATAGCGCCAAGGTCAATTTTTTGGTTTGGGGCACATTTGACTTTGCTTCCAGAAATTGAAATTGCAGTGTAATCAATAGTTTTAATAGCACTTTCAATTTCCTGCTTGGATGGAAGGCGTGCATCGTCGCTTCCGATGTTCCAAAGCCCTGTTAAATTGCCAATAGAAATATCAAAAACTCCACCGCAGTTTTTTGAAACATCCAGACATTTTTTAATCCAATCAGCAGTATAGCTATCAACTTTAACAAAATTGCCTGCATTAGAGTTAACACGGTTAATATCAGAGCCATCTATACGCCAAGAGAGGTTTGAATTCTCAAGATTTTCAATTTCACTAGTAATTTTTTTTGAAATTTCCTGTGCGTTCTCACCGTAAATTGATTGTGAAATGACAGTGCCCATAGCAAGGGTTGTGGTTTTATAAGGTGTTATTTCTTTGTTGCAACCACAAAAAAATAAAATGATTAAGCAAAAGCTAGTTAAAAAGCCGAATGATTTTATAAGGGTTGATTTCTTATCCAATTTCAAATCATGTCAACTCCTAAAAACATTATAATATAATAATCCATAGAACATTCTAAACGATTTTATGAGATTTTTCAACATGTTTTGTGATTCTTTTGAGCATTTTACTTGATAAATAATTGACAAAAAAATAATACCTAAAGGCATAGCATAAAACTTGTTTAAGATATATAAAATTTTGTTTTATATATTGGTTAAACTAAAGATAAGAATAAATATTATTTTAATTTTAAAAATTTTATAAAATATTTATAAAATATTATAAAAAGAAGAAAGCCTGCGGATTTCTCCGCAGACTCTCCGTAAGTTCGGTTTTGCTAGATTAGCAGCCGCAGTTATTGCCGCAACCACATCCACAGTTATCATTG
>RZYX01000111.1 GCA_009930155.1 Clostridia bacterium | reverse complement strand
GTAGTTCTCCATAACGTAGGCAATCCATCGCAGAAATATTTACAGGCTGCTACATCGAGATTAATCAGGATGATTTAATTGCTGATATAAAGAAGCATATTTCGTCATTATCCTTTGGAGATGAATGGGACGATACATTTTATAGAAATCTAATAGAAAAAATAATTGTATATGAAAATAAAGATATAGAAATTTACTTAAAAATGCTACCTGATATACTTAACGGGTTTGTAGTCAATATGAATGAACTAAAAATCAAATCGGAAAGCAAAAAGGTTTAGATTATAAGCATAAAATAATTTCTATAAAGTTAAAATACGGCAAATTCTTGGGTTATTATTTATTTTAATTAAACTTTCAACAAATTATCTTGCATTTTCACAAATTGTAAGATATAATAAAAAATATATAAAATAGTTGTATTATTATAGATAAAATTTATGGAGTTTATATAAACATAAAAAATAAATGGAATAAATATGCAATTTATTTTTCCATATTTTTATAGATGAACCGGGTTATTTCAAGAAGTATAAAGGAGAGGATTTTTATGAAGAGAAAAATGAGGCGAATTTTATCCTTAACAGTGGCAATTGTTTTTTGTCTATTGTCTATGCCGATAAATTTTGCATATGCAAGAGATATTGACATGTTATATGTAAATAATGTTGATATGCTCGATGAAAGTGCGGTTAAACCTGAGGGAGTCACCTTTAACTCGGAAACGGCTACGTTAACATTAAATAACGTAAATCTTACCGAGTCCAGAACAAACGGCGATATCTCTAATATCATATATGCTAACGGTGATTTAAACATTAAACTTGTTGGTAATAATGCAATCACCAACAATGATGAAGATGGATCTCGCTATGGAATTGAGGTAAGAGGCAATCTTTCAATAACAAGTGATGAAACAGCTTCGCTTTCTGTCACTGGACAGGACCGTTCCTTCCACATCGAAGGCGGCTTTACTGTTGGTGACGGAACAAATGCGACAACGATTAATACTGCTGGACAGATATATGCGGGAGATATTAATGTGAATGCTAATTCTGTTTTGGCAAACTCAAGTGGCGGACTTTTATGCAACAGTATTGATGGTGATGGCGAACATCCGGCAATGAGCGGCCCCGGTGAACCAGGCGAACCCGGTGGACCCGGTGGCCCCGGTGGACCCGGTGGCCCCGGTGGACCAGGTGGACCCGGTGAACCAGGCGAACCCGTAAAGCTTTGGATTGGCGATAAGCTTTTGCTCAACGAGAGTAGTGATGAAGACCCAACAGAGAGCATATCAGGAATATCAATTGAAGAAGGATTTATGCCTGGTATGATTATGGTAAATGTAGATTCCTCAACTATTAATACACTGAATTACATAAAGGTTGAGGGTGACGGATTTGTAATTTTTGCACCTGACGGGGATGTAACCATAGGGAAAAATATCGAAGGCTATTCTGTGAATTGTGATGGAAATACAGAGTTCTTCTTAGGTTCAGGTCTTGAGGATGTTACCGTAAGCTTTTTGGGTGGAATAAGAACCCAAGGTATGGTTTCTCTTGGTGATAAATCTGCAAAAATTGGTACTGCTGAAAATCCCTCACCAAAAGGTATCGAATGTGCGCAGTTAGAGGTTGCATTTAACACTGTAACAATGCACACGCAAGGCGTAGCTCTTGAGAATATTTCATTTGTAAGTGTAATGAAATATTCAGTATTTGAGATATATGCAGGTGCAAATGCAACAAATAATGTTGAGGTTATTCAGGTTAGCGAGGGCGGAGAGATTGATATTAACTACGACGATGGAGCGGTTTTAGGCGAATTTACTCCAAAGGCAGCATACTGGCCGTTCACAGATATGCAGGGTACGGAGGAAGAGTCAGAAGATGGCTATGTTCATGAGCCGACATCTGTTTTATGCGAAAATGGCACAAATACAGAAGGAAAGTATATAATGGCAACAGAGTCAGGGCATTTTTCATTACAATCAACAGCAAAAGCTATGTATAATATATCCTCAAACATTCAGGAGTCAGAGGATTCCGTGGTCGTAAACGGCATTGCACGAGTAATTGCGGCAAACGGATACTCACAAACCTTTATGGGTTATACAGATTATGTAATAGAAGAGGGTACAGAGGTTACAATCGAGTTGTTGCCAGACTACGGATATCAATATGCTTCTGGTGGTATTAATGGCATACCAACTATGCCTGATGAGGGAAAAGCTACATATAAGTTTACAATGCCTAATAACCACATACATCTCAGCGCAATATTTGAACTGTCAGAGGATATAATAGACGTTAAAAGTGATAACATAGCAGATGCATCAATAGCAATTCCGCAAGGTGAAATCAACGGAAACGCAAAGCTTGTTATAGACGACAAAACAGCAACATCATCCGAACAACAGCAAATACAATCGCTTGTAGGAGACATGTCTATAGGCCCTGTATTGGATTTAAAGCTTTCTGAAGAAATTGCAAAGAACGGCTCAAAAACAGATACATGGTCAACAAATATTACCGATCTAAACGACAACATGGATATAGAGCTTGAACTGGACGACAGCCTTGCGGGATTTGAAAACTATAAGGTTGTCCGCATCCATAACGGCGAACCTGAAATTCTTTCGGCAAGATATGATGCATCCACACGAGCCTTGTCATTCGAGACCGACGGATTTTCAACCTATGCAATACTTCATTCAGGAGCTCAAACAATTACAAAATCCGTCAACCTTGACGGTAAAAATATCCCAGTCACTATAACCGCTGATGAGGGCGTTTTGCCGGACGGATCCAATCTTACAGTAGACGTTATTTCTCAGACAACACAGAGCGATATATACAAACTGATTAAGAACTCGGTCGGCAGTATAGGCTCAACATTCTTGCCTTTGAACATAACTCTCAAAGATGCAGAAGGCAATAAAATTCAGCCAAACGGGAAAATTACAATCAAAATAAAGTTGCCTGAAGGCTATACCAATCCTGTCGTTTGCTATGTAACCAGTGAGGGCAAGGTTACCAAGCTTAAGACAACGGTAAAAGACGGTTATTGCACTTTTGAAACAGACCATTTAAGCTACTATGTTCTTGTAAACCAACAAGTAGTAAATACAGGTGATGCAAGTTCTGCAGTAGCCATGGGCTCAATAGCAACTCTCGCTCTTTCAGGATTAATTTACCTGAATTACTATAAAAAGAAGAGGTTTTTAAACACAAGTAGCAATAATTATATGTGATTTATATAGCGTGTATTAAAAAATAGTTTAATATAGTTATGTCAATAAAATCCGGTGCAGTTAATATGCGCCGGATTTTTATATCGAATAAATATTAAGCAAGAGGGACAACCCATAAGTACCTTGTTTATATGAATGAAATTAAAATGATTTCATATACCAGTAAAAAAATTGTTACTGATGTTATTCGCAAGGCGGATTTAGCTACCACTCAAGCTAACATCATTGGCACTATCGCTTGTGGTGCTCCTGTTTTAGCTGAAGAAAATATCGAAGAATACATTTCTCTCCCCTCTGCTATCTTTGGTAAAGGCGATTTGTATATTCTTAATGCTTCAGGTGACTCAATGATAGAAGCTGGCATTGAAGATGGTGATTTAGTTGTTATTAAAAAACAGACAACAGCTGAAGATGGAGATATTGTTGTTGCTCTTGTAAATAACGAAAACACTCTAAAGAGATTTTATATTGATAAAAGGAATAAAAAATATATCTTACACCCTGAAAATAGTAAGTTGAAAGATATTATAGTAACTGAGGTTCAAATACAAGGAGTCGCACAACACGTTATTAAAGCCTTGTAATATTAATTGGAGGAAACGCAAATGGATAATAAAAAAATTGTTTCAGTTGATAGCTTTGTGGATGATACAGGTCGAAATATCCCCACCTGCATTCACTGGACCAATGGTAAATTTTATGCTATCCGTCGAATACTACACACCTGTGTTTCCACAGAAAATGAATTTGAAGGAATTTGCTACACCGTTCAAATCGGGAACAAGCAAAAAAATATATATTATTCAAATGGCGACTGGTATGTTTTATTGTCGGGATAGGAGGATAAGAGTTGAATAATTTTGTTTCAAATATTGAGCTTGAAGAAATTGCTGAAAGTTTAATATTAGCGTACACTGACGGTTGTAGCGAAGAACTACAATGTGTTGACATTGAAGGTTTAATAGAAGAGTATCTTTTATTACCAATAAAGTATGTTCAAATGGCAGAAAAAGATTTAGACAAGTTAGGCTTCATTTCAGATGGAAAAACCCCACTTTGCGTTTATCAAAATGGAAATAAAACAAATATTATTTACCCATTGAATACCATAGTTATTGATAAGTATTTGCTTGGTATCAAAGAAAGTGGCAAAAAGCGATTTACTTTAGCACATGAAGTTGGTCACTTGATTTTAGATAAATTAACTGCTGATGTTCCACGAGCTAATTTTTATCGGGAATATGATAATGAAAACGAATACAACTTACAGGAATTACATAATCGTATGAATCTAAGTGAGCTTCAAGCTAACACTTTCGCTGCATCACTTTTGATGCCAAAGTTTTTGTTAGATAAAACAGTGCAAAAATATGCCGCAGGTAAACGACTACCTATTTACGGAAACAATGTGTTGAAACACAGAGAAAAAGTAATCATTAATAAAATGGCTGATGCGTTAGGTGTTTCTTTTACAGCCTTAGTTATTAGGCTAAGAAAACTTGGCTATTTTAATCAACATGACATGAATGAGTATCTAACTCAAGAATTACATATAGGAGGTGGAATGAATGGCAATACTTCAAAATTCACCACCTAAACACGACTGTTATAAATCAACCGAACAGGCAACTCGAAAATTAAAATTATCAAATGATGAGTGTGATGATTTAGAAGAACGAGAACTGAAATGCCCCTATTGCTATTATATAATGGGAGGGATATTCTCAGATGCTGGAGCACACATAAGGCTTAAATGCCCTAAATGTGGAGCAGCAATGATACTAAATACAGCTTATTTCAGAAGAAAGTCTAAAACTCCTTGGCAAGGCTTTCGCAGAATTAAGAATGTAAGATAAAAATTAAATATAATCTTTATATCGAGTAAGCGGAGCCAATCTTTAGATTGTGACTACTAAGCGCCGTGTGAAGACAAGTTACAGAAGTATACTTCTGTCTTGTTATCATACGGTGCTTTTTTATTGCACGCTTATTCTTCACACGACGATTAAAGTCCTTTTCAGGCTACTGCTTGGAAAGGACTTTTTATGTTATACAAATGGCTTTGCTATATAGCTAAATATCCGTAATCTCTGAATTTTGAAAACAAACACAATTCAAAAATTTAAGGAGATTACATAATGAATAAAAGATTTATAG
>RZYX01000444.1 GCA_009930155.1 Clostridia bacterium | reverse complement strand
GCATTATATAGGGGCTGCTGTTATAGTCCTTTTTGCTGTCCTGATAATTATTGTACTTGTTTAGAAAATATAACCCTAAATTAATTTAACGGCTGATAAATATGGAACAGTTTTTAATTTTTGACAATGTTTCTTACCCGGTTTTATCGATGCTTGTATTTACTCCTATTCTTGGAGCAATAGGGCTTTTTTTCATCAATTCACAGTATATGATGAAAATCTGGGGATTTTTTATTACACTTCTCACAGCTGCAATATCAATTCCCCTTTATACAAATTTCGATTCAACTACTGCAAAATATCAATTTGCGGAAGTTTATAATTGGTTTCCAACTATTAATTTGAATTATGCTCTTGGTATAGACGGAATAAGTATTTTGCTTGTTATTCTTACAACTTTTGTTATGCCTCTTTGTATTCTTTGCTCATGGAACTACATTGATAAGCGTATAAGAGAATTCCTTTTTGCAATTCTTATTATGGAATCTGCAATGATAGGTGTTTTTGTTTCTTTAAACACTGTGCTGTTTTATATCTTTTGGGAAGCAATGCTTATTCCAATGTATCTTCTTATTGCAGTATGGGGCGGTCCAAGAAAAGATTATGCATCAATAAAGTTCTTTTTATATACTTTAATTGCAAGTGTTTTTCTTCTTGTTGCAATTATTGCTCTTTACATAAATACAGGAACTTTTTTCATACCTGAACTTATGGGAAGAAATTTTTCATTTTCATTTCAGATTTGGGTATTTCTTGCATGTGCAATTGCCTTTGCAGTTAAAATTCCAATGTTTCCGCTTCACACATGGCTTCCTGCAGCTCATGTAGAAGCACCAACTGCTGGAAGTGTTATTCTTGCATCAGTTCTTCTAAAAATGGGTGGATATGGTTTCATAAGATTTTGCCTTCCAATAACTCCCCTTGCAACTGAAGCCTGTGTGCCCTATTTGATTGCTCTTTCACTTGCTTCGATTATTTTTGGGGGATACCTTGCATTAGGACAGAATGACATAAAAAAACTTATTGCATATTCTAGTGTAGGGCATATGGGTTTTGTTACTCTTGGTATTTTTGTTTTAAACAGTGCAGGT
>RZYX01000443.1 GCA_009930155.1 Clostridia bacterium | reverse complement strand
CCTTTGCGTTCGAAGTTGCGGTCGAACTCGTGGGCAAGTTCCACTTTGATGTCGGTGAGCAGGTTATTGAGGAAGTTGTTCATAATTGGTATGTTTGCCGGATAAATTAAAAATGAATGATATGATGGATGATTACATGAAAAATTACGCTAAACAGTTGAAGGAACTGAATTATGATATTCAGAGACTGCAAATAGAACTGCTACGTCATTTACTACTTGTAGCTGCATCATTACTTGCAATACTAGTTTCTCTTTATAGCAACAGCGGTGAAGGTAACCTACAACGTTGGGTGTTTGCGGTGTTATCAGTTGTACTTGCACTTTGCATCCTAACTGCTGCAGTAGGCCTATATGCTCAATTACACTATATAAAGCAAGCGAAGGAGCTTTACGTATCATCTTCCATAAAAGCGGCTCGAGAGGGTGTAGAGGCTGAGCCTGTTTTTGTTCCACACCGAAAAGTTTTTTCAATTTGTCAAACAGCGTCTTACGTTTGCTTTGTTTTAGCAGTTTTGCTAATGGCATTGTATGCAGTATTACTGGTTTTTCCATAATATTTTTTTATTGTTTTGTTGTAAATAATGTTTTTTGATGTATCTTTGCCGCTTAACACCGTTTAGGTCAGTGGAGATTAATCCGTCAAGTGCCTTTGCGGTGTTTTTTAGTTAGTTTAAAAGAATACGGTTGCTCGTATCCATGAATATTATCTTCCATTGAAATAGTTACTTCGTATCCATTCCAATCTGATTTATAGTACCGGTAACCTGTGACCCCTCTTTTTATTTTTCTTTGAAGATTCTTTTCCGGCTTTTTCTTATCTAAAAGTTGATCTTTACCTTTTTGATGTTTAGCATCCTTAAGAACTGTTTTTATATCCTTAATAATTTCTTTTCCTTCAACTGATCCTATATGAGAAAGAATTGAATTAATACTAAACTTGTCAATATGCACATTTTTAAGAAATTGATTTGAAGAAATAACTATATGCTTTTGATTTTTCAGCTCTTTTTCAAACCATTTTTTTAATTCTATGTCCTTTGCTTTACGTGCAACACTCAATTCTTTCTTTGCCTTATCCTCAATAATCTTC
>RZYX01000110.1 GCA_009930155.1 Clostridia bacterium | reverse complement strand
AGTATATGTGATGAAGATGGCAATCTTTTTCATCGTGGCACTACTCAAAATTTTAATCCACTTATGGCAATGGCTGCCGATTTAGTAATTGCTGAAACCCAGGAAATTGTAAAAACCGGCGAAATCCCAATGGAATCAATACATACTCAAGCAATTTTTGTTGATTATGTTGTAAAATCATAAAATAATAATAATAATAATATTTAAATAAGGAGGCTGTTATGTCAAACAAATTAAAATTAGATCTTACAGAAAAACATTATCAGGAAGCTCTTAAAGTCATTCCCGGTGCTATTTTAGGTATTCGCAGACCATACAATTTTGTACCTGGCGAGTATCCAATATTTTTTGATCATGCTAAAGGTGGTAGAGTTACAGATGTCGATGGTAACGAGTATATTGATATGCTTTGTGCTTACGGACCAATTATTATTGGTCATCGCGAAGAAGAAATCGACAATGCAGTTATCGAACAGATGAAAAATAAAGGTTTTTGTTTTTCTTTAACTCAGCCAATTCAAAACAAACTTGCGCAAAAAGTTATCGATTTAATTCCGTCTGCCGAAATGGCGGTTTTTGTTAAAACCGGTTCAGACGCAACAACTACAGCAATACGTATTGCTCGTGCAAATACCGAAAGGACAAAAATAGTGCGTTGTGGATATCATGGCTGGCACGATTGGTGTGTCGAAGTTAAAGGCGGTATTCCCGAAAAACTTTATGAAGACGTTTACGAATTCCACTACAACAAACTCGACGAGCTTGAGGATATAATGAAAAAGCACGGTGACGACATGGCTGCAATAATTATCACTCCGGTTGGTCATCCTTTAGCAGATAAAGTTCAAATGCCTGCTCCCGGGTTCCTCGAAGGTGTCCGCGACTTAGCAACCAAATATGGAACTGTACTTATTTTTGACGAAATCCGTAGCGGCTTTAGATTTGATTTAGGTGGTGCTCAAAAAGTTTTTGGTGTTACTCCTGATTTATCTGTATTTGGAAAAGCTATGGCAAACGGCTATCCAATTGGTGCTGTTGTCGGAAAAGAACAATACATGAAAGTGTTAGCCGATAAGGTTTTCTTATCTTCTACATTTTTCCCAAATAGCCTAGAGCAAGTTGCCGCTTTAAAAACTATCGAAATACTCGAACGCGACAATATTTTAGATGTTATTAAGGCAAAAGGAACTGTCTTTGGAGATAAAATCACAGAAATTGCAAGAAAATCGGAATGGGATATTGAAGTCTCAGGCGCTCCACTAATGCCTTTTATTACATTTAATAAAGATGCTCAAAATTTATATAAGAAACTTCGTCCTGCATTTTACACCGAATTAATCCGTCGTGGAGTATTTTTGCAACCTTATCATCATGGTTATGTTGCATATCGTCATACCGACGAAGATTTAAACCATGCTGCAAATATGATTGAAGAATCTTTGAGTGTACTAAAAAACTATTTGTAAGACTAAATCGAAAAACAAAAACAATATAATATGGAAAAACTAATCATCACAGCAGCAATTTGTGGCGCAGAAGTATTCAAAGAACATAATCCTGCAATCCCATATACTGTTGAAGAATGTGTTCGCGAAGCAAAATCAGCTTATGATGCCGGTGCTAGTTTAATTCATCTTCATGTAAGATGGGATGATGGCACACCTACTCAGGACAAAGGCAGATTTAAACTAATTATGGATGCAATTAAAGCCGAAATACCTGATGTTATTATTCAACCATCAACAGGCGGAGCCGTAGGTATGTCCAACGACGAAAGATTACAACCAACAGAGTTAAACCCCGAAATGGCTACACTCGATTGTGGAACACTAAATTTTGGTGGCGACGAAGTATTTATGAATACCGAAAACACAATTAAATATTTTGCCGAAAGAATGATTGAAAGAGGAATTAAACCCGAATTAGAATGTTTCGATAAGTCGATGATTGACATGGCTTTAAGGCTACATAAAAAAGGTTACATAAAAGATCCAATGCACTTTGACCTAGTAATGGGCGTTAATGGCGGCATTACCGGAGAACTCAGAGATTTTGTTTTTCTTGTTGATAGCTTACCCGCTGGATCGACATACACTGTTGCAGGCATTGGTAGATTTGAATTTCCGCTTGCAATGGCAGCAATAATTAATGGCGGACATGTTAGAGTCGGATTTGAAGACAATGTTTATCTTTCAAAAGGAGTTTTGGCAAAATCGAATGGAGAACTCGTTGAAAAAGTCGTTCGTATGGCAAAAGAATTAGGAAGAGAAATAGCTACACCGGCCGAAGCTCGTCAAATATTAGGACTAAAAGCAATTTAATTTATAATAATTTAACATTTTCAAAAATGCAAAAAAAAGGAAATAAATACGGATTACACAGAGTGATTGAACCTGCAGGAGTTTTACCTCAACCTGCAAATAAAATCGATAATAATATGGACGAAATCTGGAATAACGAAATCCTGATAGATGTTCAAACTTTAAATGTCGATTCGGCAAGTTTTACTCAAATCGAAGAACAAGCAGGCGGCGACAAAGCAAAAATCGCTGAAATTATGATGGGGATCGTTGAAAAACAAGGAAAACATCGTAATCCTGTAACTGGTTCGGGAGGAATGCTTTTAGGAACTGTGGAAAAAATCGGGGATGCACTTAAAGGAAAAATTGATTTAAAAGAAGGAGATAAAATTGCAACTTTAGTATCTTTATCGCTTACTCCTTTAAGAATTGACAAAATCAAAGATATCCGTCCTGATATCGACCAAGTTGATATTGACGGCAAAGCTATACTATTCGAAAGTGGTATTTATGCAAAAATCCCAAAAGGAATGCCAGAAGGTCTTGTGCTTTCAGCTCTTGACGTAGCCGGAGCTCCTGCTCAAACAGCTAAATTGGTTAAACCTGGAGATACCGTTCTTATTATCGGTGCCGGTGGAAAATCAGGAATGCTATGCTGCTACGAAGCAAAAAAACGCGCAGGAGTTACAGGTAAAGTTATTGGACTTTGCCATAGCGAAAGAAGCACAAAGAGATTAATCGACTTAGGTTTCTGCGACCATGTCTTTGCAGGTGATGCTACACAGCCAGTTGCTATCTTAGAAAAAATCGAAGAATTAACTACAGGAGAAATGGCTGATGTTACTATTAATAATGTTAATATCCCTGATACTGAGATGACTAGCATACTTTGTACAAAAGATACAGGTCTGGTTTATTTCTTCTCAATGGCTACTTCATTTACAAAAGCTGCTCTTGGCGCCGAAGGCGTTGGTAGCGATGTAACAATGATCGTTGGTAATGGATACACTAAAGGTCATGCAGAAATTACTCTTGCAATTCTCGAAGAAAGCGAAAAACTAAGAAAAGTTTTCACAGAATTATATGCATAAAAACAATTATCGAGCTCCTACATTTTAGTAGGAGTTCTTTTTTTTATAATTTTGCATTATGGCGCGATAAATAATTAGGTCTTACCTAAAAATTAAATAATATTTAAATTATCTATTTAATGAATAAAGGATGTAGATATGGTACTCACAGAGTTCTTGAGCCAAAAGGCACATTGCCACAACCAGCTCAAAAGCTTGATAATACAATGAGTATTTATGATAATGAAGTGTTGATTGATGTTGTAACAGTAAATATTGACTCGGCTAGTTACACACAAATAAAACAAGATTGTAAATCTGATGCAGAAAAAATGAAAGAAATGATTCTTTCAATTGTAGAAGATAGAGGTAAAATGCAAAACCCTGTTACAGGTTCTGGAGGTATGCTAATTGGTATCGTTCGAGAGATAGGACCAAATTTCCCTGATAAAAGACTAAAAGTTGGACATAAGATTGCAACCTTAGTTTCTTTGTCACTAACCCCTTTAAAAATAGATGAAATTATAAAAATAGACCCAACATCTGACCAGATAGATGTTAAAGCACAAGCAATTTTGTTTGAAAGTGGTATTTTTGCAATTTTACCTGATGATATCCCAGAAAAACTAGCATTGGCTGCTTTAGATGTTGCAGGAGCGCCTGCACAAGTTGACCGCCTAGTTAAAGAAGGCGATACTGTTTGTATTATCGGTGGTGGTGGCAAATCAGGAATCCTATGTTGTTATCAAGCAATGAAAAATGTTGGTCCTTATGGAAAAGTAATTGTTGTCGAATATTCTAAAGAAAATGCTCAAAGAATAATTGACATGAAACTTGCCGATCATGTTATTGTTGAAGATGCTACAAATGTGATGGAAGTTTATAAAAAAGTTACAGCAATAACCGGAGAAAGAGGTTGCGAAGTTGTTATAAATAATGTAAACGTCCCAAGTACCGAAATGACTTCAATTTTAATCACTAAAGGACAAGGACTAATCTATTTTTTCTCAATGGCAACATCCTTTACAAAAGCTGCACTTGGTGCCGAAGGCGTTGGTAAAGATATCAATCTAATTGTTGGTAATGGTTTTGCTAAAGGTCATGCAAACTTAACAATAAGTATCCTAAGAGAATCTGCTGAAATAAGAGCTCTTTTTGAAAAATTATATGTTTAAATAATAATAAAATGGTAAACGAAGGAAGAATAAAAATGTTCCCAAATGTTACTGATGAACAATGGAACGATTGGAAATGGCAGGTAAAAAACAGAATCGAAACTCTTGATGAGTTAAAAAAGTATATTGAATTAACTCCCAGCGAAGAGGAAGGCGTTGCCAAATCATTGCAGACACTCAGAATGGCAATTACTCCCTACTATTTAAGTTTAGTCGATCCGGTTGATCGTAATTGCCCAATACGAAAGCAAGCAATTCCTACAGGACTTGAAACTCATCAATCTGCAGCCGATCTGCTCGACCCACTTCACGAAGACGAAGACTCTCCAGTTCCGGGATTAACTCATCGCTATCCTGACAGAGTACTGTTTTTAATAACTGACATGTGTTCGATGTATTGTCGCCATTGCACCCGCAGAAGGTTTGCCGGGCAGACAGACAAAGAATCACCTTCGGAAAGAATACAAAAAGCTATCGATTACATTGCTAAAACTCCGGCTGTAAGAGACGTGCTGCTTTCGGGAGGAGATGCTTTAATGGTTAGTGATAAAATGCTCGAATCTATAATTCAAAGACTAAGAGCAATACCTCATGTCGAAATTATTCGTATTGGTACACGGACTCCGGTTGTTTGTCCTCACCGTATTACTGACGACCTTGTTAATATGTTAAAAAAATATCACCCAATTTGGTTAAATACACATTTTAATCACTCCAAAGAAATTACAGATGAATCAACTGAAGCATGCGCTAAAATTGCTAATGCCGGAATCCCAATTGGAAATCAATCTGTTCTACTGCGAGGAGTTAACGACTGTGTTCATACAATGAAAAAACTTGTACATAATCTCGTAAAAATTAGAGTTAGACCTTACTATATCTATCAATGTGATTTGTCTTTGGGTATTGAA
>RZYX01000442.1 GCA_009930155.1 Clostridia bacterium | reverse complement strand
TGCCGGGATGGCGGAATGGCAGACGCAGAGGACTCAAAATCCTAGTATTTTTTTTAATAGTCATAAGCCTATAGTATAACTAGCTTTTTCAGTTTTCAAGGTTCAAATAGTATAACGCTTTTGAATAAATCTTAAAAATTCTTGCTTTACATTAAGGCGTACCCTATTTTTGGGGCACGTCTTTTTTTTATTCCTCCCCCAAAAGAGAATATATCCAACACGGCACAATTGCAAAAGCATATCTCCATATTGCCCTATATATAAATTAACTATTAAATTATTACATAGGATATATTAGGGATGATATCAACCAAAGTTATACACAATACAAGTTTGTCCATTGTTGATAACTCAGATTGACACTGCGTTATAAAATAGAATTTTATGATATACTGATTTTATTAAGGAATTGAATAATATTTCAAATGTTAGGAGGTGAGACAAATGACGAAGATTAAATTATTCAGACTTGAACGTGATCTAAAAGCAAAGGACTTAGCAAAAGACCTTGATATTCACCCAGGCACAATCTCGACCCTTGAAAACAGAAAGATCAGAGCTTCAAAATGGGTACGTTATAAGTTGTCCAGTTTTTACGGAGTCCCGGAGCAGGAGTTATTCAATGATGACAGGTTTGCAGTTTGACAAATTAAAAACCGTCTCAATGCGAGAGACGGCAGAAGGAGAGAGTTAATTGTATTGTTATGATTATTATAGCAACTTTTCAAGAATTAACAAGCATTATCATATTATTATGCAACAAATGTTAATCGCTACACCAAGTAAAGGTTTATTAGAATCTATTTTAAACGCCGATAATAAATATCTGAGCATTTTAGATGTTATCAACAGAGAAGTAAGAGTTATAATTAAGAACAGTTACAGAACAATAAAGAAATATTTTTCATCTTTTAAGGTTGTTGGTAAAACACCTAAGTGTAATACCGCAAAGACAAAAAGAACGGAAGATGACAGCGGAGGAACTGATTCCGACCCTGACCCTGACCCTGACCCTGACCGAAGTCTGACAGATTCCCCCCTCTTGCGGAACTCTAAAGGAGGTGTCCGGGGATGATTCAGCTTCGGACATACTTCAACGGCA
>RZYX01000441.1 GCA_009930155.1 Clostridia bacterium | reverse complement strand
ACTCTGCCAGAACATTTCTATTGCTTTAAAGAAACCATATTCACCGCAAAGTGGCACAAAGAAATTTATGATTGACCACGAAGCAAAGAAAATTAAAATTGATATAATTATAAAAATTAAAATACCTTTAAACATTTTCATTGTAATCTCCTTTTAAGCCACTAGAAACGGCTCTTGTTTAAATCACTTATTTTTAATTCAACACCTCAATACTAGCATTTGTCACTGTAATTGTGTTATTTTCACTTGCTGTCGCCCAAGTATATGTTGAATTAATTGCATTTGCTATCGTTGTATTAATCGTTGCCACACTTGTCATTTGTAATGTCCTTGTATAACTTGTTGAAGATTCTATTCCTGCGTTTATAATTGTTCTTCCGTTGCCAATGATAGTCCCTGTTTCTCCTATACTTCTGCAAGTAAAAGTAAAATCATTCTCAAAATAGGCATTAGTAAATGTTGCTGGCATTGTATTTGTGCTTGTCACTAATGTGACATTTCCTAATTTTAATTTCAAAGTTGCGTTGTTACCATTAACCCCACTCATATAACCTCTAAATTTTATATTATATGTTCTACCAACTACTAATAAATTTGCTGGTATTATTAAACTGCCTACACCTGTTCCAAACAGCGTTGTTTCTGTTACTGTGTTACTTATTGTTTTGTCTGCTATTTGTGTAAATGCTGTTCTGCTTATTATATTTGTGCCTATATCAACTTTCAAACTTGTATTATTTGTGCCAGATATTTCGCTCACAAAGTTCGCGAGATTGAAAGATGCTAGATTGATTCGCAAAGCGGGGCGGGCGCCGAGCGAGTGCCCACTATAATAGCTACCGACATAGCCACTACCATAGACATGGCGCGCATCATTACCGCAGTAAGCCGACGCAGAACGAGGCCACCAGTAACCGCCATAACCGGAAGTGGTATTTTGCGAATAGTTTGAACTCGCTAGTGAATAATCATAGTTGCCTGTGGCTATCGAATAGTCTGTGTTGTAGGCTATCCTTGCTGTTGCACTTGTTAAGCCCGATTGAGTGTGATAGTCTGTATTACTAGACACGTTTATCCCGCCCTCAGTGGTGCCGTCTATGCTAT
>RZYX01000440.1 GCA_009930155.1 Clostridia bacterium | reverse complement strand
GTAAGAGACCTCTTGACAGGTACAGTTTCACAAATACCTCTTGTTTACCCATTGCCGTATCCAAACATGATTTTTATTTCAAAGTTAAACGTCTATGAGCGTAGAAAATATCGATGTTATAACAATTTTTCAGATGCAATACAAGGATCATAATAATGTTGAAAAAGCAAATACTAGCAATAGGAATTTCTTTAATCCTTTTTGCAAATCCTCTTTTGGCTGCATATTATTGCACAATAGATACAGGTTATGTTGATTTTATAACAGGTAAAACAACAAGTTTAGAAGGAACTCCTAGCTATAATTCAATCTCAAATTGCGAGAATAATTGTAAAACATATAAACAGTGTGAACCAAAAACCGCAACAAAACATTTAGAACCTATCACAGGTGCCACAAAACTTACAGAATCTTCTAAAATAAGTTTTGAGGGGATACTTGCTAAAGAAAAACTTAGTTCTATTTTGATAGTTTCAAATGGTGAAGCTGGTACATATGATTTTTCAAACAATCCATTGGATGGTTCTGTTTTTAAATTTCCAGCCATGCCTACAAATGTGTTAGACCCTATTGCAAAAAATATAGTTTGGTCTAACAATGGAAACAGTATCACACTCAAATCTATTTTGGAAGTGTCATCTTATGATGCAAGATGTAATTCAGGAGATAATGTACAAGGAACTCAGTGTTATCATGTTGATAGTTCATATGCAATACCAACAAATGGTAATTGTACTAATGGTGATTTTAAAACAACATCATCATGTGAAAAAAGAACATATTATGAACCAAAATGTAATTCAGGAGATACGCTGCATGAATCAATGTGCTACCATCCCACAGGTAATAAATATTATCAAGTAGGGGCAACCTATAGCGGTGTTGTGCTTGACATGTCGTCGATGTCAACTTTTATAGACCCACTCACTGAGCAAACATTTGATTCTTCTTTTTACTTTAGTGCTGAAGCAAATTATAGTGGTTTTACATGTAAGGCATTAAAAGGTCAAATTCTTGCTGGAGATTACAATAATAACTTCTTTTCATCCGAATCTGAATGTGAAACGTATTGTGTGATACCTAAAGATTGTACCGTTGTAGGGC
>RZYX01000109.1 GCA_009930155.1 Clostridia bacterium | reverse complement strand
GTAATATCTGCATCCAAAATTGCGGTTTTATAGCCATTTCTTTGAGATAAAACTGCCATAAGACCTGTAACAAGCGACTTTCCAACTCCACCCTTACCACTGACAACACCAATAACCTTTTTGATTTTTGACAGCTCATGAGATTTTTCTATAAGGCTTTCGGGTTTACGCTCACTACAACTTTCACTGCAACTTCCACAATCTTGATTACAACTTTCACTCATTTTTATACCTCCTAAATTTCAAAAGACTTACCAGCAGAAATATAACTGATCTGTTCTTTCATTCTCTTCTTTAAATATTCATACTGTGTAACACCTGTACAGTGACATGTAAAATACTTCGTTTTATATTTTAACAGTTCTTCTGCTGTAAAGTCCAGTATTTTTTTTCCTTTTACATCAAGTTCCATTTTCATAAAATGAAAACCACCTATAAGTGCATCTGGTTTTAACTCTTTTGTAAAATTCATAATATTTAATATTCCTTTATGTGAACAGCCACTTATTAAAACTTTTTTGCTATTCTCTGTTATATATAAGTACTGCTCATGAAGGAATTTGTCAACTTCTTGCTTTCCATTTACACTAGCAAAAAGATCATTACTCTGTGTTTCAAAAGGTCTTTCTTCTTTATTTGCACTAAACAAAAACAACTCATCATCAATCTTGTATTCGTCATCTGTTAATACAATTCTCTCACTATCTTTTAAGGATTGGTCAAGCCCAATATATTTATCCGAACTATTATAAAAATCTCCAAATGCATTTTTATTTATATAAATCTTTGCCGTTGAATTTTGTGACATAAAGGTTTTAAGCCCACCGCCATGGTCATAATGTCCATGAGATATAACAACGATGTCTACTTTTGCAAGATCAACCCCCATGTTTTGAGCGTTTTTAAAGAACAAATCCGACTGACCAGTATCAAAAAGCAGATTATGATTATCTGTTTCAACATAAAGGCTCAAGCCGTGTTCAGCTAAAAATTCATTTGATATTGCTGTGTTTTCAGCAAGCACTTTTATTGTCAGTTCAACACGCCTCCCTTTATTTTGCACTCATTAAATTCATAGTTTTTTCAAAAACTTCAAATAGTGCTTTTGTTGCTTCGCAATCAATATCTGCTACTGTTTTGCCTTGATTTATTGCCTTGGAAACATTTTTATCATAAGGTATATTGCCTACAAAATCTATGCCATGTTCTTTGCAATAATCTTCTATCTTTTTTGCATTTTCTAGGCAAGTATTATATTTATTTATACAAACGACTGTCTTTGTTTCAAAAATATTAGCTGTTTTAATAATACGCTCCATATCACTAATACCTGAAAGAGATGGCTCAGCAACTATTAAAACAAGGTCTACACCGCTTATAGAAGCAATTACAGGACAGCCAATTCCAGGTGAGCCATCAATTATTGCAACTTGCTCAGACGCATCGTTTGGAAGTTGCCTTTTTACCTCTACAACAAGCTTGCCTGATGTACCCCGTCCCATTTTTAGCTTTGCAGTAGAAAAGATTCCGTTTTGTGAATATAGCATAAGATCTCCCGCTATATCATCCTTCATCGTTATAGCATCAACAGGACAAACAAGATGGCAAACTGCGCATCCTTCGCACGCAAATTCATCAATTTTATATTTACCTTCATATTGCTTTATTGCATTAAATCTACAATTTTCAAAACATTTGCCACAACCAATACACTTTGAAAAATCAATAAATGACTTTTGTGAACCATAATAATCCGATCTAACAGGTTCTTTGGTAAGATTCGTAACAAGATGAAGATTTGGTGCATCAACATCGCAGTCAGCAAATGCTTTGCACTCAAGGAACTTTATAAATGCTGCGGCTGTAGTTGTCTTGCCTGTGCCACCTTTTCCACTTAATATAAGTAGTTTTTTCATCTTGTCACCTCCGCATTTATTTTATCTAAAATATCAGCAAAAACCTTTGCAATTTCTTCATCTTCCTCAGTAGCAATATGCCCTAATGAAGTTAGAGTTGAAAGCTTATCACTATACGGAATTTGTGACAGTATATTAATTTGTTTTTCTATGCAAAGTTCTTCCATTTGATTTTTTGAACTTTCCACTTTATTAATAATAACTCCAACAGGCTTATTTAGCAAGGTTACAAGTTCGTTTACCATTAGAAAATTATGAACGCCAAACAATGTTGGCTCTGCAACTATAACGCAATAATCAGCAGACTCAACACTCTCCATAACCGTGCAAGCACTTCCTGGAGGGCAATCTATAATAGTTACACAATTTTCATCTGCACTTTTTAATACATTTTTAATTACAGGAACACCAGAAGCCTCACCAGGATTAAGAATACCTGTTACAACTTTTACATTGTTATGAACTCCGCTTTCAATTATTCCAACCTGTTTTGGCTTTTCTGTAATAGCATTTTGAGGGCATACAAGAGAACAACCCGAGCATGAATGGCATACTTCTTTAAATACTTTTAATTTGCCACCCACAAAAGCAAGAGCATTAAATCTACAAAAATCTATACATTTACGGCATCCATCACACTTTTGCTCATCAGCCTCTGGTAAAAGAACAGAAACTTCCTGCTTGGTTACATTTTGTGGCTTTAAGAAAAGATAGCCGTTAGGCTCTTCAACATCACAATCAAGATAAACAGAACAAGGAGCTACACAAGCAAGATTTACCGATGCAAAAGTCTTGCCTGTGCCTCCCTTACCACTTAATACAGCAATTTTCATATTTAATTACCCGTGATTGTGAAAGCCTGGGTGTATTTGTGTTAAAACATCAAGTTTCCCATCTAAAAATGCATCGATATTATCTTTTGCAGAACCTTGAATTGATTTATAAATCTTTACGCTAGTGTTCAGCACTTCTGCTGCATTCTCGCCACAACGAAGAGTAATTAAAACACTTGCACCTTCATCCACAATTTTTTGTGCAGCCTTTATACCTGCTCCACCTTGTGTATTAAAAGCACTATTGTCAAAATAGCTTGCCTCACTCGTATCTGTATTATAAAACATAAAGTAAGGTGTACGCCCAAAAGATATACACATGGGAGAATCTATTCTTTTTTCATCTACTGGAATTGCAATTTTCATATTATTTTCCTCCATTTCAAATTATGTGGGCTATTAAATTTGCCCATTAGCATGCCTGCGACAACCTCTGCCACACATACTACCAGTACCATCGCACAGCTGGTAATCCCCTCCTGCAATAAACAATGCTTTACCGTTTACCAAGGAGTCTGCCATTTTTTTACGGGCAACATTATAAATGCCCTGAACGGTAGTTCTTGATATTACCATCTGCTTAGAACATTCTTCTTGTGTCATTCCCTCAAGGTCAATAAGACGAATAACCTCGTATTCATCCACTGTCATGTTAATAATACATTCCTTATCAACAACTCTATCTAAAGGACCAAACTGACTGTTTTCAGGCATACAGCAAACCCTTCTCCATTTACGGGGTCTTGACATATTATCACCTTTCGGAGTTTGGTATAAACTGGAGCGTCCTCCCGTATATACCGAACTTAATTACTTGTTATCAATCTGTTTTTCAATTGCATCAAGTTGAGCTTTTAAATTATCTCTAGTAGCAATCAACTGATCTTTGGCAGCAGCATTGTTAAACATATTTGCACGACCAAAACCGCCTCTGCCTCTGCCTCTATATCCTAAACCTAAACCAAGGCAAGTCCCTGCTGCAGTTGCAACTGCACGAGTGCAAATACCTAAGCCTCTTCCGCTAGCAGCTCCAAGTCCCATTGGACCTGTTCCATCTCTAAGTGGCATATTATCACCTCCTTATAGTTTCAGGCATATGTCCGTTACATTTATTATACCCCATTTACGACATATGTCAATAACTATTTTGTGTTTTTATATTTAATTTATTCCTTTTATATATAATGTACTATTATAAGCATTTTAATTCAGTAATTAAATACGCAAAAAAAGGTTGGCAAAATCCAACCTTTTAAAGTTTATATATTATTGTATATAATCTGCAATATAAAAATACCTAACCATAATTTAATCCGCCTATTAACGCAATAATAATATAATTATTTATACTAAAGTTTAAACATACTATACAAACACTTATGCATCTGCTTGTTTTGAATATTTTAACAAATAGACTTTTCTCATTATAAAACGATGCAAAAAGTTTATAGGTTTACCCATGCCAAAGATTTTTACACTTATTTCTGATTCACAACCTTTTGCTGTGATAATATTGGTAGCAATTAGATCGCCCTCATTATTTGCTGTGCAAATTGCACCAAGACCTTTTATAAGGACCGCATTTCTACCCTTTAGATTTTTTACAATACTATTAGCTGAAATATCAGAATTTAGTTCATCCCACTGAGCAACTTTTATAGTTGTTCCCGAAAGCTGCGAATAGTCATCAAGATACGGTTTCATAGTTTTGCCAACTAAACTTAATGCAACAACATCTAAGTCTTTCAGGTGTGCAATATTAGTTACATCCGATGATTTATAAATAGCACTATGTATTTTTGCAACCTCTGGAATATCTTTATTATCTGCATTTAAATCAAGAGGAACATCATATATTTCGCCATTATTTAAAGTTAGTTTAAAAGAATTAACATCCCTTACACTACAACCTAAATCTTTAATTACCTTAGGCATTTTAAGATTACTATCTTCAATATTTAAATAATAATCCCTCATTGCATTTTCATCAAAATTTGAAGCGTTGCTCTTTTCCAAATACTTTTTCTCAATAGTTGTTTGGCAAACTTTTTCAAGTGCTAAAGCAATATTAAAAGCATCGTCATAATCTTTGCCAAAACAAGCTGCACCATGATGTTTCATAATTACCGCTTTACTTTTGGGGTGTTTAACTGCCGCAGATTTAACACCTCTACACAACTTTTTGGTGGACGGCAAGCCGTACTCGCCACATGGAATAAAGCTCCCAAGCACAGGTTTATACTCTTCAGGAACATCTGAAATTTCAGCTCCTGTTGCACAAACGACACACGCCTTTTGCTGATGAGTGTGAATAACAAAGTTTACTTCAGGACGCATCTGATAAGCATCTGCGTGAATTCCAATTTCATCTGAAGGTCTTAAATCACCTTCATAGTTCCAATCATCAATATTTGCAACAACAATTTGATCCATAGTCATTAAATCGTATGGCTTTCCACTAGGAGTTATAACAAACTGAGTGTCTGAAATTCTAGCACTTATGTTGCCCCATGTTCGAGTAACAAGACCTAAATCAAATAGCTTGTTGCCCGCTTCTATCACTAAACGTCTAGCTTCCTGCTCTGTATATGCCATAATACTTCTCCTCTATATTTAAAATTGTTAATCAAAATACTTTTATCCGTATTTTAATAGATAGATTGTAAAATGAAGTGCGACAAATAAAAATAGCCCATAAAAGATTTTTCGTGTAAAATGAAGTTACCACAACACCATTACAC
>RZYX01000439.1 GCA_009930155.1 Clostridia bacterium | reverse complement strand
GAGAAATATTTCAAATTCTTTTTTGATCCTAAAATCAGTAGCTATAACCTGGCAATTCAGCCCATTATATGATAAACCGGATCGATCCCACTCTATGCCATCCTTGCTAACGCTATCTCAACTGTCAATCTTAAATGGCCGTGAAACGCTTCAGAATCCCGTGAAACGCTATTACAATGCAAAACTATGGTAACTTGATTATAGCGCTCATAACTAGCTTAAAATTGATTGTAGGACGTCGATTGTAGCTTTTAATGCATATCTCAAAATAAGATAATATGCCTTGACTATCAAATACTTTGACTATCAAAGTAAATAATTGATTTTGATAATCATTATCAAATAGCATGAGAATACAGTCTTTATTCATTGCAAACAAACTATTATCAACGCTCTTGCGCTTATACGTGTATCTTTATGCATTGTATTGTATATTTATGCAATATAAAAAGCAGGGCGATTAAGCCCTGCTATAAGTATTTCTTATGGCCATAAGTTTTGCTTATATCAAGAATGATAATGTTGCTTGATATAGTATCTGATCGACGGGTTATCAAATATTGTCTTGCTTGAAAGCGTGTTATAGGGATAAACCAGGCAATAAACATCGTAAATGTAGGATATAGCTTGCTCAATTGAGTGTAATTGAGCTTTTTGCAAAACAATTGAGATATATTCAGTTGTTTCATATGGGTCACAAACGACTGTTCTATAGCTTGCGTTTTTGCCAATATCAAGACGTGCTTTCATTTCGATATGATTGTCATAATTTTTAATGATGCTAGTTAACTTCTCAATTGTACCGATTAATTGACTCAATATGCGCCCGTCGTCAATCTTGCGTGATTCCGAGTTTACATCAATCAAGTGATTAATTGAGATTGTCTCTGCCCTTGCGTTCTTGCGTGACGACTTATAAACGATGATTGTTGCGGCATTGTTTGCAAATGTCTGTTTCATATCCTTCTCACTTTCTTTGCCTTGAGTCTGTGCTCGTTGGCTTATGTCTACACAGTAAACCACAGCAAAGTGACTGTCAACAATTTTTTGCAAAGATTCTAAATTTATTTTCAGAGCAAGGGAAACCAGGTCTTTTTGCGCATATAAGG
>RZYX01000438.1 GCA_009930155.1 Clostridia bacterium | reverse complement strand
AATGGAAGGAAAATAATGGTATTTATAATATTAAAAAGTGTGTGAAAATTTGCTATATGCCTTGAAATATTTGGTTTGGTATTGTCAGGATTTATAAAATCAGGATTGCCGGGTGTAAAATAATCTACTGCGGCCATCATATATTTTAATAAAACAAGCATATAAATCACACCGATAACATTGAACAAAAAATGACCAAGTGCAGCTCTTCTTGCGGCCCTGCTTGTTCCTATTGCTGCAATATTTGCTGTTACTGTTGTTCCGATATTTTCTCCAAGAACAAATGCTGCTGCAGTATAAAAATCTATAATGCCGTTAAAGGCAAGAACCATTGTAATCCCAAGGGTAGCAGAACTGCTTTGAATTATCATGGTAAGAACGGCACCTGCCAAAACAGCCATAACAGGATTTCTTGAAAAAGTTACAAAAAGATCTTTAAACCCGGGACTTGCCTTTAAAGGACCAAAAGAATCTGTCATTATATCAAGTCCTAAAAACAGCATTCCAAAGCCAATTAAAACTTCACCATAATAATGAACCCTTGGATGCTTTAAAAAAATCCTCATAAAAGCACCAATACCAATGGCTGGAAGTGCAAGTTCAGTAATTTTAAATGCGATTATCTGCCCTGTAATGGTAGTCCCGATATTTGCACCAAGAACTACTGACAATGCCTGGGTAAGCTTTAAAAGACCGGCATTTACAAACCCTACCACCATAACTGTTGTTGCAGAACTGCTCTGAATTATGGAAGTAATAACTATACCTACAAAAGCTCCAATAATTCTGTTGCTTGTGAGTTTTTCAAGGATTTTCCTCAGACCGTCGCCTGCCGATTTCTGAAGACCGTCTGACATGAGCTTCATTCCGTACAAAAAAAGACCTAGTCCGCCAACAACTGCATAAAGGAAAGGCAAAACCTGAAAATTGTCCATTACTGTATCCTGTTGATATAATTTTAATCTAATTCAAACATTTTTTTACTTTGGCAATAAACGATTAGAAAACAAATGTCAATTAAGAGATTTGTATAATAAATACAGATAAAACGGCTTATTTGCCATGAGTTCTTTATACGCAGCTCAAAAATTTATATTGAATAAATAAAGT
>RZYX01000437.1 GCA_009930155.1 Clostridia bacterium | reverse complement strand
TTTGTAATACAAGAGTATGACTGCAAAGTTAGACGCCTTGTATCTACACAAAGCTAATCGCATGAACGGCGAAGCCCTCACGAAGTAATAATGCGGGATTAAAATTGCATTGGGTCTGGAGACATGACATTTATTGTAATACAAAACTTATCTCAAACTAGTAAAACAACCATTCATTTATCACCCTGTTCAAACAAACTTTAAGTTTTGCAGTATTATTATTTCTGTTGTTTTTGTGGTTTTCGATTTGTGATTTTACAAGTTTGTAAAGTTGGGTCAAATTGCTGTTTGGATACCATATTTTGCAAAAATTTAGTTTCTCGAACCGGTAGGTGTTCCATTCTTGTTCAAAAATTGTTGGAACTGCAATTATTGCGATGTTTTTATTTATTGCCTGATACATGGTACCATTACCTCCGTGGCAAATAACAAGGTCGATTAGTGGAGCAAAATCATCAAAATTTAGAAATGTAGTATAATAAATATTGTGTTCTGTTTTATCCTCTTCTGCACCGGTAATAATAATGTTGTAGTTTTGCCAGAATGTGTCTGTAAGGTCTCCTAACGAAGACAATTTTCCGGTACTTCCCATTGTAATAAGTATTGTTTCTCTCGGCTTGTTGTTTTCCAAAAATTGTAGCAGGTTTTGATTGTGATCGTGGCAAGAATAAAGAAGTGGACCACAATACTTGTAATTGTTTGGAAGGTGTTTTGACGGAAATATATCAGGATCGTCGCACAATAGATTGTAATCTCCTGCAAACTCATCGAATAAATCGGTATAAACTTCCAAATTTAAACTTCTTCGTATTTTTCTAAATGGTTTGTGTACCTTGCGCAAGGTTAGCTTTTCGACAGTTCTGATAATTCGCTCCCATGATGCTTGGGATAGTCGCGGCTTGTATTTGTTGGCTTTGTGTGTATGAGGTACCGGTCTGATATCATCGTAATGGTGAGTCAGATATGCGTTGAAAACACTTATAAGTGGTGTTTTGCAGTATCGGGCAGCAATTCTTAATCCTAAATATGTGTCTCCTATGATAAAATCAGGCTTTTCTGTTTCTATTATATGTATAAGCGAATCTACTGTATTGGTAACTGATTTGTGATTAA
>RZYX01000436.1 GCA_009930155.1 Clostridia bacterium | reverse complement strand
TATCGTGATGATGAATACTTCTTCCTTAAACTGTTTGATATCAGCAGGAAGACTTATGTCAGAAATCCTTTATCCCACAAAATTTGTGATTGAGCCTTTATTCTTTAAAGTGTTGTCAGCAATTACAGCAATTGTTACTACTAAGTCTTTATATGCCGCATTTCGAACCTCAATGGAGTAGACATCTCCCCATGTCAGCCGCTCTGTATCTACTGTTCCAATTGTCTCTTCCGCAAGTTTGATTGCGAAATGATATCCTGTTATATCTCCTGTTATCTCTACCGGCTTTTTATCAATCTCACCTGCTATTACCGGTCGTGTCAGTTTGATTTTTTTCTTAATATGTCCGTATTTTTCTCCATTCTTAATCAAGGTATACTCTGGTGTAATGGCAACCATTTTTTTATTGATTTCCATTATTTCATTATCATGATTATCCTGGATTTTAAATTTCAGACCAATAATATTTCCAACAACCCAATATTGTGGGTTTTCATCAAGATCACAGATACTGTATTTGTCACCTATAGAAAGTATTTTCTGACGCATATACAATTTGATTCCGTCATTAGATGCGGCCTTATTCTCTATTGGCTGACCCTTTTTAACGCCCATAATCACATCATATAACTCTTCCACTGCACGATCTGCTACCGCAGTATCTTTTGACTGTGCATCTGAAAACATGGCTGCTCCAAGATTCTTTAATACAAATTTTCCGGTTCCCTGCTCTACCACACGGCCGATTTCAATACTTTTGTCTTTTACAGTAACATACACTGTAAAACTTCCAACATTATGGAACACTATTGATTCTTTTTTTGCAACAGTTCCCATTTCTGGTGTACCAAAAGAATACTCTGTTTGTTTTAACAGTTCCAAAAGACTCTGATTGGTATACCCTTCTTCGTTTTTCAATTTTTTGTATCCACTCATTGCATCATTAAACCCCATGGCTTTTCCTTCTTTCATGTGTTGTGATTTGTGATTGCAGGGCTCTAAGCATCTTCGCTGATTGGTGCTAGTATGTAAGTAGTACAAATTAAACATGACCATTTTCAATAAATATTATATGATAGTCTTACAGGAGGAATGGTTATGGCTAAAGGTACTC
>RZYX01000435.1 GCA_009930155.1 Clostridia bacterium | reverse complement strand
AAACAATCCTAATTTAGAAAGCTTTGTATTCACGAAAAACCTTTTTCAGACAGATACTTTTTTATTCCAAAACTGCACAGGTCTCAAATCTGTTGTTTTTGAAAAAGGGATACAAATAGACACCTTATATAACGGTTTGTTTTATAATTGCATAAGTTTGCAAGAAATCGATTTGCCGGACAGCGTCCAAAGATTGGGAGAGTATATTTTTTACAATTGCACTTCGCTTACCCGAATTGACTTTAATAAAGTAAAAACGATTGAACAATATGTTGTACAAGGTTGTACCTTGTTGCAAAGCATCGATTTTGCTCCCGACGCTTATCTTGAATCGATAGCCGATTATGCTTTTGCCGAGTGTTCGAACTTACAAGAAATTAATCTTCCCTATTGCGAGAAATTAGGAGCTTATGCTTTTGCAAACTGTTTCTCGCTAACCACGGCTGACTTATCCCGTGTAAAGAGAATCTTGGATAGCGCTTTTATTAATTGTAGCGGCATAAACGAAGTTGTGTTTTCAGACACATTGGAAAATATAGCTAGTTCTGTTTTTGCCGGTTGCGACAATATTAAACGGATTGAATTACCCCGAAATGACACGGTTAACTTTAGCAATATACTTCAAAGCATGCACGTATTGGAAGAATTGGCGTGTCCCATAAATAAAAACAGCGAAGGTGCCTATGTGCCTTTCAGGCAATATTTCGGTTTTGTCATGGCGCCCGTCTCTCTTAAGGTAATAAGGATTAACAATAGCGTTGTGGAAATTCCCGATTATTATTTTGCAGAACTTGTCCATGTAAAAACGATTGATTTACCGGATAGCGTAGAGCGTATCGGTGATTTTGCAATGAGAGATTGTATATCCTTAACAGACATGAATGCACCTTTAGCGCTAAAAGAGATAGGTGCCGGAGCATTTCAAGGTTGTGAAAGCTTAGAGGTATTTCTTCTCCCTGTGGGTATCCAAAGTATAGGAAATTCGGCCTTTTATGGGGCGGTTTCATTAAAACAAATAGAGTTTCCTATGGGTCTTAAGAGAATCGACCATCAAGCATTTGTCGATTGCAGATTGTTTACAAAAGGCATTCTTCCCGACGGCATGGAATTTGTCGG
>RZYX01000434.1 GCA_009930155.1 Clostridia bacterium | reverse complement strand
TTCAATTACTGCGCATTGCATACCAAGGCAAATACCAAAAAATGGAATTTTATTTTCTCTGGCATAGCGAACAGCTTCAATTTTGCCGTTAATACCTCTTTCGCCAAAGCCAGGTGCTACTAATATGCCATGCGTGCCTTCAAGTCTTTGTTTCACATTTTTGTTATTTATACTTTCAGAATGAATCATATTAAGTTTTACTCTGCAGTTATTTACAACTCCAGCATGAATAATAGCTTCGGTAATTGATTTATATGAGTCTTTTAATTCAACATATTTTCCGACAAGGCATATTTCAATTTCTTTTTCAGGATTTTTTAATCTATGAAGAAAGTTTTCCCATAATTGCAAGTTATGAGGAACAGAAGCATCCATATTCATTTTACGCAAAACAACCTCATCTAATTTTTCTTCTTTCATCAATATTGGAACATTGTATATTGATTCGCTGTCGATGCTTTCAATAACAGAATCTCTGTCTACATTGCAAAATAATGCTAATTTATCGCGTAAACTGTCGTGCATGTGTTTTTCTGTTCTGCAAACTAGTACATCGGGCTGAACTCCAGATTCTAATAAAGTTTTTACTGAATGCTGAGTTGGTTTTGTTTTTAACTCACCAGCCGCAGCAAGGTAAGGTATTAAAGTAAGATGTATCACAAGACAATCTTTGCCAAGCTCCCATCTCATTTGCCTTACTGCTTCTATGTATGGCAGCGACTCTATGTCGCCAACAGTACCACCAATTTCAGTAATTACAAAATCAAACTTTCCTTCTGTTCCTAATAATTTAATTCTATGCTTTATCTCATCTGTAATATGAGGAATAACTTGTACTGTTTCGCCAAGATAAGCTCCTTTTCTTTCTTTTTCAATAACTGAGAGATATATTCGCCCTGTTGTAACATTATTCGCCTGCGATGTTGGTACATTTAAAAAACGTTCGTAATGGCCAAGGTCTAAATCTGTTTCTGCTCCATCGTCTGTAACAAAACATTCGCCATGTTCATAAGGGTTTAATGTGCCAGGATCAATATTTATATAAGGGTCCAATTTCTGAATAGTAACTGAATAGCCTCTTGATTGCAACAATTTAGCTAATGATGCCGATATTATTC
>RZYX01000433.1 GCA_009930155.1 Clostridia bacterium | reverse complement strand
ATATATAACTGATTGTACTGCAACTCTGCCTGTATGTCGGCCAGTAAAGTATTAGCATTGTCCTGCGATTTACCAACAACAACCATCACATTTATATCGCGAGGCTCTTGTATTTTTAGCCACATAGGAACCATTACGTCCATGTGTGTAGATTTTGCATGAGCTCTAGCCCACTTGAATACCGCTTTAAGATTTTTAGTGATTTTTATCTTATTTGCAGCCCGCACGTGAAACTTGCCACTCTCGCACTTGGCAAAATGTGGGAAATATGTTGCTACAAAATAAGCATAGTCAATTCTGGCTCTATCAATTCGTCTTCTTTGTTCAGCTTTAGACTCAGAACGGTTAACCTGAGTGTTATTCTGAACATCAGTGCAATGTAATTGCCACTTTTTATAAGCCTCATTGTAACCAACTTGTGACATATTACTTGCTTATTTGTTCGCTGATGTACAAGTCTTGATACTTATTAATTGCTTTAAGCAATTCTGGAGTAACATCTGGGTCGAACGATTGACGGTACTGAATCCATTTGCTAAATGCCATAAATACTTCAATAGCATCAACTACATTAGCTTTTTTGTCTAATTTTTCAATTGCAGATGCAAATTTAGCAAGCTTATCACTTAGTGTTGCCATTTGTGTTGGATCGTCCGAGTTGCTTACTTGATCAAGTAACTTGTTAATTGCAACTAGTAACTTATTAACGAGCTCAGGACGAGTGATGTTTGAAGCAGCTCTTTTTTCCTCCCAACTACCTTCCTTAACCCATTTGTTAATAGATGTTTTGCTAATACCTGTTTTCTCGGCAATTGCATTCTGTGTTTCACCCTGCATATATAATATGCGTGCAAACTCCTTTTTATTCTCCAGCTCTTTTTTAGCCATTTTGTCATGTATTAAATTACTGCAAAAATGAGTTGAAAAATGCCGTTTGCAAAAAATCACTGTCATAATGGCAGTGATTTTTGTATATGTGTTCAAAGCTAGATTATTTTGCTCACTCAAACGATTGAAACGAATTTAATTTAAAATTATGAATTATGATGTTATAGTTAGTACTTCGACACTGAACACATACGGGTTCAGAGTTCTGACAGATGGGATAGATATATCAC
>RZYX01000432.1 GCA_009930155.1 Clostridia bacterium | reverse complement strand
GCCAATCTCCCATGTTGTATTCCATAGGCAGTTCTTCAAAGTCATCCAAAGGTGGCTTGATAACTGTGATACCGCAGTCGAGAAGATCCGGTACAGATAATGCGTGGTCAAAGATGGAGGTGAGTTATTAACGAAAACTCAACACTCAACAAATCGTAGCTGATTGCAGTTTTGATTGTTTTGAACTTTACGCCCGCGTCTAGTATTATTCTTTTTGTTCCTGCTGACAAGATCGCGCAGTTGCCTTTCGAGCCTGTTGCTATCACATTCAGAATCAAGTTGTTCATATAACCAAATAAATCCCCCTGCTTGCATCCTTGTTTTTCCTTTTTTATATTCTGTTTGATCAGCTACTTGCATTATATTTCTTGCGCAAACACAACTATAATCAGACGCAGTTTTGCTGTTTTTATACTTTGCTATAAAATTCCCGTTTAGGTCATATTGTAATATTTTTTTAGGTCTAACATTTTGGTTATAGTTGTTCATCCCTTTTATCATTTGCGGCTTGTTTTTAACGGCGTGAATTACATTCATTGATCTTGTACACCACTCAAGATTGTCAACATGATTGTTTCTTTTATTCATATCTTTGTGATTCACTTCTGGATAGTTATGTGGATTTGGAATAAATGCAACTGCAACAAGCCTATGCGGTCTTACGTTTATTCGTTGTTTCCCGTTTGTGAGAATTACAGACCTATACCAGTTTCCATTCCACGGATTATAGCTAGATTTCAAAACATATCCATCAGATTTTTTCCGTATTGTTCCAATTGAAGAAACCTCATAAAACTCCTCTAGTCCAACTACATCACGCCATTCGATCTCGCTCATTTTGCACCAACTTTTGCAAGATAACTCTGCACCGCTTTTGTAATAAGATCGTTCATGCTTATTTTTTCATTGGCGGCCTGATACTTGATCTCTGCTCTAAGTTCGTTGCTGATGTCTAGCATATATTTCACTAGATCACCTCCTTTCCACTATTTTATATTATAAAAGTTATAACGTCAATAAGCCTGTTGCCAACACTTTTAATTTCACTTTGTCATCCTTTCGCGAAACACGATCATGACATACGGAGCTATTGTTTCAATCTGTTTCTTCTTTCTCTTG
>RZYX01000431.1 GCA_009930155.1 Clostridia bacterium | reverse complement strand
AAACAATAGGGCACTTTTGGATAAATTGATGATATTTTTCTGACATATCCTGATTATGGAATACGTTTTTTTATGTGCCTCAGCTATCGAAGAACGGCAAAAAATAAATTTATTAAAAAAGTTATACACACATTTTAGCACACAAAATAATAACGCTATATAACGCTATATAAAACTTTACGATGTAATTTATATATATTTCAATATAGACAGACTGTCTTACATTGTTATCCACATATAAAACGTTGGTATGACTGAATTTAACCCTTTACAGTATAGAGTTTCATGTTACAATTATATTGTTGAACAAAATTATAAAAGTTAAGGGAGTTGAGTAAATGACAAAGTTGAGATTATATAGGCTACAGCTTGATCTAAAGACGAAGGATATGGCAAAAGACCTTAACCTAGACACTGCTACAATTTCAACCGTTGAGCGGGGCAAGGCTCGTGCTTCCGACCGTGTACGCTTGAAGTTATCAAGTTTTTTTGGAGTAGCAGAGACGGAGTTATTCAACAATGAACGGTTTGCAGTTTGACAAAAATAAAAGCCGTCTAGCGAGAGACGGCAGAAAGGTAGGTTGTATATGAAACAATCTTATTGGAATAATTATAAGACAATAAAACAAAATAAGCAAGCTCCGGATAACTGTGGAAACGGCGTAATGCGTGTTAAAGCAAGGGCTTGGCGTATTACAAATGATACTTATGACGGCGATGGAGGTTGGGGTGATGACGGTAAAACATTTGGTGTTTTTTTGATAGCTCAAGACAGACAAATGGCTAATGCAAGAAATCATATCTTTGCAGGCAGAACAGCTAAGAAAAACAATAAATCAACAACAGCAATTACTCCAACGATCAGCGAAGCAAACATACATACCACATCAGAAGATTCAACCGGAGATGATGACGGAGGCGGAGATTCCGACCCTGACCCTGATTGTCCACCGATACATCTATTTAACCCTCATCAACTAACCTCCAATACTAAAAAACAACAAAATAGATTTTATTTCTCGTGGCGCTTAGCCTCGTGCCAATGGCTTATGGCTCAGGGGGTGGCGTAAGATGATTAAACTTACAACTCTTTATGCCGGCAACGTAGCACCCGGAGGACTT
>RZYX01000430.1 GCA_009930155.1 Clostridia bacterium | reverse complement strand
GTGTTGTTAAATGAGCACTTTGAGATTCTGTAATAATGCCTTTTTTGGTTGTCATATAATCAATAAAATCAGTATTTTGCTTTAATCCATTAGCGGATGTTCTAATTTGTTCATCAGACAAAGAAATATTTCCGAGAGCGGCTGTTTTTCTAACGGCTGCTTCAGCGATGGCAAGACCTGTATCTTGAGTAAAACCATCACCAGATTTTTGATGTGTTCCATCTGAAATTTCTTTAGAATTATTTATAGTAGTTGAATTACCTGCGCTAGTTTTTTGTGCAGCATTAGCATCAATTCTTGTTTTTCCATCCATATCTGTACCCATAGATATATTAACACCAGCTAGGTTTAAACTTTTTGAAGATGCATAGTTTGTTGCACCAGCGGTTGCTATTGCACCAGCAACTTGAGAAGGGGTCGCATTTGTTGTCCAACCCGTATTGTTTAATGCTGATTCCACTTGTTCTAAAGCTTCACTGATTGGAATATTATCTTGTAATGCTTTGGCCTCAGCGGTTCTCTGTTTGAGTGCTTCTCTATTCATGTTTTCAAAAACTGAAACCTTGTTTGCTACAGGACGATTTTTTTCAAAAGATGAAATTCCATAAGCTTTTTTTCCAAAATTTGTTACATTTCCATTTGAGTCTAATATTGAATTTCCATCTTTGTCTTTTTCTTTTAAAGATTCTATATCCTGATTCATTTGTTCCGATTTAATTCCTGCCATAGAGATAGCTCTTCCAACATATTTATCCCCACCTCCAGCTTGGGAAATATCTTTATTCAAAGAGCTAGTATCCGCAACCGCTTTTGTGATTTGATTCTGTTCAAATGCACTTTGCCCAACAGATGCAACACTTTCAACGACACTACCTATTTTTGCATAATTACTGGCTTCGCTTGCTTGTGCTAACCTATTTGAACCATAGGTGTTTAATGCTCTGTTGCTACCAATATCCGCTCCTGCACTTTGTGCTCCTTCTGCAACACCAGCCGCTAATGCGGTTGCTGTGCCAACTCGACTACCATATTCACTCGTGGCTGAGGCTTTTTTTGCAGAACCACTTTCAATACCCTGTGAAAAACTTGACTTTAAATTTGCTCCATTCATTGCACCAGATACAAAAC
>RZYX01000429.1 GCA_009930155.1 Clostridia bacterium | reverse complement strand
TAGTAACTGTTTAGTATGCATAAATACAAAATCTTCCACACTGCCATATCAGGAAGCAACGGCATACAGCTTTTCCCTGCTTATTACAACTGTCTTATTAAGCGAATCGATAATATCAAGCCCCGTTTTTATTATGATTTCTGCCTTGTCGGGATAGATTAAAACCCTGTCAATATTTTTCTTAACAAAAACTATACATTACTGTGATGTAATATCTTGAACATAGGATTTGTTTTTTGCAATAATTGCGTCAACATCTTCAAGGTTACATTGCGTGGTTGAACATTTTGAAAGCTTTGCGATGGTGGTTTCAAGAGAAGCCTTCTCATTTTGCAACTCCTCCAACCTATCAAAAAAATCGTCACTTAAAAGCCCTTTTTCAACGGCAGATGTAATATTCGCTATTGAATTATTTACATCTATTAATCGATTTGTACAAACGTCTATATCATTCAAAAATTTTTCGTGTTGTTTTTCTATGTACCGATTAACATTTACCATCAATTGCCTATACTTACTGCGGTTAAGGAATATCTTTTTAAGCTCCGTTAAAACATACATATCCAGATATCGCTTGTTAATTTCCTTGTTACTGCAATAGTGCTTACCTCCTGAACATCTATATGAAGAAAACACACTCTTACTATTATTTCCGCTTGTGCGTGTATTACCATACATAGTTTTACCGCAAATACCACATCTTAACAAGCCGCTAAGCAGGTAATTAGCCTTGCTTTTGTACCTGCCTGCAACTTTTTTTTTCATATATCTTTTGTTGAACGCTGTCAAAAAGGTTCTGTTCAATTATTCTGGGGCAACCGTCAGGTATCCTTATGATACTATCATCTTCCTTATATAAATGGTTATTCCTTACAAGCCCTACTATAAAAGTGCCAAAGATACCGCAAATTCATCTATAAGAGGGCTTCGTTATTGTTTCAATATTCGAGTGCGTCTATGTCTGATACTGAATTATTTCATTTAAAGAGTTTATTGATGAAAAGTTGTTCCAAATAAGTATTTTTACATATGTACCGCTTTCATTGGGAACGAAAACCGGGACAGAGAATGTATCAAATTTGTTTGCATAAATTATCTTTGGCAATGTTATGATATCGAGCAGTGTATTAT
>RZYX01000428.1 GCA_009930155.1 Clostridia bacterium | reverse complement strand
ACATAGTCCCCTGTAATAAAAAATCTATCCTACTAAACATTTTATAAATAAAGGTGTGTTTCTATGTCCTCTTTTAATAATTGTATTAAATTTGATCTTGATACGCGTGGTGCTAGTTAAATCGTTCTAGACAATAAGCCAAATTATAAGCTAAAATTGCAATTTCTAACCGGCTTTGAAAGCCTATCAGACTACGTGCTCGATTGTTCTCGGCATTGTAATAGGTCAGAAGCGAAAAGTCGCTTTCAATTGTTCTGCGAATAGCCATCAATTGATGATCATTGTGCTTTTTAGCTCCTGTCATATTTTTACGATATGGTGTCCAAAGTTCATAACCCATTTGTTTTAGCTGTTGATGCAGTTCTTTGCCTAAATAGCCTTCGTCGCCAAGAAGATAGTAATTAGATGGATGGGTATTTTCCATCAGTTCAACTGTCTCCCTGGCATCATGAACTGATGCTTTTGTTACGACATAATCAAGAATGTAACCGTCATCGCTAACAATGGCATGAACTTTGAAACCATAAAAGTAAATTTTCTTGGTGGCCTTATAACCAATGTTGGCATAACCGCGAAAAATTTTAGCACGATAGTTGCGAATTGGTTGGCAAACAGGTACCGGAAAGCTGTCAATGATCAAGAACTGTCCATTCAGGTCAACCTTTTTATTCATTTCTTGCCGTATCTGATAAATCAATTGCAATAGCTGACGTGAACGTCGATTAAAACGTGAGTGTGATAAACAATTGAAACATTCACAGAATCTTCTTTGTGATTCAATTCCTGTCTTAGCTTGCCAGATAAGTAAAGCCAAAATCAGACTGTCCGTAGTTTTAATTTGATCAATATTTCGCCGATGAGTAAACTCAGCCGGTGCATACAAACGATACCAGTGCCGACAAATTATCACTAAATCTTTAAAACTAACTTGTAAATGGTGGCTAAAACGCTTAAGCTTAAGGCAGTTCAATCAGATCAGACTCTTTTCTTTTTGATACTACAACTTGAGTCTAGTCCGATTGGACTTTTTTATTAACTAAAACGATTTAACTAGCACCACGCGTATCTTGATATTAAAGAAAAAAATATTGTTTTCAAAGACTATTTCTACAAAATGGTCCAGATGAAAAA
>RZYX01000427.1 GCA_009930155.1 Clostridia bacterium | reverse complement strand
CACGTCCACCAACTGATTTAAGTGCGCTGTCATAACCATTTGCAATAATCCAATCAGTGATTGTATTTGCTTGTTCAAACCATTCATGAGTTGCTTTAGTTCCTTTAGTTTCTACCCATGCGCCGTTTTCAAACTTAAAACCGTCGCCTGAACCCTTCATACCATATGCATCACCAAGTTCTTGTTTAGTGTTGGGTTTCCATTCAAATGATTCGCCATTAGCTGCATTTTTTGTAGATTGAAGTGTATCTAATACTAATGTTTCAATCTTACCTTTACTTAATGTCATTTCGGCAATGTACAAATCAGTACCTGAGCAATATACAGATTGGAATTTTCCTGCTTTTGCAAGTTCAATAGCTTCCTGAGCAATTGCAATATAACCGCCGTCTTTAATGGTAACTCCAGATACATTATCAATCTTATTGTCAGCATTAACAGTCACTGAGTCTACACCATTTTCTAACCAATATGCTTCAATTAATTCTGCTTGTACATACCATTCAGAAATTGCTCCACCGAATTTTACCATGTTGTAGTCATCGCCAAGTTCTTTCTTAGTCTTGTCATTCCATGCCCATTCAAACTTTTCAGAAGTAGTGTCGAATGTAACTTTGCCTTGTCTAACATCAATGTTGTATCCAGCAATTTCACCATTTTCAATAGTAACTGTAACATAAGTTACTTGTGGTACTTTTACGGGTACGGATACTTCATCAACTTTAATTGTAGTTGAATGAACTTGTGCTTCATATGCCAAGAATTCACCATCAACTTTGTATTCGCTGCTATTGCATCCAAAAAGTGTGAATGCTGCGAAAGCAACGAAAAATAACATCAATACTTTTCTCACTATTTAATTCCTCCTAATGTAATGTATCTTACAGTGATATTATACTTCAATTGCAAGTCTTTTGCAACGCGATTTTTCATGTTTTAGAATAAAAACGCTTTACATGTTTATTTACTTAAAAAAGTTAATAATCATAATGAAAACTTCTTTCATTCTCACTAAAAAAATGATACAATAATCACGCGAAAGGGTTGTGAATATGAATAAAGCATCATGGAATGAAAGACAAAAGAAAATAAGAAATTTTTCGATCATAGCACATATTGATCACGGGAAGTCAAC
>RZYX01000426.1 GCA_009930155.1 Clostridia bacterium | reverse complement strand
GTACAATATTGTCATTAACCGCCCTCGCACTTGCAATTCTCACACTTGTTTTTGTCGTGTCAACAGGTGAGATTGTCACATTAACACCTGCTGTGGTTGCAGCGGTTGTACCTCGTTGGATTGATTTAATTGGTGATTGTTGAGCTTTCTTAATTTCATTTAATAATGACATTTCGTAAGACCCTCCTTTTTATTCTTGCATTTGTACATAATAAACTCTGATGTTAACGTAAACACCATTAGGGTGACCAGATTTCATCTCTAAAGGGAATACTCTTTTATTTTCAATTCTAGTAGTCATAGCTGTAAGATTTTCTGATGCCAAATTGCCTGGTTGAATATATCTATAGTTAACAGATTCAGAAGCACTTTCTGTCCCGAATCTTTGAACAGCAAGAACAAGGCATTTTTTATTTAATTTTAAGGCATAAGGAGTTGATGTCTTTTCTTCAACATTTTCTTGTATATTAGCAACCATCCATTCTCTACTTATAATATTTGTCATTATAATTTCAGAAGCACTTTCGTTATCCCATATCGCTTCTCTTGCAGAATAGTTAGGAGTTACAACTCCGAATACCATTTCCATAGCAGTTTCACTATTAACTATTGCTGTCATAGCAGTTTCACTATTAACTATTGCTATCATTGCTGTCTCACTGTTAGCTATTGCTGTCATGGCTGTTTCGCTATTAGCTACAACTGTCATGGCTGTTTCGCTGTTTGCAACTATTGTCATGGCTGTTGAATTTTCTGCAATTAATTCCATTGTTGTAAGACCATCAAAAGCACCAGTTTCATCACCTGTTAATTTTGTAAAAACTTTATCAGCATAACCATTAATTAATAAGTCGAAACAAACAATATTAAAAATAGCGTTTAAACTTTTTTCTGCTAATTCTGTCATTTTGTCTGGTTGATTATAAACATACCCATCAATACCAAAAGTTGCTAAATCATTTATCCAGTGCAGATAATTCAATGGCTCTGACAAGTCACTATTTATCGCCTTTTTTATTTCTGACCAGCTCATTAAATCACCTCCGTAATTGCTGCATCTATTGAGCCATCAACATTAAATGTTGTTACCTTGCGAACCGTTATATCATCTTCTGTAACATATAAAGTTTCCTGTATC
>RZYX01000425.1 GCA_009930155.1 Clostridia bacterium | reverse complement strand
GTGGAATTGACCTTTGGAGATATTTCCTTTGTTTTCGGGCATTACACGCTATCGGGGCTTGAGGTGGACACAAAGTATGGCAGACGGATGAAGGTCGTTTGTATAGGCGAAAATGGCACGGAAACGGGCTGTAACAAGGTTGTCTGCTCGGTAGGCAGGAAAACCGAAGACATAACCTTTCAGGATGTGGAAAGGGTGTATGGGGTATACAACTTTTTCAACTTCAAAAAGGGGACATTAGGGTAAAAAGAGAAACAATGAGAATAACGTTTTGCGTGTATAAGAAGTGGCGGATTAGAACTCCAAAGCTTTCAATACACCACTAAACTTGAATAGGAAGATAAACTTTAAATTAACAACAAAACCCGCCATTGCTTATACACGCTGTTATATGCAGTGGCGGTTTAATAAGGAGAAATTATGAGTAGAAAAGGAATACCAACAAAACCAAACAAAACAGATAAGGCAACCGCAGCCGATACGGTGTTTACAAAAAACACAACAGCTAAGTGGATTGTGGATTATTTTAAACCACAAGGCTCAATATTAGAACCTGCTGCTGGCGAAAATGTCTTTTACGATTTATTTGAAAACGAACATAAATACCGTTGTGAAATTTCTGACGGATTAGATTTCTTTGAATGGGATAAAAAAGTGGATTGGATAATAACAAACCCTCCATACAGTATTTATGACCTATTTCTTCAAAAGGCATTTTCAGTAGCGGATAATGTTGTGTTTTTTGTTCCGATTGCAAAGGCTTTCAAAAGCAACAAGATACAGCAAATGGTGATTGATTACGGTGGATTGAAAGAAATTGTGTATATGGGAGGTGGAAGTAAACACGGTTTTGCTTTTGGATTTCCTGTCGGTTGCCTACATTATCAAAAAGGTTTTGTTGGTGATTGCAAAATAACTTATATAATGGACGGATGGTAGCCATTGCATATAACTTAGATATAGAACCAATACCTATACACCCCCAATTAGGGGGGATAGAAACAATAAAAACAAACAAAATGGAAGAAATATTTAGTGTTGAAAATGGGAAGAGTAAATTGAGTGTTTATTATGATAGAGATGAGCAGGAATATCTTTTTGAGATAGAAAATAGTTATAAAGAATACCACGGTCTCTGGC
>RZYX01000424.1 GCA_009930155.1 Clostridia bacterium | reverse complement strand
TCTTGCATTAGAAAGTGGTCAAGTCAAAGATGGAACTGTTGTTTGTATGTTAGCCGCTGGTATTGGTTATGTATGGGCAGCAAACATTATTAAATGGGGGTAAGCTATGTCATTTCAACAAATATTATCAATGATTTTCCAAGGAATTACAGCAGCATCATTTCTTGCACTCATTACGTTTTCGATTGTTTTAATTTTTAAAACATCCTTAACAACAAATTTTGCACAAAGCTCAATTGCAACATTTAGTGCTTACGCAGTGACAAGCTTATTTAGTAAGTATTTTCTTGTGCGTTTCCCAGAATCAAATCCTTTGATCTTACTCATCATTTCGATTTTAATTGGAGTTTTTGTCGGTTTTGCATTCGGAATATTCATCGATATATTTCTCATTAGAAAGTCAAAATATTCTAATACATTGACCAAACAAATGATTACCATGGGGATGATATTGGTTTTTTCTGGATTACTTCCAGTCGTTTATGGTGTATTTCCTCAAGCTACACCTAGACCTCTTACAACAAAAGTGTTTCAACTCAATGTTGGCGGATCGGTTCCATTGTTTGTTTCAGGGCATGCTTTAATTTCAATTCTTCTTACACTTATTGTTTTAGGAGGATTATTTGCAGCGCTTAAATATACAAAATGGGGATTAGGTGTCCGTGCAACTGCATCAAATGAAACAGTTGCGAGTATGATGGGCGTTAACACCAAATTTATTACAGCGATGAGTTGGGGAATCGCTGGAGGAATCGGTGCACTTGCAGCAGGGCTTTATGCACCAACTGTGTATACGGTAACTCCAGATTTAATGTTGAGCTTACAGGTTAATGGATTTCTCGCAGCTGTTCTCGGTGGCTTTGCAACGTTTGGAGGTCCGATAGTTGCAGCACTCATCATTCCTTTATCACGCGTATTTGCATGGCAATTTCTCATCTTCACTACATTACACACCATTATTTGATAGACTACCGAAAGATTTACATGTGCTTGCACCTGATTTACGTGGATATGGTGATTCAAGCTACCATAATCGCATTAAGACAATGAAAGACTTTGCAGACGATATCAAATCCTTTATGGATGAAAAAGGTCTTAAAACAGCAAATATCGCGGGATGGTCACTCGGTGGAGGTGTCGCT
>RZYX01000108.1 GCA_009930155.1 Clostridia bacterium | reverse complement strand
ATTTACATTGACCCGCCATATAATACTGGTAATGAAGGATGGGTTTATAATGACAAAGTGAATAGTCCTTTAATTAATGATTGGATTGGGAAGCAGGTAGGAATAGATGATTTAACAAGGCATGATAAATGGCTTTGTATGATTAGTCCACGTTTTAAATTACTGAGAGATTTATTGAGTGAAGATGGTGTAATTTTTATTTCTATGGATGATAACGAACAGCACCGTTTAAGATTAATATTAGATGAAATATTTGGTGAAGAAAATTTCGTTGCCAATATAATGTGGCAGAAAAAATATGCTGCATCAAATGATGTTACAGGTGTTGCCGCTATGCATGACTTTGTTATTATGTATCAAAAAACTAATAAGTTTAGTCGTAACTTATTTCCAAGAACAGAAAAACAGGATAAACTCTACAAAAACGATGATGGTGATGGTAAAGGACTTTGGCGCTCAGATAATTTATTGGTAAAAACCTATTCGGCAAATAGCATTTTCCCTATTACTAATCCAAATACCGGAGACGTTTTTACTCCACCAAAAGGAAGTAGTTGGAGAGGTAGCAAAGAAACAATTGAACAATGGTTAAAAGAGAATCGAATATTTTTCGGTAAAGATGGGAAAGGAGCTCCTCAATTAAAAAGATATCTGTCGGAAGTGCAGCAAGGAGTTGTGCCAAATACATGGTGGGATTTCGAGTATGCTGGACATAATGACGCTGCAAATAAAGAATTGACTTCAATATTGGGAGAGAAAAAACTTTTTGATACACCTAAACCTACAACATTACTTAAATTAATATTACAACTTGCTACTGACAATAGTTCAATTGTCCTTGATTCATTTGCTGGCTCCGGTACCACCATGCACGCAGTAATGGAACTCAACAAAGAAGATGGCGGAAACCGCAAATGTATAATGGTGCAAATGCCCGAAAAAACTGAAGCCGAACCTGACAAAAACATTTGCAAAGACATAACGAGAGAAAGAGTAAAACGAGCCATTGACAAGTATGCTTATGATTCGGGTTTCAAATATTATCGCCTCGGTATTCCGCTTGATGCAGAAACCATGCTTGCAGGGCAATTACCAACCTACCAGCAGTTTGCAAAATATGTGTATTACCTATGCACAGGCGAAAACCTTGAAGCAGAAGACAAAATAAACGAAGCGGATTTTTACGTTGGCGAATATGGCAAACAAGCCATTTATTTGGTTTACAAACAAGATTACGAAACGCTTACCCGACTTGCTCTCAACTTTACTCTTGCCGAAAAAATTAAAGAACAGCAACCGGGTAAAAAACGGATTGTTTATGCACCGTCATGCTTTTTGGATGAGGATTATTTAACCGACAATCAGATTGAATACGTTGGAATTCCATATAGTCTTTTTAGTCGGAGATAGTTTGTTTAGTCGTTATAGTCAATTTAGTCAATATAGTTGTTTAGTCAATATAGTTGTTTAGTCGTTATAGTTGTTTAGTCGATATAGTTGTTTAGTCGATATAGTCGTTTAGTTAAAAATGATAAGAATATGAAAATTAATAAGTTTGAAGAAATAATAGCCTGGCAAAGAGCACAAGATTTAGCAGTCGAAATTTATTCACTTTTTAAAGATTCTAAAGATTTTGGATTTCGTGATCAGATTTGCAGAGCGGTTGTTTCAATATCCAATAATATTGCAGAAGGATTTGACAGAAAAACTGATGCCGATTTTTCCAGATTTTTATACATCTCATTCAGTTCGTGCAGTGAAGTAAAATCAATGGTTTATTTGTCAGAAAGATTAAGCTATATTAATAAAAAAACAAAAGAGGAATTAATTTGCAAAAGCGATGAAGTTCAAAAACTAATCTCCGGCTTTATCAAATCTCTCAAACCCTCGACTAACAAAACCATAAAAATTAACCGACTAACCGACTAAACCATGAAAAAAGAGCTTGTAAAATCTTTAACAGATAATTTTCAGGATCATTCCAATACTACCGATAATGGTATTGAATTCTGGTTTGCACGAGATATACAGCATTTATTGGGTTACACAGAATGGCGGAATTTTTTCAACGTTATTGTAAAAGCAAAAACTACTTGCGAAGCCAGTGGCAATCTTATTTCTGATCATTTTGTTGATGTCAACAAAACGATAAATATGCCCAAAGGTGCGAGTAAGGAAATTGATGACATGATGCTTACCCGCTATGCCTGCTATCTTATTGCTCAAAATGGCGACCCAAAGAAAGAACCTATTGCTTTTGCTCAAAATTATTTTGCCGTTCAAACACGAAAATACGAAATAATTGAGCAGCGTATTAATGATTGGGAGCGTTTACAGGCAAGAGAAAAACTTAGCCTTTCGGAAAAGGAATTATCTTCAATAATTTACGAACAAACAGGAAGCGATAAAAACTTCGGCATTATCAGGAGCAAGGGCGATGCTGCTTTATTTGGCGGAAAAACAACCCAACAAATGAAAAACAAATTGGGCGTTCTTAAAGAAAGAGCATTGGCAGATTTTTTACCAACAATCACAATTAAAGCAAAAGATTTTGCTACTGAGATTACTATTTTCAATAGCAGAGAAAAAGGATTAAATACTGAGGGCTCTATTTCAGCAGAGCATATTAAAAATAATAAGGGTGTAAGGAAACTTTTAATTGACAGGGGAATTGTTCCCGAAGAATTACCCCCTGAAGAGGATATTAAAAAACTGGAACGCAGGGTAAAAAGCGAAGAAAAACAGGTTAGTAAGAAACCAGAAAAACTAACAGACTAAACGACTAACCAACTAAGAAAACTAAATTATGTATTTAAAGAAATATCAGATAAAAGTTGTAAACGCACTCAAGCAGTTTTTGCAAGCTGCCCGTGATACCAAAACCTCGTTTGACATTGCGAAACAGGCATTGCCTGAAAATATGCGTCATACTTTGAATTGGGTGCAAACAACTTTTCAAACAAGCAGTATGGAATATAAAGACCGTTGTACAAACGGGCTGGGAAATAGTTATCCCCGAATGGTTATTAAAGTCCCGACAGGTGGCGGAAAAACCTTGCTTGCCGTTGAGTCAATTCGTGAATATCAAAACCTTTTTGCTCAAAAACGCACAGGGCTTGTGGTTTGGATTGTGCCGAGCGAAACCATTTACAGCCAGACTGTTCAAAAAATCAGGGACAAAGGAAATCCGTTACGCCAGTTATTAGATCAATGTAGCGGAAACAGAACAATTATATTGGAAAAAGGGCAACGACTAACAACCAATGATATTGAAGAAAATTTGGTTGTCCTTTTCGTTATGATTCAGTCAATAAGCCGCACCAACGGAAAAGAAGCATTAAAAGTTTTTCAGGACAGTGGCGGCTATGACAGTTTTTTTCCTGCCGATAATCGTTACGACTTACATGAGCAGTTATTAAAGCAAGTTCCAAATCTTGATTTTATTTCACCACTTGGCACAGAGCAACCTTTGATAATGACAAGTCTTGGAAACGCAATCCGCATTTCAAAACCATTCATAATTATTGACGAAATTCACAAAGTATTTTCTGAAAATGCCCGAAAAACGATTGATAGTTTAAATCCTGAATTTGTTCTTGGTTTTTCGGCTACCCCTAAAGCCGATATGAATGTTTTGGTAACCATTACAGGGCTTGAGCTTAAAGAGGAGGAAATGGTAAAACTCGACATGCACATTCTACCACCCATCAGCAAACAGGAAAACGACTGGAAAGCGATGATAAAGGAAATAAAAGAACATCGCTCAACATTAGAAGAAACGGCAAAGCAATACCATAAAGATACAGGAGTTTATATTCGTCCAACTGCTTTGTTACAAGTAGAAGCAACAGGCAAAGACCAAAGGGGAAAGCATGACAGAGTACATAGTCTTGATGTAAAAGAATTTCTGGAAAGTCTTCAGGTAAATCCCGATGAAATTGCAATTAAAACAAGTTCTCAAAATGATATTGAAGATGTAAACTTGTTTTCACAGGATTGTCCTGTTCGCTTTATTATTACAAAAGAAGCTTTGCGTGAAGGTTGGGATTTTTCTTTTGCTTACATTCTGGGAATTATTCCGAATGTAAATTCAAATACAGGAGTTACCCAATTAGTCGGCAGAATTTTGCGACAACCATTTGCCAGAAAATCAGGCGTTAAAGAACTTGATGAGAGTTATGTTTATTACACAAAAGGCGATACACGAGAAATTTTAGAAAGGGTTTCAACCGGTTTTAAAAATGAAGGACTTGAAGACTTGGTTACAAAATTAAAATTCCGTGATAATGAAGCGATAAACGCCACAAAAACAGTAAAGATAAAAAAGGAGTTCAGCGAGAAATTTCAGAATTCATTTTATTTACCAGTTTGGTTAATGGTGGACAAAAGCGGTTCAAAACGAAGATTTAATTACGAAAGCGACATAAAACCGAAAGTTGATTTTACAAAATTGGAATTGAATGAAGAATTTCTATCAAAACTTGATAAATCGTTAAGCAACGAAACAAAAGAACGAAAAGCATTTGCTATTACCCTTGATGATTCGAGTAAAGCATCATTTGTTGAAGAACAAAGCCAAACAAACGGAAAAGCAGAAATTAATATTGATTACTTAACTCGCAGATTGAATGAATTAATAGAAAATCCATTTTTGGCAAGAATTATCGGAACGAAATATTTATCACAAATTGAAGAAAAGATAGGACAGGAAAAACTTAAAGAACACTACAGTTTTATTGTCTCTCAGCTATGTAAAAAGTTTCAGGAAGAGAAGACAAAACAGGAAGAAGAAATATTTCTGGAAGAATTAAAAGCCCAAAATCTTGTTCTTGCTGTGTCTGATGATGATACAGTCGGATACAAAGTTCCAAAAGAGGACGTAATAACAGTAAGCCCAATTCCAAGCACTTACAAATATTATCTGTTCGAAGATGTTGAAGTAACAGCAATGAACACGCTTGAAAGGAAAGTTGGCGATTTACTTGATAAACAGGAAAAGATTCTTTGGTGGTTCAGAAATAAAGTAAACAGAAAAGGGTACTCAATACAAGGTTGGCAGCAAAATAAAATCAGACCTGACTTTGTTGCTGCAAAAAAGACAGCAGAGAATCATTTGGAATTGGTTTACATCATTGAAAGCAAGGGAGAACATCTTCTTGGAAACATTGATACAACCTACAAAAAGAAAGTTCTCGATATAATGACAGAGCAGAAACAACATAAAAATATTAAGGCATACCAAACACAGATTCCGTTTGAAGAATATGTGATTAATGACAAAGTTGAATGTTATCTGATTGAGCAGGGAAAAGAGGAAGAAAAAATAAAAGAGATTCTGAAATGATTAGCCAACACACAACCGGCCCTTCGCTGGAAGACTCTTTGGCAAAAAGCACAAAGCAAACGCTACGACCAAATTTTGCCAAAGAGCCTTCCAGCCAATTCCACTCCAACGCTTGACGAGTAAGACATTACACCAAAATGAATGTATGAATATAATATGATAGACAAAAACGGCCAGTTGGTAAAAAGTGGCTAATAAAATGCAGGTTTTCTGCGGATTAGGAAACGTTCCTGCTTTTTTGTAGCTTAGTTGGCTAATCCGTTTCGATTTGTGCCACAGTTTTCGGAGTGATTAGTGCCAGTGATTTCGGTTCAAAATGTGCCACAGGGG
>RZYX01000423.1 GCA_009930155.1 Clostridia bacterium | reverse complement strand
CGTATATATAGTCTATGAAGTTGACATTGAAAATAAAACTTTTGCCTACTGATGAACAGGTTAACTTGCTTCTCTAAACGATGAAGGAGGCTAATGCTGTTTGCAATGCCATTTCGGAAGTGGCTTGGCAAGAGAGGATTTTCAATAATTTCAAACTCCATCACAAAATTTACCACTATTACAAAGCTACGTTTAACCTTTCTTCTCAAATGCTTATAAGACAAATTGCTAAAGTTGCCGATGCTTATAAGTTGGACAAGAAAACCAAACGTTCTTTTAGACCACTTGGCAGTATTGCTTATGATAGTAGGATAATGACCTACAAACCTAACAATGTTGTTTCTTTGTGGTGTATAGGTGGCAGGCAAAAGATTGACTTTGTTTGCCATAATCCCGATTACATTCCTTACATCAAAGGGGAGGCTGATTTGGTTTACAAGAAAGCTAAGTTCTACCTTTTTCAAACCGTTGATGTTCCCGAAGAGGATGTTGATGACGTAGAGGAATTTATCGGGGTGGATATGGGTCTGCTCGAAATTGCAGCACTTAGTAATAGTAAAAATTTTAGTTCCAAAAAACTTAATGATTATAGAGAAAAAAGACAAATAGTAAGGAGTTCGCTTCAAAGCAAAGGTACGAAAGGCTCTAAAAAAGTCCTGAAACGATTGTCTGGCAAAGAACGAACTACGAGTACAATTATCAATCATACTATTAGTAAACAAATTGTTCAACTTGCTAAATCCGAAGGTAAAGGAATTGCCATTGAGGATTTGAAGGGTATTAGATTTTCTGCCAACAAGAAAGGTAAAAAATTTAGAACAAGAGTAGGTAAATGGAACTTTAATCAACTTAGAAGTTTCCTTACTTACAAATCTTTGCTTAACGGTGTTAAATTGGTGAATGTACCACCTGCATATACAAGCAAGACTTGCTCTAATTGTTTCCACATAGGAAATAGACAAGGTAAGAAATTTACTTGTAATAACTGCAATTCTGTATTCGATGCTGATGAAAATGCAGCTAAGAATATAGCGTTGTTGGGGGCTTCTGTAAACAGTCCTGAAAAGCCGAGTATGTTGTACTGTCAAGTGCATTCGTTCTTAGGTTTAAAGCCCACCCCATCGCTTTAGCGTGGGTGGGTAGTTCAC
>RZYX01000422.1 GCA_009930155.1 Clostridia bacterium | reverse complement strand
CCATTAATGTTAACAGCTGCCGTATATACGGTTGTTGACTCCTTCTTAAGGAGTAATTTGGTTAGTATAATTGGTGTTTTTGCAAATAATAAATTTATCGATTTAGTCAATGGATTAGGAGGAGTTACATATAGTGGAATTCATGCAGCAATGTCATGGTTGTTTGCTTTATCTTCAATTCTCTTAATTTCTATTGTTTTAATTGGAATTTCAAGGATGGTGTTCTATTATGATGAATAAGTTTTTAAATATGATTTTTCCTAATAGACAATCACTTGATATTCAACAAAGAAAAGCTAAGAATCGACTTGTAAGACAGAATTCACTTTCTTTTATAGCGGTTTTACTTAGAACATTTCTTCTTGTGGGTTTATGTTTTGTAATTTTATTGCCAATTTTTCAAAAATTTTCTCAGTGAATGTGGCAAATTCATATGCTCATGTGAACGAAACTTTCACGCAGATTGTTGTGGACAATGATTTCCTTGTGGACTCAGGCATCGACATCAGTTTATTATATGCAAACAATGAAAAGATTAACATAAAAACTCCTACAAACACATATGTGCAGTCATACACTCAAATGGTTGGCGGTGCTTTTGAGATTTCTGTGACGACGAATTTTTCCGCACCAAGCGAAGTGAGTTTTTGCACAATTACGTATAAAAAAGACAGCACCAATGCGATTTCTGCAAATATGGTGGAGGCAAGCATAAGCAAGATTTCTTCGGCAAATGGTGGGAATGACATTGCAAATGCCACTTTCTCCATTAGTGGAAGAACTCTATCTATTAAGACGATGACGGGAACACTTTCAACAAAACTCCGACTAAATTTGAGAATAATTGGCACAGATCTTCAAACATATAAAGATTACACAATAAATATAACCTCAATCTATAATGCAACTAATCTCACTGTTGGGACGCTAGATAGCACAAGTGGAGACTATTTTGTTACGGCAGGTTTTGAGAACAAAGTTACAATAAATTCAGGTGGCATTGTCCTCAGTGGAGATTTGTTAGTAAACAAAGGAAATATAAACGGCATCAATCTTTCTTTTGCAAATGTTTCAGCGGACGAATTTGAAGCAAGCGAGCATATGAAAACAGAACCTTATCAAAGTGGTCCAAATGTCGGGCTCTATTCC
>RZYX01000421.1 GCA_009930155.1 Clostridia bacterium | reverse complement strand
GAACTACATCGTGAACTAAATCAATTACTTGTGCGCCTGCTGGTAGCTTTTTAACAAACCCGATGATGTCCATTAGGTTTGATGTATTTGCTCCCTCAAGCGGGCCGCCGTTAGGCGCAACTGAGTTATTAAAACCAGTTAAAAGTTTTGTGTTTAAAATGTTTACAACAGAGAAAAGTGCGTCTGCAGATTCTGTTTTACCTGCATTAAGTAGATCTAGTGCCATCGTATCGATACTCCGAATATTTTGATTATGAGTCATAGTCTTGTTACAAGCTGTTCTATTTATGTGCTTGCTTTTTTAAAATGACGTGCCAATCTTACCGAAGGCGGTAAATATTCTCTACACCTAAATTGCAAATAATTGAAAATTTCTGACTGTAAAGAGAATTTATAAAAAATAGCCCTTTTCTTTCAAGCACTTACGTAAAGTAAATTCTTATCACAATTTTTTATCAGTTGATAGGAAAAATTTCTTTAAGCTAATTCTAATGCATTTTTGCACTGAACTTAAGTACCTTGAAATACCTTTTAAATATGCTTTTTAATTTACTTTTATATTGACTGACAATTTTATAACTTATTCATACTCAAAAAATACAGTCATTTTCAAGCATCAATCCAAAAGAACTTATCCCTTAATCGGCGCTAAGGGCTTAGAATTTAAGCATTTTATGGTATTAGTTAATGCTTATGCACCTACCCAGTTCTCAACTCAGACCTAGGGCGTTGTTTGTGGTTTTTTGGCGAAAAGCTCGTTTATCACCAAGGCAATTGCCCCGATTGTAATTGCCATATCGGCAATATTAAAAGTCGCGTAATGCCAGCTACCAAGGTAAAAATCGATGAAATCCGTGACTTTACCTTGCCATACTCGATCAATCAAATTCCCTATAGCGCCGCCTAATACCAGATTCAAACTCACAGTTTCCCAAGTCAATGCCTTGGGCAAACGGTTGAGCCACCACAGCATGAAGGCACTCATCCCCACGGCTAAACTAACAAAAAACCAACGCTGCCAACCGCCCATATCCGCCAGAAAGCTAAAGGCAGCGCCATAATTAAAAGCCAGTGTCCAATTTAAATAAGGCATGACCGCCACCGGCTCGCCGAGCTGTAAACTGCTTAAAGCTACAAACTTTGTCACTTGATC
>RZYX01000420.1 GCA_009930155.1 Clostridia bacterium | reverse complement strand
AATGCTGCTTTTTCTGCAGCTGCATTAATACCATTTGCAGGTGCAGGAGTAGCACTTGGTAAATATGCAGTAAAATATGGCGATGAGGCAGTCAGTGGAGCCAAAACATTATTAAAGAGTGATTTATTACAAAAGCAAGTAAAGATTTTAAAGAATAAAGGCGGATATGTTGATCTTGGAGTTTTTACTAAGGGTGGGAGCAAGTTCGATGAAGTGTTCAAGACGGCAGATAACTATAAGTTGAGCGACGATGTTTTCGAAAGTCACATACTCGATAGACATGGACCAGATTCGCTATTTAAAAACAAATCCCACTTTAATTCAAACTTTGATATTAAAGAAGGAATTGATAGTACGCTAAAAGGTGACAATTTCCTTGTGAAGCCAAATACCAATAGTAGAGAGGGCTATATTTTTGAACAGACATTTAAGAATTCAATAGGTGCTGATGGTAAAGGCAAACTGCTGAACACTTTGAAAGCAGTAATCGATGAGAGCGGTAATGTTGTCACTGCATTCCCTAAAAAATAGGAGGTAACATGAATTTTTATATAGGTGATTCAATTGAAAAACTTGATATTAAAGAGAGAAATATTGAACTAAATGACGATTTATTTCAATTTATTTATGACGAGAGGAATCAATTGGGAAATAGTCTACAAGTTTTATTTGAAATTGACCAATTTTCTGATGTGGTAATCCCACAGAGTAAGGTTAAAGAGTTAGAGATTGCATTCATGAGTATTTTAGACTCAAAGCTACTTGTAGAGTATGATGACCATGATGAAGCAAAAAATACAATTGTGAACCTGATCATTCAATGTAAAGAAGCATGTAACATGAAGGTTGGGTTAATATCCATTGGCGATTAATTGGGTACTGAGGTTAGGGGACAAATAATCAGGAACGGTTCTATGATCGACAAGAAAATGTTTATTACCGTTTAAATCAGCTAACAATGGGAATTACAGACGATGGTAAAACAGTATGCAACATATACAATTGTTAAAGTCTCGATAATTTAAGTAATTGGACATGTGATAGTCTTAATTGGGCAGGAGATAAATTATTTGATGGACTGGATTGGTTTGGAGATAACATTCATACTATATTAGATATAGGTGGTATGGTACCAGGCGTAGGTGAATTTTTAGAC
>RZYX01000419.1 GCA_009930155.1 Clostridia bacterium | reverse complement strand
GAATGGTCATGTTCAAACATATTGATGACACTCTCCCACAACAAGCTTAAATCATCTTCTGAGAATCCTGTAACCTTTCTGGCTAAATTTGCCGAAACATACCCTTCAACGCGATATAAAGCATATGGAACTACAAACTTGCGACCTATTTCGGTTTTTTTATTTTCAGCGTCAGCTTCTGTAGCAATTGCAACACGAGTAATAGTAACTTCCTGAGAAACTATGGGGTCAATACTACGAGCAAAGCCTAATTGAACAGGGCCACGAACTTGTCCACAATTCAAGGCAGCCTTAACAAAAGTTGTCATAACTGCACCAAAAGTGCGAATGTCGTAAAAATTCTCACACATGAATTTGCATATTTTTTTGTCAATTTCAGCGTCCTTTTTCTTTACTTCTTTCAATTCGTCTTCGCTTTTAATACCATTATATTCTAGTGCTTCTTTGTCACTCCTATTCAATGGTACATTTTCTTTTATATAAATTTTATATCCTGTTTTATCATCGCAAACAGTTTCAACATAATTTCTGATTTTGCGTTTTAAACATACGTCTGTAACAATTCCGTAACCAGTTTCCGGATCGATACGCGGCATATTCCCTGCGTCAGGATCACCGTTTGGATTACCGTTTTCTACATCAAAAAGCACAACAAATTCATACCTGTTTTTAATTGTTTCTGCCATTTTACTTATCCCCCTTTTTTTCAAATCGTTTCTGTGTTTGATGATAATAGCCCAAAATAAATATACCTTGTTCTTCAAGCCTCATGTGCATAGGCAGTGGATGTTCGTTCATAGCTATTTTATTTTGCAATTCTCCTATTTGTTTTTCGTAATATACTCCCAGTCCTCTTTCAATTTTTCTTAAATGATGGTTACTTAGTTTTAGCAAAATAGGAAAAACTACTGAAGGTGTTGCACATGCAGAATTAAAGTATCGATTCTTAATCGTAGTGTTAATTCCTGGATTGGCAACTTCCTGTACAGCCTCCAATACTGCAAATAACCTACCTAATACATACGCCGTGTTTGAACTTTGCTCATTCAACGACACTGTTATAACCTCCTCCAAATTATAATTTCTCAATAAGCAAGCCTTAATAATTGCCGCCCTAGCACGATTTATTTTATATGCATGCTTATCAGCATCATCTTGA
>RZYX01000418.1 GCA_009930155.1 Clostridia bacterium | reverse complement strand
ATGCCAGGTCTTGCAGCCGTTTTTAAAACGCTAAGAAACTTTGCAAGAGAAATTCAAAAATTATTAGCAAACATGTGTAATTTAGGCCAGTTGCTGGGGGAAAAATCAGGCATCAATAAACAAGTCAATTCTCTCACCAACAATCTCACAGGTGACATGAATACAATGTTTGAAAACCTTAACACGGGGCTTGAAGGCGTTACTAGCAACATAACAAAAGCATTTGATTTTTCTCCAAACAAAGATTGTGAACATAAAACAGGAAGCGCAAAAGACCAATGCTTAAATCAGGCTGGGATGTCTTCTTCAACTGCGGTTGCTAAAATCAGCAATACAAATTCACTAAGTTTGACATCTATGGCGATAGGAGCAAGCTCAAAAAAATTAGATAAACCTTCCAACTCAGTCTATGTTTCACAACTATCAACATTTTTGGAAACAGGTAAAATAGGAGCACAATCCCTCATTAGTAATTCAACAGAGCTAGATAATGTCAAAGCAACTATTTTGCTAGGTAGATTGTTTTTTGGAGATATGGCAACTCCTGTTTCGACACTTGAATATGTTATGAAGCTCACAGATGCATCATCAACCTCCGATTCATCCATTAAAACAGGGACATTTAAAATTAATGCGGAAAAGGCACAACAACAGCTTATGGCTAAAATATCAGAACAGGTTCAAGAGGAAAAATTTGAAGGCATGGTGAGAATTCAGCCTGTTATCAACTCTCCAGAACAGGTTGCTAAAGCATTAATTGATGGCATTAGTGCAGAAACGCAAGTCGATTACTGTAGTGGCTCTTCATGTAAAATTCCAGATTCTTTTGTATATTTAATGGATATGGCATTACAAGCAGATGCTAATTCTTCAATTGATTCTGCACAAGTGATTGGGAATGTTTGGGATAGCTCAACCAGCTCTAGTCTTGAAATTAAATGGGAAGGTGGATACCTTGAAAGCTTAAAAGTGATTCGTTATAAAGTTCAAGAGTTATCTGGCTTTGCTCCAACTATTACAACATTAACAGAAACTTCAATTTCAACCAAAGCCCCAAGTGCTAGTGACATTAAAATACCTCTGCTTCTACCTAATATCCAAAAATACATGGATAGTATCGCTATACTAGAAAAAAGAGCCAAAGGCGAAACGGCTTACAC
>RZYX01000024.1 GCA_009930155.1 Clostridia bacterium | reverse complement strand
CGATGTCAGTCATTAGCAATTTAAAGCTATTTCAAGAAAATCAAAGATATTCTATGATAGAGCCTTTTATTTCGTGTCCGTTAAACAGGGTGCACAGCATAATATGCGGTCCTTTTTAGATAAGAAATTTCATTCGGAGATAATGTTTAGCTTTTTTATGCAAGATTTGCATACTTTGTGTCCCTTGTATTCAACTATTTCGTCAAGGGAATCGCAGAATATGCATGCAGGTGCATATTTGCGAAGAACAATTTTATCTCCGTCTGTAAAAATTTCAAGAGAACTTTCGCTGTCAATAAGATTGAACGCTTTGCGAAGTTCTTTAGGCAGCACCAATCGACCTGCCTCGTCGATGGGTCTTACAATACCAGCTGATTTCATAACCCACACCCCGTTTTCGATGTTTTATAATATAATTCTTCCTGCAACAACAATATACCAAAAAATCCCAAAAAAGTCAATGAATTTTGAAATAAAAAGTCGAACATATTTTAGGGATTTCCACAATATATTATAAATGGTGATGTTATGATGAACTATATATGGGCAGGAATGATAGTTCTTGCTTTTTTTTCTGCAATTGCACAAGGCAATATGCAAGCCTTATCTGATTCGGTTATGGTTGGGGGTACAGATGCAATAAATCTGTGCCTTAGATTGCTTGGAATAATATGTTTATGGAGCGGATTAATGAAAATAGCTGAAAGGTCAGGGCTAACAAATTCACTTTGTAAATTGCTTTATCCAATTTTGAAACTGATTTTTCCTAAAATGGATTTAAACTCTCCAACAGCACAGGCAATTTCAATGAATATGACGGCAAATTTGTTAGGGCTTGGAAATGCTGCAACTCCTTTTGGCATTGAGGCAATGAAAAGAATGAACGCCCAAAATCGGGAAAAGGGAGTTGCGACAAATGACATGATAAAGCTGGTGGTGTTAAACTCTGCGTCGCTTCGCATAATTCCTACAACTGTTGCTATGCTTCGTCAGCAACACGGCGCACAGGTGCCAATGGATATTATGACAGCATCGTGGATAAGCTCTGCTGCGTCCCTTTTTGTTGGAATGACAATGGTATGGCTTATGGGAAGGAGAAATAAATTATGAGTGTTGTTGGTGCATGGGTTTTACCTGCTATGATTTTTTCCATAATTGTATTTGGACTTTTTAAAGGAGTGAGCGTGTTTGAATGCTTTGTGGAGGGTGCAAAGGATGGGATGAAAACATTGGTTGGTATTATGCCATCACTAATTGGGCTTATCCTTGCGGTGAGCATGCTAAAGTCGTCAGGGGCACTTGATATATTGTCGTGGCTTATGAGCCCCATAACAAGGCTTACAGGCATTCCTGATGAAGTTGTGCCACTTGCTGTTTTAAGCCCAATATCGGGCAGTGGTTCATTAGGTATGTATGAATCAATACTAAATAAATATGGTGTAGATAATTACATAGAGCGTGTGTCGTCTATTATTATGGGCTCTAGTGAAACAACATTTTATGCTATAACTTTATATTATGGTGCAGTTGATGTAAAAAAGACACGCCATACTGTTCCCTGTGCTTTAAGTGCAGATCTTACAAGTTTTATAATGTCTTCATGGATAGTGCGTTTATTGTTTTGACTTTAAATATATGATATAATGACAAAATATTGATTTTGTGCAATGCCTTTTGGCAATGTGCATAAGCCGGCAAATAACTATTGTTTTATTTCTTTTTAGTTAGCAATGTTTGGCTTATCTCTAACTAAAAAATATTGATTTTTATTAGAGGGGGAGAATATGCAGCAACTTAATCAAATCGAGATAGATATATTAAATTGGATAAGAGATAATTTGTCCTGTAGATTTTTGGATGTTACAATGAGGGCAATAACATGGCTTGGAGACCATGGAATCTTTTTTGTTTGTCTTGCGGTTGTTCTTTTGTGTATACCAAGGACACGGAAACTTGGCACAACATTTTCAATTGCGTTGGTTTTTGAGATTTTAAGTATAAATGTGATATTAAAACCTCTTGTTGGTCGAATGCGACCTTTTGTTTTTAATGAGGGTGTAGAACTTATAGTGCCTGCACTTAAAAGTGCATCTTTTCCATCAGGGCATACGGGATTTGCATTTGCATTTGCTTTGTCCCTTTTAGTATATGGCAAAAAAGGAGTTATACCTGGTGTGATTTTTGCTGTAATTATGGGCTTTTCAAGGCTGTATTTGTATGTGCATTATCCGACTGATGTAATTTGTGGTGCAGTTATTGGCTCACTTTGCGGGCTTTTGGCTTACCGAATAACTAAAAATATGTTTAGTTATAATGATGAATATATGACTATAAAATAAAGGATTTAAACTAAATGATTAATAATTTTATGATGGTTGGCCAGCAAGTGTTGATATTATTTATACTTATATCAATTGGTCTTATTGCCACTAAGGCAAAGATGATAAACGAAAAAGCTGTTAAGGGTATGACTAATATAGTACTATATTTTGTTACCCCTTGCGTAATAATAAAATCATTCCAAAGAACATTGGACTCAGAAATGGTAAAAAATCTTGTAACTGTATTTTTAATTTCAATTTTAATACATGTTTTCTCTATATTTTTAGCGCATTTAATAATAAAAGATAATGATGAAAGCAGATGCAGAGTACTTAGGTTTGGAGTTGTATTTTCTAATTGTGGGTTTATGTCATTGCCACTTCAGCAGGCAATCCTTGGAGATAATGGAGTTTTCTATGGTGCTGTTTATGTTGCGACCTTTAATATTGTGGTGTGGAGTTATGGATTGCTTTTGATGAGTGGAAACAGAAATGAAATCTCATTAAAAAAGCTAGTAATTAATCCAGGCATAATAGGTGTTACATTTGGTGTTTTGCTTGCGATATTGCCAATGAGTTTGCCGATTGTTGTTTCACAGCCTATAGAATATTTATCAGCCCTTAATACGCCATTACCAATGTTAATAATAGGCTTTTATTTGGCTAAGCTTGATTTTAAAAATATATTTAAAGATGCTAAAAGATATGGGGCGATTTCTTTAAGGCTGGTTGTAATTCCACTTATATCAATTTGTGTTATGTATGCGTGCGGAGTTCGTGGGGATTTGCTTGTGGTTTGTGCTATATCCTCTAGTGCACCAACAGCTGCCACTTCTACAATGTTTTCAACAAAGTTTAAAAGGGATACAGCATTGTCGGCAGAGCTTGTTTCGATATCAACTTTAATTTCCCTTATCACAATGCCGTTAATTGTTGGGCTTTCGCAATATTTAGCTTAGTATATATGGAGGCAAAATAATGGAAACAAACATAAATAAATCTCAATATCAATGGTTATATGTTATCGTTTCGGTGGCGTTTGCATTTGTAATATGTGGTTCATTTATGTTTGTAAAATATAGGAGAAATCAAACTACAAATAATGAAGTAGATTCAATTATAAAAATAACAAGTACAACAGTTCAAGCTATGGGCAAATCAGATATAATAGGTAAGGAGAAAGCACACACAACAGTTTTTAAAGAACCTATGCCTAGCGTGCCATCAACAAAAGCACAACAGACACTTTCGTCTAATGAAGAGTATGAAACAAAAGGCCCAATAAATTCAAATGATAACACAATAATAGAGTCAAATAATGAAGATACTTCCTCCAGTGACTCTACAAGTCAAATAATAGCTCAGGAGAAAATAGAAGATATACAAACAGAAACTTCTATTGCAGGATAATATTTATTATTGAAAATAATTGAGTTTATGGTTTATAATTGAATTACAAATTAAAGGATGGCTTAGGTGGTAAAAGATGAAAAAATATATTGCTATATTGTTGCTTTGTGTAACTTTGTTATACTTTGTAGTGAGTGAAAAAAATGACTTTAAAAATAAAGGACAAACTTCGGGCACAGCAATATTCACCCAAAGTATAATAAAAAGTACAATAGCGACACCAACAACTACAAATGCAACAACAATTCAAACAACAACTACGACATCTACAACCATAAAAACAACGCAAACGACAAAGGCAACAACATCAAAAAAACCAGTTACACAGCCAGCCACAACAAGTGCAGTTACAACTGTTCCAATAACATCTACATACTCTGCAACCACTAAATGGGCAGGAACAAGCACGCTTGTACAAACGCCTAGAACTATAGAATATACTCAAGATGGTGAAAGCAAGTCAATAAATGTAACGGTAATAACCGGCTTCGAAAATGAGATGCTTGCCTATATAAATAATGAAAGAGAAAATGCAGGTAAATCTTCATTATATATTAATACAGAGCTTAGCGAGCTTGCAATCATTCGTGCTGCTGAAGCGGGAGTTTTGTGGTCGCACACGAGGCCCAATGGAACAATTTGTTTTACTGTTCTCGACTTGAATCCCGCTTTAAAAAATAGAATTAAAATGGCGGGAGAAAATCTTGCTTGGAATCAAGCTACTGTACCTCAGGTTATGACGGATTGGATGAATTCACCTGGACATAAAGCCAATATACTAAAAGATGAGTATAATTGCGTTGGTCTTGGACTTGTTATAGTAGAAAGAGAAGACGGTAGTTTTGATCCATTGTGGGCACAGATGTTTGCGCAAATTTCATAAAATAAAAGGTTATAATACATACACAAAACTTAAATTAAAATACCCTCTATTGTAGAATTAAGATAGCTACAATAGGGGGTTTAAAATAGTAGGAAAAAGCATTAGAAATAATGCAAGTAATTAAAGCTGTTTTAATAAGATAAAAGATATGGTTTTTATATTTTTTATATAACAAATTATTTTGTGTTAAACAAAAGCAGAGAAAACGAACTGAAATTGACGAAAATAGACAAAAAACCAAATAATTTTTTAAAAATATTGACTTTCTTATTGCTTTTTATGCTGTTTTTATTCATAATATAAATAGAATGTATTAGGAGATAAATTATGAAAAAGAATATTTATATTTTAATTTCAGTAATATTGATGCTTTCTGTAATATTTGGTTGTGATATAGATTTTGATAAATATAAGGTGACAGTACCAAATACATCACAGGCAACACAAACTACAGCAAACACTAAATCAGTAACGACTAAATCAACAACTACCAAATCAGTGACTACAATATCACGGTTAACTACGACAAATGGGACTAAAACAACAGTGCCAACAACTACTTTGCCGCCAACAACCGTAATGGCTCAGCCAACTCGTACCATTCAATATATCCAAAATGGCGAGCAAAAGTCGATAACGGTAACTTTAATAACAGGTTTTGAAGATGAAATGATAGCAAGAATTAATAGTGAAAGAGCACAAGCGGGTGTTTCTGGGCTGGCTTTAAATTCAAGGCTTAGTGATTTTGCAATTATTCGTGCAGCGGAAGCAGGCGTACAGTGGTCGCATACAAGGCCAGATGGGACCGAGTGTTTTACAGTGCTTGACTCTGATACAGAGTTTAAAAGCCATATTTTGGAAGCAGGAGAGAACCTTGCGTGGAACCAAACAACAGTTACAGAGGTTATGGATGCATGGATGCAATCAACTGGACACAGGGCAAATATTCTTAAATCATCTTATAACTATGTTGGGCTAGCTTGTGTTATAGTTTATAGAGATAGTGGTAGCAAAGACCATTTATGGGCACAGATGTTTGCAAAAATCGAAGAATAAAAAGCTGCGTTTTGTGAAGTGTTATGAAGATAGTAGACCTAAAAAGTCTACTATTTTTTTTATGATTTTATAAAAATAAGTCTATACATTATTTACCAGAGAATAGACCAATCTTGTTCAATATAAAATGCAAAATCATTGTTTGTTCCAAAAATTTTTGCAGTAATATAGGTTGGCATTTTATAATATAAAGTGAGCATATTGCCTGTTTTTTCATCTATTGTTGCTTTTAAAATACAGCCCTTGCAAGTTGCTGTTATATTTTTTTCTTTTACAATTGATGTTTTTGCGGTGTCAGCAATAAGTTTTGCAGACACAACAGACAGGCATGTGCTTGAGTAATCTTGTGTGCCTACAGGGTCATTTTTAAGCTTTATTAAGATTGAGTACTTACCGTTTTTATATGTGCAAGATGCAGAGCTAACCATGTTTGCTTGGAGTTTACTGGTGTAACTTTTATTGCGTATACAGAAATGGTTGATTTTTAGTTCTTTACTGTTGCAAACTAGAGGTTCGTTTGAAGACCCTTTATGAAAATTTTCTTCAAATATTGATGCAAATGGGCCGCTGGTTGGTGCTTTTTGAAGAGCTACAAGCTTTTGGCTATTTCTTGTTGCAACTTTTGCATTTGGTTTAACTTTGTTTGCACAGGAGTTATATAGGTCAACTATTTCAGAAGGGGTAGAGTACTGCTTAACTTTTGTATTAGTTGCCACAGGTTTAGTTGTTGTATATTGCTTTTTTGTTGTTGCAATAACGGGCTTTTCTGGTTCTGTTGTTATATTCGTGGTAGCTACAGATAAAATATCTTCGGTGTTTACAGTGCTTGAAAATCCACTGTCTTTGGTACTATTTGTTTCTGTATTGCTGTTTTTAGCTTTGCTGCAAGAAGTAAAGAATAGCACAAAAATTAGTGTGAAAATAAAAAAACAACTTTGCAAGTTTCGTTTCATACTTATTACCCCCAATGGTTATAATTTAACCATTTTAGGGCAAAAAAAACATAGTCATAGTATAAAAATAAAACCTCATACTTAAAAAGTATGAGGTACAAGGTTTATTCTTTTGTTTTAGTAGGATTTTGCCCAAAATCTCCATTTGCAAGGTAATTTGATGTGTCAGATGGTAGCTTTTTGTTTTTTAGTCTGTGTGACACAAAATCTCGAAAAAGTTGATAGATAATTGCAAATATAGGAACTCCAAGGATAAGTCCTATAATGCCATAAAATCCACCACCTAAAAGACAAGCAACCAAAACCCAAAAAGCAGGAAGACCAATGTAATTGCCTACAATTTTTGGAGTTAGGAAATTGCAGTCAAACTGCTGAAGAAACAAAATAAATAATCCAAAATAAATGGCTTGGATAGGGTCAGCGGTTAGCAAAATAAGAACTCCACAGATAAAACCACCAATCCAAGGACCAAAGAACGGTATGAAATTTGTTAGACCAATAATAAAGCTGATTAGAACGGGATAAGGCATATGTAGAAATTTAACTCCTATAAAACAAATGAAACCAATAATTATTGAGACAAAAATTTTACCAATTATTGAATGATTAAAGATTTCTAGGCTTTCATTAGATATTTTTATTGCAGAGTTTGCTTGCTCGGGTTTTAAAAAAGCAAAAAGTGTCTTTTTACATTTTGCAAAAAACTTCTCTTTGTTGTATAGCATATAAATTGAACAAGCAAAACCGATAATTAGATTAAATATAATTTCAATAACACCCGCAAGCCCGTTAGTTAGATATCCAACCCATGTCTCAACTTTTTGAGTTAAGTCAGTTTGAAGCCAGTTTGTGATATAGTTTGTAACAGATGATATAACCTCATCAGGATTAAGAGAAATAATTTTATTGTCTGCAAGAATGTTGTATGTCCAAATGCCAAGTGAATTGATTTGAGTTGGCAAGGTTTCACTTATGTTATCAAGACTTTGAACAATCTCGGGAAATAAGAAACTAGTTATAAGATAAATAATAAAAATAGCTATAATGACCGAAATGAAGATGCTAAAAAATCGAGCTATGGATTTTTGCTTATATGTAATATCTTTTTTAGATTTTTTAGAAAGCATTTTTAATAAGTTTGTTTCTAATTTTTTTACTAAAGGATTGAGTAAAAAAGCGATTGTAATACCATAAAATACAGGTTCAATAATATCAAAAAACCTTGTAAAAACAGAGGCTACAATATCTATTCTTAGAAAAATAAAATATAGGGATATACTGGCTGCAATAACGCAAAACAAGCAAAGAGCTTTTGAAAATCCGGGGTGCTTATCCCAAAAATTTTTATTGCTAGGGGTTGTAGTAGGTGTAATATTTTCCATAAAATCAAATCCATTTCTATTAATAGGGTAAGTATATCATGGCTTTATAGTTTTTTAAAACATTTTGATAAATTTTATAAATTGTGTAAGTTTAAGTTTATAAACAAGGCATGTAAAGTTTATGTGCTTTACATGCCTTGTTATAGCATTTTATTTAAAATTACTTTGTTGGTAGCTTTTTTACATCATCATTACGTCCAATAACAATCAATGTTTCGCAGCTAGATAAAACATGGTCGGGTTTAGGCAAGGGGTTTATTGCACCATTTTCCTTAGTAGCTAAAATGCTAACATGATACTGTGAGCGTATATCCTTTTCTAATATTGTTTTACCCGCCCATGCTGAAGGGACACGAATTTCAAATATTGAATAGTCGGGCGTAAGCTCGATATAATCAAAGATATTAGGAGAGCCATATTTTATTGCAAGTCTTTCAGCGGACTCCCTTTCTATATATACTACTCTGTCTGCACCGTTTCGCAGCAAAAATTTTCTTTGAACTTCACTTGTTGCACGAGCTAAAACAAACTTTGCTTGATTTTCTTTGAGAAGGGCAGAGGCTTCAAGTGAGCTTTGAAAGTTTTGTCCAATAGCAACAATGCACAGGTCAAAATTATTTACACCTAAAGAGTGTATGAACTGAGTGTTTGTAGCGTCTCCTATTTGGGCATTTGAAACATAGGGTAAAATGTCGTTTACTCTTTGCTCATCGCTATCAACTGCAAGAACTTCATTGCCCAAATCGGACATTTTCATTGCCATGTGCTTGCCAAATCTTCCAAGTCCAATTACCAAAACAGATTTCATAATGATACTCCTTTAATTAAGTGCTAAATAAGTTTTAACCAACTGTAATATTTTCTAGTGGCATTTGAGAAACTGTGTTTGGATAAGCTTTTGCAAATGCAACAAGAATGGTAAGCCCGCCAACTCTGCCAATATACATAAGCAAACCGAGAAGTATATGCGAAATTGTGCTAAGCTGCGGGGTGATTCCAAGTGATAAACCAACTGTGCCAATGGCAGATGCAGTTTCAAACATAGATTTGCTGACAGAAACATCATCGATAGCAGAAATGAGTACAGCAGCGATAAAGAAGAAGAAGAGATACATTGTAAGTATACTGTAAGCATGGCGTACGGTTTGGTCGTCAATTCTACGCTTAAAGCATTCAATGTTCTTTCGGTTACGAAGTTCACTAACAACGGATAAGAGCATAACAGCAAGTGTAGTTGTTTTTATTCCTCCAGCAGTAGAACTTGGTGAGCCACCTATAAGCATAAGGCAGATTGTAAGTATCTGACTTTCGTCCGACAATGAAGTCAATTCCACTGTATTAAAACCTGCTGTTCTGGGTGTTATTGATTGAAATAAAGAGATTAAAATACGATTGCCCAATGTTAAATTATCAAAGGATGTATGATTGCTTTCAAAAACAAATATTGAAAAGAAACCGCAAACAATTAAAGATAAAGTAACAATAATTACAATTTTGGTATGAAGTTTGTATTGTTTAAAATTAAATTTATGAATACGCAAATCATCCCAAACAAAAAATCCTAATCCACCTATAACAATTAAGGAACATATAACGATGTTTATAAGAACACTGTTACTATATGAGGTGAGGGATGAAAAAGGTTTAATAATACCCATAAGGTCAAATCCTGCATTGCAAAAAGCAGATATTGAATGAAATATGGAAAAATAAGTTCCCTTTAAAAAACCAAATTGAGGTATAAATTTGAAGGAGAGTAAGAATGCACCAAAAGCTTCGATAGATACAGTGGTAAAGAAGATGAACCTTGCAATTCTTACAATGCCTCCAACAGATGGTGCAGATATTGCTTCTTTCATTGTAAATCGTTCGCGCAGACCTATATGCTTTTTTGTTAAAGCAACAGCAAATATGCCAAGTGTCATAAATCCCATTCCGCCAATTTGTATGAGCAATAAAATAATAAGTTGACCAAAAATAGACCAGTATGTGTATGTGTCATAAATTACTAGGCCTGTAACACAGGTTGCTGATGTTGATGTAAAGATACAATCAAAAAAGTTTGTAAACTCGCCGGATCTACTTGAAATAGGTAAGCAAAGAAGTAATGCACCCACCAAAATTATGGAAGCGAAACCCCACATTATAATTTTGGTAGGCGAAAAAAGTTTCAATTGCATTTTCTTTTTAAATGTAGAAGAATCGGGAGCCATAAAAAACACCTTCAAAAAATTTAGTAAAAAGCTAAGCACCATAATAGCACCGATTTATATGCTTGTCAAACTAAAAAATATAATTGTTATATTTACAATTATTAAGCGGTTTAAAGCAAATTTAATTGTTTAAAATAGTCATTTATAATTGCTTTATTTACGGCTTTTATCTGATTGTGAATAAGATCAACAATATAAAACTAATTTTTAAAAAACAAATACTTACTATTATTAAGTTTATGTTTTAAATATTGTGTTTGTTACTCAGCGTTTATACAAAAAGACGCTTTGCAAGCCATGTTCTAAACCGTTTATTTTTTGCAACAAATAGAAAGAAACAAATTAAAGAAACGCAAGAAACAATAATAATAATAGAATATTGAAAAATATTATCTGTCTTATAGTAGAAATGAAATAGCAATTCGGTTATTGCAGAATATATTCCTATATCAGCTAATATAAATATGAGTATATATGGCCAGTCTCTTTTCTTTTTACGAACCCATGTTAAAAAGAATGCAATAATAAATCCAAGCGATACGACTATAGGTAAAGCTAAAAGTAAGAACCAGTTGTGCTGTTCATACATTGCAGAAAAGAAGTAAATATAAAGAATGACGGATACAGTATCTAAGATAAGTATCAGATATGGATATACTTTATGAAACAGAAATGGAAAAATAAAAATTATAAAACACAAAAGGCTAGTAGCATTAACATATATTGCCCATAATCCATATTCAGGTATAATTAAATTTGTTACACTACAAACAATGTTTGGGATAAGTAGTATAACAGAAAGTATAAATGCAAGATATCTTCTGCTTGCAGATGACGGAATAAATATATTGTCAGAGTATGGTGCTGGTGTAGGCTCTATATTTTCGTCAATAAAAGGATTTACAACAGGAGCATCACAAAGAGCACATGATTTTGCACTTTTATCAAGCTCAACCCCACAATTTACACAATATGACATAAGTATTTACCTCCTAATCTTTATTGCTTTCTATTTTTATATGAATGCCCATTTTTACAAGTCTTGTAAAAAATTCTTTTTCAACATCCATTGAATCAAAAACATTTGTAAAAGATATGCTCATAATATCTCCATAACCCACAGCGGCGGTGCGTGCAGCATTGCGAATGCCATGAGGAGGGATAAGGGTGATTGCACTTACATGTTCTTTCATTTCTTCAGGTAATTTGATAAGCCCTACATTAGAGAAAAGTACGCTTGTTGTGCTTTCAGCACTTATGCCAAAGTAAACACTCATAATAGCGTTTTTTAAAAACAGAGGAACTATTCTTGTTGCAATATTTCGTTCTTTATTTATATTGTTTGTCATCATAGCATTAAGCTGCTTTGGATTATTTATACATCTTAAATTAAGTGCGGTGTTTTGAACGATTTCTTCAAAAGTATAGTCGCCCATCATAGGGTCAAGATTTATTTGATAGCAAAGTGAGAAATTACGCAAAGTATTAGTTTTAAATGAGTTGCGTAAATTAACAGGTATTTGAGCACCAATGACTTTTTGCTTTTTATTTTCTTTTAATTGTTTATTATAAAGTATGTCAACAAAAATAGAGGCAATAAATTCAGTAATTGTAACATTATATTTAGACGCTTGTTCTTTAAGCTCTGTTATTGAAAAGAATCCAGTTGTTACATTGCATGTGTGAATGGGAAGCCTTGCACCCTTTGTGTGATATACGGAAGTGCTTTTTGTATATAGTTTTGCTTTAGAGCTTGCAAATTTTGAAAAAGCGTCTTCAAGCTCATCTTCGGTTGCGGGATGATTAATATCTAACACAGATTCTCCAGCAGGAATATTATATCCACGCAAACGCAAATATTGTGCAACCATAGTGCAAAGAAAGCGAGAAACCCCATAAGCATCTGTAAGAGCGTGGTAAAATTCAACGGATATGCGGTTTTCACGGTAATATACTCTAAATAAAAACCTTCCATTTTCATACCACTTTATTCTTGTACATGGGTTTTTAATGTCTGGTAAAATAGGTGGGCATTGATTACGGTTTTTTTCAAGATAATACCAAAAAAGTCCTCTATGCATTTCAACATCAAAACAAGGAAAACGGGGTAGAGTATCGATTACAGCTTGTCTTAATATTTCTGGGTTAATTGTTTCATCTAGTACAGCAGTCATACGAAAAACATTAGACCAAGTGGAAGTGTTTTGACCCGGAAAAACTGTTCCGGCATTATCAAGTTTAAACCAGCCTGCAAGACGCTCAGCTGAAAGATTTTTGCCAGTTTTCATAGCTGCTCCTTCCTAACTATTAATATCCGAATTATAACATATAGAATATAGGTTTACAAGTTGTATATAGTCATAAATAAGAGGAAATAAGGACAATATAAAAGCATGAAATTATTTTTGATTATTATTCTATTTTACAAGATTTTTGACACAGTTAAGACAATATGATATAATATATAAGATATTTATTTGTTGTAGCGTAGGTACTTTTGGTAAAAACTTAATATGGTTTTGGTTTATGAAGTAGGTAGTTTTAGTAGGAGACTTGTGAGCTTTTCCACGCATTTGTTTTTGATGTGGGGATAAGTTAGCTTGTCATAACAATCCAAAAATTCTACTGAAAAATACTAATTAGAACTGGGGTTTGGTTAGGATCAAATGGTCATAACCTATGCTATAATTATTATGGCATAAAGTGAACTGTTTAACAGGGAAGCTTAAGCACTCTAACTCTATTAATAGAGTTAGAGTGCTTTTTTACAATTAATTCTAAAAAACATTTTAAAGGAGTGTGTATTAAATGAATACAATGATTGAACTGACTAAACATAAAATGGATTCAGATAAAATTAATGATAGTTCATTAATTTTATGGAACGACTGGAAATGGCAAGTTAGCAATACTATAAGAAAAATTGATACAGTAGAAAAAATATTAGGTATAACTTTTCCAGAGGAAGATAAGAAGCAATATGCAGAGGTTTTAGAGAAGTTTCCAATGGCGATAACTCCTTATTATCTTTCTCTTATAGATACAGAGGATTATAAAAATGACCCTATATTTAAACAGGCTTTTCCTGACATTAGGGAACTGCATATTGCCGAATATGATATGGCAGATCCTTTAGCAGAGGATAAGGATAGCCCCGTTGAAGGTATTACTCATAGATATCCAGACAGGGTTTTATTTCATATAAGTAATGTATGTTCTATGTATTGTAGGCATTGTACAAGAAAAAGAAAAGTGGGAGATCTTGATTGTATACCTTCAAAAGAACAGATACAAAAGGGTATAGATTACATAAAAGACACTCCTGTTGTAAGAGATGTATTACTTTCGGGTGGAGATCCATTTTTGCTTCCTGATGATACACTCGACTGGATACTTGGAGAGCTTGACCAAATCGAACATGTTGAGGTAGTTAGAATAGGAACAAGAACCCCAGTTGTTCTTCCTCAAAGAATAACGAATGAACTTGTAGAAATGTTAAAAAAGCATAAAGTTTTGTGGATAAACACCCACTTTAACCATCCAAAAGAAGTTACACGTTCTTCAAAAGAGGCTTTAAAAAAGCTTGCCTTTGCAGGTATACCTCTTGGAAATCAATCTGTTCTTCTTGCAGGCGTAAATGATTGCCCAAGAATTATGAAAAAGCTTGTTCATAAGTTAGTGCAGAACAGAGTTCGTCCATACTATATTTATCAGTGCGATTTATCAGAGGGACTTGAGCATTTTAGAACCCCGATAGGCAAGGGTATTGAAATAATGGAAAGCTTAAGGGGGCACACAAGCGGATTTGCAGTGCCAACCTTTGTTGTTGATGCACCAGGAGGCGGAGGAAAGATTCCTGTTGCACCAAATTATATTGTATCTTGGTCGACAAACAAGGTAATATTAAGAAATTATGAGGGCGTGATTACAACATATCAAGAACCTTATAATTATAAAGTTAATTCATGCGACTTGAAATGCGATACTTGCAATTTACAGTTAAAGCTGGATGAGGCAGATGAGAGCAAAACAATAGGTATTTCAAGGCTCCTTGCCGATTATGATGAAATGATAACACTTACACCAAGTGATGATATAGAGGAGTTGGAGAGTGAAAATGTTTGATTCAATATGCAAAATAGGAAATTCAATAATTCATCATGGGCAAAATAGTAATAGAATTTATCTTATGTCTCTTGATGTTAATGATTTGCCTTGCATAACGAGAGAACTTGATGAATTAGCTGCCCAAAAAGGATATACAAAAATAATTGCAAAAATTCCATTGTGTCATAAAAATATTTTTGAAACTAATGGTTATAAGGTTGAGGCGGTTATACCAAAGTTTTATAAAGGCGAGTCTGACGGTTGCTTTTTATGCAAATATTTTGATGAAGCTCGAAATATTGATACAAACTTAGAAGAGCAAAATAAAATAATTAGTATAGCGAAGCAAAAGGGAACACAGACTTATATAAAACAAGAGAATAAAGGTTTTATATGTAGATGTGCTACCCAGAAAGATGCTTCCAATATGGTAGAAGTTTATCGCAATGTATTTAAAACTTATCCATTCCCGATACATGATGAGGAATATATTTTAAAAACTATGAGTGAAGATGTAATATATTTTGGAATATGGATAAATAATAAATTGGTAGCGTTGTCTTCTATAGAATTTCAAAAAAATTATTCTAATGCAGAAATGACTGATTTTGCGGTTTTAGATGAGCATCGTGGTAAGGGTTATGCTTTGTATCTGCTTGATGTAATGGAAAACGAACTTAAACAGATAGGCATAAAGACTGCATACACAATAGCAAGAGCTAAGTCAGCAGGTATGAATATAACATTTGCAAAATGCGGTTATACTTATGCTGGAACTCTTGTAAACAATACGGATATTTCTGGACAGATAGAAAGCATGAATGTTTGGTATAAGCATATGAACTCTATTTAAAATAATTAAAGTATTTATGCTGTAACAAGAAAGATGTTTGTTTGGAACAGTTAAATTGTAAAAAAGAGTATAGACACAATTAGTGTCCATACTCTTTTTTAGTGGAGCTACTGGTGAGAATCGAACTCACAATCCCTTCATTACGAGTGAAGTGCTTTACCATTGAGCCACAGTAGCATATAAGATTTTATAATCATACATTTATATTATAAAAGTTAAGTAAGGCTTTTGCAATAGACTTTTAAAAATTTTTTTGATAAATGACATTATAATTTGCACAGGTTAATTGACATAATAAAAAGGCTATGATAACATAAGAAATAGTATTTAAAAGATTAATTTAGAATGGAGTATTATTTTTATGAAAAAAGTTATATCGATGTTACTTGTTATCACGATGTTCTTTACATTTGCTTGTGCATGCAACAAAGAAGATGATAAACCAACACCAGACATAAGCGAAACCCAAGATGTTAATGAGGGAAGATTACTTAAAGAGTATATTGACATTAATAAAACAGGTAAATATATGATTACAACTGAAATGGTACTGGAAGATACAACAGTTATTCCTGTTACGATTACAATTTTAGGTTCAACTAAAAAAATGCTCACTCTGAATATGCCTTTGAATGATGGAACACAGCTTCCAATAAGCGTTATAATTAATGGCACTAAGAAAATATTATTGTTTTCAAGCCTTAGAACCTATAGCGAGATTGGTGAGCAACAATTGCTAGAATTAACATCATTCCTTAAGGGTGCGTATATTCAGCTTAATGCACTTTCTTATGTTGAAGAGGGAACAGTAGATGTTAATGGTGTAACATATAGCTATGAGGATTACACAAATCCATCTAATCAGCAGTCTTCGAGATTTTTGTTTAAGGATGGCGAGCTTGTTATGAAGGGCGTTGTTTCTGTTGATGGAATTGCTTCGGGCTATCAGAAGTTTGGTGTTTCAGGTAATGTAACAGAGGATATGTTTGTTATTCCTTCAGAGTATACAAATGACCCTGAATCAGTAGGTCAGTTTGTATCACAGATTGATAACCCAACATCATAATTTTAAGTTTAATATTAATGCCCTGTGCTAATGCATGGGGTATTTTTTTAGGGAGTGTTTTAATTGACAGCTTTAATAACAGGTGCTTCAAGAGGAATAGGGGAACAGATTGCAACCTTGTTTGCCCAAAATGGTTATTGTGTAGCAATAAATTATAGTAGTTCAAAAGAGCAGGCAGTGTTGCTTGAACAGAAGCTTATTAAGTGTGGTTATTCTGCAAAAGCTTTTTGTGCCGATGTTAGCGATGCACAGGCAGTAAAACAAATGCTACAGGAGATTGAGGGCACTATGGGTAAAGTAGAAGTGCTTGTCAACAATGCGGGAATAGCACAGCAAAAGCTTTTTTGCGATATAACAGAGAGCGATTTTGACAGAATGTTTGATGTTAATGTTAAAGGTGTCTTTAATTGTTGCAAAGCTGTATTGCCATCAATGATTAGCGAAAAGCGTGGTAGTATAATTAACATATCTTCTATGTGGGGTCAAGTAGGAGCATCATGTGAGGTGCATTACTCTGCATCAAAGGCAGCGGTGGTGGGGCTTACAAAGGCACTTGCAAAAGAGGTGGGGCCATCAAACATAAGGGTTAATTGCATTTGTCCTGGAGTAATAGAAACACAGATGAATGAGGGCTTGGATGTAAGCACTGTTCAGCAGCTGAGGGAAGAAACGCCACTGGGGATAATAGGAACGCCAAACGACATTGCACAGCTTGCACTATTTTTGAGTGGGGAAAAAGCAAGATTTATTACAGGGCAGGTAATAGGAGTCAATGGTGGAATGGTAATATAGTACTCAATAATATCATTATTATAAAAATAGGCTCTAATGTAAAGTTATATACTTTACACTAGAGCCTGTTTTTATGTTGTATTTATATTGCCAAAGCGGCAAAGGCAACCTTTATTATTTCTATAAATGATTATATTACATTTAAATATAATATTAATTAACTTTATGATTAACACAGCTGTATTTGACTCTGGTTTTGTTGTTATAAAAAAACACAGCAATACAGAAAAGTATAGCTGTGTTTCAACATATTATTTATAATGTTTTAGGCGGGCTGTTTAGTTTCCTCAGTGCTTTTTATAGCTGCAATGGCATCCCAAAAGAACTTTTCTTCGCCAATAAGTTGCTTAAAAGGCACTCGGTCTAGTTCGTGTTCAACCTGCTCTTGAACACCACACATAAGAACATCAATTTTTTTTGCTTTTAATATGCAAACAGACTGTGCAAGTGCATCAATTCCGTTACCATCAATACTTGGAACGCCACGCATTGAAAGTACAAGGATTTTTGTGTCTTCAATTTCATTGGCAAATGATGTAAGCTTTTCTTGTGTGCCAAAAAATATTGGTCCAGAAAGATAAGCAACCTTTGTTTTTGAATGGTCACAATCTATGTTTGTTGGGATCTTTTCGAGGTCGATATCGCTAACTGCAATGTTAAGTTCACAACTTTGTTTAACAAAGGCAAGCATAGCCATTAAAATTCCAACGGCAATAGCTATTGTTAAATCAAACACAACAGTGCAAATCATAGTTACGCTATATTGGATAATTTGTGATTTGAACTTGTTGGACATTATCAGTTTAATTGATTCCCACTCATTCATTCTAAATGCAGTAACCATTAAAACACCTGCAAGAGAGGCAAGAGGTATATGCGACATAACTCCGCTAAGCAAAAACATAGAAGCAATAAGTGTTATAGAGTGAACAACGCTTACAAGTCTTGTTCTTCCGCCTGCTTTAATAGCAACAGAAGTTCTTGCGATTGCTGCGGTTGCAGGAACGCCACCAACAAGAGGAATAAGGATGTTACCCAAGCCCTGTGCGGCAATTTCACGGTTAGAGTCAAATTGCTCTCCGGTCATATTGCTTCCACTTGCTCCACACATCAAGCTTTCTATCATACCAAGCAAAGCAACTGAGAAGGCCGGCAAAATAAGATTAGATATGTTTGCAAAATCAATACCAGTTGAAAAAAGAGCATTTTCACTTATTAATGTTTTAGGGATAGCGCCAACTTCCATAACGACAGAATTAGATGCGTCAGGAAAAAGTATTAGGTTGAGTACAAGTGAAATTATTATTGCAGCAAGTGAAGATGGCACAATAGACTTCCACTTTTTGGGGTAAAATACCATGATAAGAACTACAAGAACGCCAAACATTACAGCATACCAGTTGGGGCTAAACCCAAGAGTGGCGTAGGAGGAAAGCTTTGTGATTGTATTTTCTCCTTTTGAAACAGTGCCAAAAAAATTGTCGATTTGACCGATTGCAATTACAACAGCAATGCCAGAGGTGAAGCCTGTAATTACAGGAGCGGGTATGTATGAAACCAGCTTGCCTACTTTAAGCGATGCAACAATAAGCAAAATGACACCCGATAACAATCCAGCGGTCAAAACACCTTTTATACCATATTTTACTGATAGCGGCAGCAATATAGCTGCCATTGCTCCTGTAGGACCAGAAATTTGAAAAGAAGCACCAGAAAAAGAGGCAATAAAAATACCAGCGAAAATAGCAGTGATAAGACCAGAGGCGGCATTTGCACCTGAGCTTACACCAAACGCAAGAGCAAGAGGCAGAGCAACGGCGGCAACGGTAAGACCAGTCATAATATCTTTTGACAAGGCTTTTCCATCATAATCTTTGAACTCGAATTTTAAATCCCGAACAAACTTTTTAAACATATTATCAAAAACTCCTCAAAAAGAATAAATACCGTATTGAAAAAATCAATACGGTATTTATTTATTAATAATATTATACCAATAAAAAGACATATTATCAAGCCGAAGTTAAGCCTAAAAAAGGCGTGTGTTTTATGCAAGTTTACTTGTTCCAAGGTGCTTGAAAGCTAAAAATATTAGTTGATACGCCACTATCGCTTTTAAGGTAATCATTTGTAATTGGTGAATATGATAAAGCACTTACCAGTCCTTCAGGCTCATTAATCTTTATAATAAGCATATAACCGCTATCAGGGATGTTTTGATAGTTTGCAATTATTTGATATACAGTTCTATCATTTACACCGTCGCCATCATCATCAAGCTGAGTAGGCAAACATTCAGCGACGAAGAAATGCCCAGAAAAGACCATGTATACATTCTTGTTTTTTGCCACAATAGTTTGTTTAAGCTTTTCTCCTACAGGGCTCAAAGTTTGATTTGGCGACAGATAGTTGTGAGTACATAGAACTCCTACATGGTTAGGGTATTTTTGAAAAGCGGAGTTTGCAAAGTCTATACAACATTGGCTAGGGTCATCACTAATATATACAAATATAAAATTAGTTTTTCCGATTTTTACAAGGTCATAATGGGCACTGTTATTTTCATGGCTTTCGCCATACCATTTATAGTCTTTAAATCGCCATTCTCCAAAATACTTATTGTAATTTGCGTGTCTAAGTTCTGGATTTGGGTCTGTGTCATGGTTGCCAGCCAAAACTCCGTGTGGGATATTATTTAGAGTTTGCATTGCAGTGCTTGCAACTTGCCACTGAGTTTCATCATAATAATTTTCGACCAAATCGCCTGTGTGCATAACATATGAGAGATTAAGTGTCTTTGCATTATCTACAAGATATTGAGTCATTTTATAAAATATCTCTGGATTACTTTGGCTGTAAAATTGCGTGTCAGACATCATTGCAATGCTGTATTCATCTTTTGATGCTTGTAATGGACTCGCAACAGCTACTTTGTCACTTTTATTAGGACTTGAACATCCAAAAAAGACGAGGCATATAATAGCCACAGTTAAAGGAATATATATTTTTTTGATATTTATAGCTATCTCTTCCTTTGCATAAAAGTAATTATATCAAAACTTATTATGCCAAGAAAAAACTACAAAATTATAGTATCTTTTACCTTTTGAACTATTAAACTATGAATTGCGATAAATTTGCACGGTAGTAAATTTTATAATACTTTTATAATTGACATATAAAAGTAAATATGATATATTTAAAAAACAGTTTTTGAGTCATAATTTATGACAACAACTTTTGGCAGCTCTTTTTAAGAGTTAATTATAGTCATATTAATTGCCTCACGTGGGTAATTTGCCACATTATTGATTGCGTTAGAAGCGCAAATTTTATAAGTTGGTTACTTTATAACCAAAGTGTACCCCGTACACACTTGTGAAACGGTCAATAAGAGTAGTAAAAGTAGTTTTTGCTATATAGACTCTGAAACCTAAAATTTGTTAATAGATAAAAGCAGTTTTTCTGCTAATAATAATTACTGATATTAGTTTGATCTTTTTTATAGTTGTATTGTGGTATATCGCAATACAACTATTTTTTGTTTTGGAGGCATGTTATGGAAAACAAGATGAAACTTTATGGTTTTAATAATTTGACAAAATCACTTAGCTTTAACATTTATGATGTTTGCTATGCAAAGACAGAGCGTGAACAAAGGGATTATATAGCTTATATTGATGAGCAATATAATTCAGAAAGGCTTACAAATATCCTGTTGAAGTTAACAGAGATGATAGGTGCAACAGTTTTAAATATTTCTAAACAGGATTATGACCCACAAGGTGCAAGTGTAACTTTTCTTATTGCGGAAGAATCCATGGTAAAAAATAAAAATGGTGAAACAATAGTATCGCATCTTGATAAAAGTCATGTAACTGTTCACACATATCCAGAATATCATCCTGACAATGCTATTTCTACTTTTAGGGTTGATATTGATGTTGCCACATGTGGAGAGATTACGCCGCTATCAACACTTGATTTTTTAATAGGTAGTTTTGATTCTGATATTATAACTATGGATTATAAAGTAAGAGGTTTTACTAGAGATTTGCAAGGCAAAAAGCTTTATATTGACCATAGAATAACATCTATTCAGGATTATATTGACCCAAAAACTCTTGAAAAGTATGATGCCATAGATGTAAATATATATCAGTCTAATATTTTTCATACAAAGATGTTAATTAAAGATGTTTTTTTGCAGAACTATCTTTTTAACACAGATGTGTACGAAGTTTCTCCGAGGACAAGACTTAATATAACGAACAGCTTAAGGCAAGAAATGATAGAAATTTTTAGCGGAACCAATGTGTATTAAGGAGAAAAGCTAATTGAATATACAAGATAAAGCACCAATTTATGAAGCACTAAAAGAATTTAAAACAAAGCGTATAGTTCCCTTTGATGTTCCAGGGCATAAAAGGGGCAAAGGTAATAAAGATTTAACTGAATTTCTTGGAGAGAAATGTCTTGAAGTTGATGTTAATTCAATGAAGCCACTTGATAACCTTTGTCATCCTGTAAGCGTAATTAAAGAGGCTGAAGAGCTTGCGGCACAGGCATTTGGGGCATCTCATGCATTCTTTATGGTTAATGGTACAACCTCTGCTGTTCAGGCAATGATACTTTCTGTTTTAAAAAAAGGTGACAAAATAATTCTGCCACGGAATGTGCATAGGAGTGTTATTAATGCACTTATTTTATGCGGTGCTGTGCCTGTTTATATAAATCCACAAGTAAATGAAAGACTAGGCATTTCTCTTGGAATGTCTGTTAATGATGTTGTAAAAGCGATAATCCAAAACCCTGATGCAAAAGCAATTTTGGTCAACAATCCAACATATTATGGCATTTGCTCAAACATAAAAGAAATAGTAAGAATATCGCACGAAAAAGGCATGCTAGTTTTAGCAGACGAGGCTCATGGTACACATTTCTATTTTGGAGAAAATCTTCCAATTTCAGCTATGGCTGCAGGTGCGGACATGTCATCTTTTAGTATGCATAAGTCGGGCGGCTCTTTAACACAAAGTTCTTTTTTATTGTGCGGCGAAAATGTGAATGAAAATTATGTTAGACAGGTAATAAATTTAACTCAAACAACAAGTGGTTCTTATTTATTGCTTTCAAGCCTTGATATTTCACGAAGGAATTTAGCTCTAAATGGCCAGGAAATCTTTAAAAGAGTTGTTGAACTCTCAGAATATGCACGAGAGGAAATAAATCAAATTGGGGATTATTATGCCTATTCAAAGGAACTTATAAACGGTGATAGTGTATTTGATTTTGATATTACAAAGCTGTCAGTAAACACACTTGACTTGGGGCTTGCGGGCATAGAGGTTTATGATATTCTGCGTGACGATTATGATATTCAAATTGAGTTTGGAGATATTGGAAATATTTTAGCATATATTTCTGTAGGAGATAAAAACTACAAAAACATAGAACGATTAATTGGTGCATTAACAGAAATTAGAAGGCTTTATAAAAAAGATAAAGGCGGAATGTTGGTACATGAATATATAAATCCAACCGTTGAGTTATCTCCGCAGGAAGCGTTTTATGCTGATAAAAAAAGCGTTTTATTAGAGCAGAGCAATGGTGAGATATGCACAGAGTTTGTAATGTTATATCCACCAGGAATTCCGATTTTAGCACCAGGAGAAAGAATAACAAGTGAAATTATAGATTATATTGTATATGCAAAAGAAAAGGGCTGTGTTTTAACTGGACTTGAGGATATGGAAATAAAGCGTATCAATGTATTGAAGGGAGAATGCTAAATGGAATTTTGGTTTAGTGAAAAACATACAGAAAATGTTAAATTCTCAATTAAAGTTGATAAACAACTTTTTAGCGGTAAAAGCAAGTATCAAAGAATAGATATTTTTGAAAGTTATGAGTTTGGCAAGTTTTTAACCCTTGACGGACTTATGATGCTTACCGAGAAAGATGAATTCATATATCATGAAATGATAACGCACATACCTATGGCTGTTCACCCTGATGTAAAAAAGGTTCTTGTTATTGGGGCTGGCGATGGCGGAGTTATAAGAGAGCTTACAAAGTACAACGACATTGAACAAATTGACTTGGTAGAAATAGATGAAAAAGTGGTTGAAGTTTGTAAAGAGTTTTTGCCACAGACAGCGTGCAAGTTTGATGATGAGCGGGTTAATATTTATTATCAGGACGGGCTTAAATTTGTTAGAAAATATGAAAATGAATATGATATTATAATTGTTGATTCTACAGATCCTTTTGGACCAGGAGAAGGACTTTTTACAAAGGAGTTTTACGGAAACTGTTTTAAGGCATTAAAAGAAGATGGCATCATGGTAAATCAGCATGAAAGCCCATTTTATGATGATGATGCAACTGCAATGAAAAGAGCGCATAAGCGAATTGTTGATTCTTTTCCTATTAGCAGAGTCTATCAGGCACATATTCCAACTTATCCTTCTGGTCACTGGCTTTTTGGTTTTGCTTCAAAAAAGTATTATCCTATTAAAAATTTAAATAGCAGTAGGTGGAATGAGCGTAAAATAAAAACAAAATATTATAATACAAACCTTCATAAAGGTGCATTTTATTTGCCAAACTATGTTGAGGAGATGCTTGCGGAATATGAATAAAAATGTTCAAACCTTTATTGGTTGTGACAAAGAATATGCTGAATCAGATATAGTGATTTTTGGAGTGCCTTTTGACGGAACAACATCTTTTAGGCCTGGCACACGCTTTGGACCATCAGCTATTAGGAACGAATCTTTTGGGATAGAAACATATTCGCCGTACCAAGATAAGGATTTGAGTGAAATAAATGTTTTTGATGGCGGCGATTTAGACCTGCCGTTTGGTAACACTAAAAAAGTGCTTGAGATGGTTGAAAACCAAAGTGAGCAGATATTAAATGATGGAAAACTTCCTGTTATGCTTGGAGGAGAACATTTAATAACACTTGCAAGTGTTACGGCAACGCTAAAAAAGTATCCAGACCTTCATGTTATTCACTTTGATGCACACACAGATTTAAGGGATGAATATATGGGCGAGGAATTATCTCATTCAACTGTAATGAAGCGTGTTTGGGAAAAGGTTGGAGATAATAAAATTTATCAGTTCGGTATCAGAAGCGGAGAAAAATATGAATTTGAATTTGCAAAAGAACATACAGTTATGCAAAAATTCAATTTGAATGGCTTTGATGATGTTGTAGAAAAGCTAAAGGATAAGCCTGTTTATTTTTCGCTTGATTTAGATGTGTTAGATCCAAGCATTTTTAGCGGAACAGGAACACCAGAAGCAGGAGGAACAACCTTTTCTGAACTTATAAGTGCTATTTTGAAGCTGAAAGAGCTTAATATAGTTGCTTGTGATATAAATGAGTTGGCACCAATATATGACCTAAGTGGAGTGTCTACGGCGGTTGCTTGCAAGGTTTTAAGAGAGATTTTATTAACATTAAAAGGAGAGTAATCAAAA
>RZYX01000417.1 GCA_009930155.1 Clostridia bacterium | reverse complement strand
AGATTATGATTTTGCTAGTTAGTCATTAAACCAAATTAATTTTTATAAAATTAATTTTTTGCTTTGTAAATTTTAATTCTTTTAAGATAAAAATAAAGAGGTGTCTTCAATGAGAAATCATAAATTCAAATCCATCATAACTTCGAGTATTTTGTTTTTATTATCCTTTTGTTGTTTTTATTTTGTCGCTCCTAATGCAAGCGAAGTTATCTCTGCAAACGCTTTTTCAAACAGTGTTACAAACACAGGAATAACCGAAGACTCAAAGCAATATTCCTACACAAATTCTTCGACAGGAAACATTCCTTTTTCTCTTTTTACCTCTGCCCCAAGTGCCACAAATAATGAATATATTATCACCGACTACCTTCCCACTTTCACGGCGACAACTTCCACTAACAACACCTATTATTACTCAATGAACGACGACACCGTTCCATACATAGTCCTCTCTTCCAGTTCGCCCGACGACCTCCTCTATAAAACTTTATTTTTCAGATTTAACGATGCAAATGGGGCAACCACTTCCACAACAGCGCAGATAAATTCGATTGCTGTGCAAGGAACAGTTCGCACTGCAAGTTCTGACGATGAGATATCACTTTATTGCCCAACAGACCAGACCACTTCCACAAACACTCGCTATTCTTTCGCTGTGAACCTATTATCACTCATTACAAATGACCAATCAAATCCAGATGCCGAATGTCCTTTCGTTTTAGGCGAAACAACTTTAAACAAACTTGGAGGAAATGGGGCTGAAAATGATGTTTCATTCCGCACAGGACTTTATAGTTTTATTATTAGTTACACCTTCACAAGAAATGGCGCAGTTTCAAATTCTTGTGTTTTTGAACTTTCATTTTATATTATTGACTACGACGCATATATTGACAATAACACAAACCCACTTATCTTCTCTAACACCGACACCTATCAATATAGAGACGAGGCAACAAACACAACTTATGACACCGACTACGAACTCTACAACTATAACTATGACGACGAGCCTGTGATTGAATATGACGCAAGCAAGTTTGGACTTGATTTTTCTTTCACTTCTGGCAGTAATATATACAATTTCACTTATGCTTCTTTCACCTATAACGTCCCCTCGGGATACACTGGAAAAGTGACACTAGATTGCACTATTAACAAC
>RZYX01000416.1 GCA_009930155.1 Clostridia bacterium | reverse complement strand
GAAAGATTGAAAGAATTCAATAGCCACTTTCTAGTCTTGTCATTCCTCAATACTTCAGGATTGGCGATGTAGTACTTGTACCCTTTGGATGTGTTGCATTTGATTTCGACACCAAACAGTTCTTCAACGGCACCACGATGTTGATGAAAAGTACGCAGTGGCATGGGTTTATTATCACCCATATTGCTCTCTTTCCAACGTTTGCTGATTTCATCAAAGGTCAACTGCTTTTCCTGTAAGAGAAGATTAAGCAGCCATATATAACGATTGAATGTTTTGCTTATCATAACCAGTTTAAATCAATTATGAATGAATTCTATATGCAAAAGTACAAATTATCTATGCAAAACAATTGCACACCCAAAGAAAAACGACCATTTATGGAAGATTTTGCCTGTTTCAAGACTGAATACTATCTTTTTTACACCTTTCTTCCATAAACAGACTGAAATGTTCGGGCAAATTGGATTTTATATATGCCATACGATAGCATAACAATGCCCTTTTTTCAAAGAATGAATAATCAGCTAAAGTACGTTTTCTACGTTCAATTTCATTCTTCATAATTCTTATGGCAAGCTTGTACGTCTCTTTTTCTTCGTTACTCATTCCTTCGATAAAATCACTTATTTGTATAGCTTGATGTTGGTACACTAATAAGCCATACGTGTCTTTAAGGACTGATTCTACATACTCAATTTTTGTATATATCGGGTAAGTAAAAGGATGAACCTCCTTCATCTTCAAATAGGTGTAGATATAAGGATTAAGCAATGAATTATGACTGAATGCAACACAGGCAATAAGCTCTTCAAAATTCTTGGGTTTGATTTGAAGAAGGTCATATTTGTCCCAATTGGACTTGGCAACTATGGCATTGTCGTCAGTTTGCTTGTTGGGGTGATGGCAAAGGAAATGGTGGTCGCCACAATGGCGATAATAAACAAAGTGCCAAACTCAAACAATTTTGACGAGCAACTAGGGAGTAGTTTTCTCTCAAGCGGTTTTGTTATAACTTTTTCGCCCGTCACCGCAATTGTGATGATGGTGTTTAGTCTTCTATATCTCCCTTGCGTGTCCACAATGGCAGTTTTAAGGCAAGAAATTGGGCTAAAATGGACACTTTTTGCCTGCACACTTCAATTTTCCATTGCATATGGAAT
>RZYX01000415.1 GCA_009930155.1 Clostridia bacterium | reverse complement strand
AAACAATTTATAAAAAGGATGAAAAAAGTAATTATTATCGCATGAACAATATTCAAATAAAAGACAAGGAATTTGCATTATCGATTCCGGAGAATGAAATTCTCGCAGCAGTAAAAAAAGTTGGTGAAGCAATCAACAATGATTTAAACGGCACAAATCCACTTTTCATTTGAAATGTAAGTCACAACAATATTAGATACTTTAGCATTTGCTAAAACACCTGATTTTGTATAAAGCTTAAAACTTAAAGACTTTACAATATCATTGATTGAGAACAATCGTTCTTCGAGGGAGGAATGTACTCTTAAGTCTGAAACTAATTTTCGTTCAATATTTTTTGCGTCTTTATAAATAACTGTTATATAAAAAGGTTCATTTGAGTTATCAGACTCAGTTGTAAAAGCAATATTTTTTATTTTTCGAGTTTCATCAGTAGTAACAATTGAACTTCCAATGCTTGTATTCCCATCTAAAGAGCTTTGTATATTGGGTATAGATAATGTTGTAGGGAGTAAACTAGAAGGAGAGACATTCAAACATGTCTTGGTTTCATAGCATTCTGAAGTACATAAAGTTCTCGCTTTTGCACCACTCTCGTTCATTCCACCACCATAAGTAAGTCCTGTTAATGAGCACTTATATCTAAATGGGATATCCCTAGTGATATAGCATTTGATTTCTTTGCATCCTCTTCTAACCACTCTTTAACGATCTTTGCGACCGCGTCAGGATTTGATGTTGCCAACGTTGTAATCTCTTGTTCCATTTGTGCCCGCGCCTCTTTTTCCTTTATAAGGGCATCGTACTCACTTGGCGTTCGTGGACGAGTATCTTCTCCAGCTGTATAAAACGGAGAGGCAACATCACCACTGACGATAGACACTTTTGCAAGAGAAGCTTGTGTAATAATTCTCTGCAAAACAAAAAAGAAAACACCAAACAATAACAGCACTATCAACCAGGGCCATTGTTGTACAATAGAGTGCAACAACTGCTGTTGTTGCATTTTCCTCATCTGAACCTCTTGCTCAGACAAATAACTTGTATCGAACGGAATGTTTATAACCTCAATCGAATCTCCTCTCTCGAGAGAAAGGCCTATCGCATTTTGCACAAGTCGCTGTATAGACTCTTTCTCCTCCGCCGTTCGTTCAACATAAATTTGCTC
>RZYX01000414.1 GCA_009930155.1 Clostridia bacterium | reverse complement strand
AATTAAAGGTGAATTGCTGGTAGGCGGGCTTGTAAATACCGCTCAAAGCTTTCTAAAACTAGGAATGGCAAGTGTAATAATTATTGGCGCAAAGCTGATTTTCTCAGGAGGAATTGAACTGCTTACATATCTTGTCTTTTTAATGATTGCATCACGTATTTATGCTCCGATAAGTGAAGTCTTTAATAATCTTGCAGCTTTATTCTATCTGGATGTTCGTATAAACAGAATGAGAGAAATGCAAGCAATGCCAATACAAGAAGGTAAAAAAGAGTTTAGTCCAAAGAACTATGATATAGTTTTTGAAGATGTTGATTTCTCATATCAAGAAGGGAAGCAAGTGTTGAAAGGGATTTCATTTACCGCAAAACAAGGCGAGATAACAGCCTTAGTCGGTCCTTCAGGCGGAGGCAAGAGCACCTTAGCAAAGCTTTCAGCCAGGTTTTGGGATGTGAATAAAGGTAGAGTACTTTTAGGCGGACAGGATATTAAGGAAATCGAGCCTGAAACACTTTTGCAATATTATTCTGTTGTCTTTCAAGATGTAGTTTTGTTTAACACCTCTATTAAGGACAACATCCGTATTGGCAGAAAAGACGCAACAGATGAAGAAGTTCTGAGAGTTGCATTACTTGCTCAGTGCGATGAATTTGTCAACAAGATGCCCGAAGGGTATAATACTGTGATTGGTGAAAACGGGGGGACCCTTTCAGGATGCGAGCGTCAGCGTATTTCTATTGCAAGAGCTTTGCTAAAAGACGCTCCTATTGTTCTTTTAGACGAAGCAACAGCATCGCTTGATGTGGAAAATGAAACGAAAATCCAAGAAGCAATAACAGAATTGGTTCGTAATAAAACGGTTCTTATTATTGCTCACCGCTTGCGTACTGTTGCAAATGCGGACAAAGTTGTCGTAATTGACTCTAAAGTCGTAGAAGAAGGGTCCCCCAGAGATTTAATATCTCAAAAAGGTATGTATGCAAAAATGGTTGACACACAGACTCAAAGCGCAGGGTTTACTTATAAATAAATCAATAATTACCCACTCATTTCAAGTTATAGCGAAAAAGTCACTAAAAATTATACAAAAAACAACAGCGCCTTCATCATCTGGAAGCGCTGTTTTTATTAGTAGGCGAGACGTTTTGAACAATCGTCTTTGTCGCTG
>RZYX01000107.1 GCA_009930155.1 Clostridia bacterium | reverse complement strand
GGGATTAAGCTATGCCAGAGAATTCTCTAATAGCATTTATGGTGGTATTACAGTTAAAATGATTAATCAAAGCATTTTTAACGCTAGTTCTTCGGGCTTCGCAATTGACGCCGGTATCCAATATGTAACAGGTGTTGGTAAAGATAAAGCAGGAAACCGTAATCGCGATAACCTTCGCTTTGGTATCACAATGAAAAATGTTGGAACCACAATGAAATATACAGGTGACGGTTTATCTTTTACCGGTTTTTCTGAAAACGGTACCAGCATGACAATTGAACACAGAAGTCAAGAATTCGAATTGCCTTCTTTAATCAAGATAGGATTCTCTTATCACTTTAAATTAGCACCAAAAGTTGATGAAGTTAACGAAGAAGTTACATCTGACCATAACTTAATTGTGGCAGCAAACTTTACTTCTAACTCATTCACTAAAGACCAATATCACATTGGTATGGAGTATGGGTTTAAAGAATATTTCTTTGTTAGAGGTGGTTATGTTTATGAAGAAGGTCTCTTCGATGTAGCGACACGTTCAACTGCATTTACAGGTCCAACAGCAGGTTTAACTCTCCAAGCACCTGTAAATAAAGAAAATAAATCAGTTATTGCAATAGATTATTCTTACAGATTTACTCAACCTTTTGGTGGAGTTCATACTTTTGGCGCTAGAATAACTCTATAGTAATAAACTACTTATAAAAAAATCTGCTTCGGCAGATTTTTTTTTGCTTTTTCTTTTGAATTATATTATTTATTTGTATCTTGCAGTACACAATATATAATTTTTTACATACTCTTATCTATGAAAATTCTCTTTTTACTAATTTTGGTTGTTCTTATGGCTAATCCGCTTATTATTAATGCCCAAAGAGCGACAGCCAAATGTGACATCGCACAAACATCTACAGAGCTAAATATTAACAATGTTAGAGCAAAAATACAATCAATTGGTGATATGTGGTGGGATTTGCAAGGAAGAGCTGTATATGAAATACCTAAAGGTAGCGGTAAAAGTGTTTTATTTGCAGGATCAATTTGGATTGGAGGCAAAGATGCAAATAATCAAACAAAAGTTGCAACAACTATGTTCAGACAAAGAGGTGTCGATTTTTCTCCTGGTCCGCTAATTACTGCCGGCGCTGATATAGGACAAACGTCTGTTGACATTTGCAGACAATACGATAAAATGTGGAGTATCACAAAAGAAGATGTTAAAGAATTTAGAGCTTGGTGGAATTGTCAAAATAATCCAAATTGCAACTCCGACGAATATTCAACATATTCCATTCCTGATATTATTATCAATTGGCCTGCTCATGGACCACAAGGTGGCTATGATATGTACCTCGCTCCTTTCTGGGACAATAATAACGATGGATATTATAATCCATACGATGGAGACTTTCCATACTTTGAATTTCCTAACGATAGCATTACTGATGACATTGATTGTTTGAAACCACGAAACAAAAGACAAGCATTAAAAGGTGATCAGGCAATTTGGTTTGTTTTTAACGATGCCGGTAAAGAGCATACCAACTCGGGTAGCGAACCTATTGGAATGGAGATTAGGGCAATTGCTTATGCTTACGCAACAAATACTCCTTTAAATGATTTAACATTTTATAATTACGAGATTATAAATCGTTCTACAGAAACTCTATATGATGCCTATGTTGGTTTCTGGACAGATGTAGATTTAGGATACGCGAAAGATGATTACATTGGCTGTGATGTACAACGTGGATTAGGTTATGCATATAATGGAGACAATAATGACGAAACTGCTGAGGGAATCGCAGGATATGGCGCCTCCCCTCCTGCTGTTGGGATAGATATTTTCGAAGGTCTGTTCCAAGATCCGGATGGTCAGGATAATACAAGCAGCTACGAAATTATAGATGGAGTTAAAACACTAAATTGCTCCTTAGGAGATATTATGAATGGAAACATTAATGGGCTTAATTTCCAAGACGAAATAATTGACAATGAAAGATGGGGAGCCACAAACTTTATGCATTTTTATGGTGGATGGACAGGAGCAGAGCCCAATACTATACCCCCTGTCGAAAAAGAAGACTATTACAACTATTTAAGTTCGCATTGGATAGATGGGACGCACCTACTTTATGGTGGTACCGGTCATTACTCTGGTGGAGGCAATGTTGATGTTCCGACAAATTTCTTGTTTCCGGGCAACCCCACTTCTGATATTTGCGGATATGGTCAAAATGGAGTTGTAATGCCAGGCTGGTCAGAAGAGACAGAAAGCAACTCTAAGGGAGATCGTAGATTTATTATCTCTAACGGTCCTGTAACATTTTATCCGGGTGCTGTAAATAACATAAGCATGGGAGTTGTATATGGTAGAGCAATAAACGGAGACAATTATCAATCTGTCGAGGTAATGAAAAGAGTTGATGATATGGCTCAAAACCTGTTTGATAATTGTTTTAGAGTTCTCGAAGGGCCTGACGCTCCAAATCTTACAATAATAGAATCTGATAAAAAACTTATTTTTCATCTCGTAAACAAATCAAGTTCAAATAATTATCTGGCACAATACTCCGAAAAAGATTATAATTTAAAATGTGATCAAAACATTTCACCTTGTGATGAGTACTACAAGTTTCAGGGTTATCAAGTCTTTCAACTAAAAAATCCAGATGTGGACTTACTAAAAGACAAACATAATTCCGATTTAGTAAAACAGGTTTTTCAGTGCGACATAAAAGACTCATTAGGAGTTATAACAAACTTTATTTACGATTATGAGAATGCCCAATATATCCCACAAATTGAAGTCTATGGTGAAAACAACGGCATTTCTCAAACTTTTGTTATCGAAAAAGACATGTTTAGTTTAACAAACGACACTTTGGTTAATCAAAAAGACTATTGGTACACTGCTATTGCTTACGCAGCGAATAAAACAATGCCATATAATGCAAATAATCCGGATAATTGGTACGGGAACAAAAACACTTATCTTGCCGGTAAAAACAATATAAAAACCTACACTGCAACACCACATATTCCAACAATAGAAAACAATGGAACTATTTTTAATACTCAATATGGTTTCGCTCCACAGGTTACTATGACCGAAGGACATGGAAATGCAAATTGTATAATCGAACTAAGCAACCAAACCGTAAATGAAATAATGTCTGGATATCCATGGAAAGCAAAAACTCGCACTTATGAAAATGGTGCTGGTCCAATAGATATTAAAATTATTGATCCTCTCAATGTACCTAACGATAATTATACAATAAAATTTAGCACTAATGCTCCCGCTAGAGTTTCAAATGGATTTCTAGGACATAATTTGGGTAGTTGCCTCACCGATCCCAATACATTTGTTCCCTTTACATACAAAATCGAAAATTCTTCTGGAGATATAGCAGAAAGCGAAGTTTTTATTCGATACAATAACGACTACGAACAATTATTTTTAGACTGGGGATTCTCTATCTCGATAAAACAAGTTAATTATGCTGGTTATGCGAATAAAAATGAAAAGCAAAACGGTTTTCTCGAAGCATCAATAGAATTTGACGACACAACAAAAAAATGGCTTGATTTTGTCCAAGATAGAGACGGAGAAGACGCAATGAACTGGATTCGCGTTGGCAATAAATATTCGACCAATGCAATAAACGAGTGCATTGATATGTCATACAACGATTATCAAATGGCTGGTTTAGAATATTATGACGCTAATCAATACTTTGAAAAAATCTTAGCAGGAACATGGGCTCCATATATATTCACAAGTGATTTTCGCTTTGGTCTGTCGGACCCTTATGTAAGATCTCAATTACAACCGTACTCTCAGTTAATTTCTAGTGTCAATATCGTAATTACTTCAGACAAATCAAAATGGTCAAGAGCATGTGTTGTAGAAATGTGTGAAAACGAATGGGTGCCAGTTACAGAGTGTCCAAATCTAATAGAACCGGTAACCCCAAAAGTAAACTACTTATCTGTAGGCAATGCTCTAAAATTCACCTTACGAAAAAGTCCTTCAGTTGATAAAGATGGCAATCCTGATAATAGCGGAACTCATGGACTAGGATGGTTTCCGGGTTACGCGATTGATATAAATACCGGCGAACGCTTAAATATTGTATTTGGAGAAGATTCGTGGATGGTTGGCCACAATGGCGATGATATGATTTGGAATCCGGCCGAACACGATAACAATGACTACTATGAAGGACTAAACACAATATCGGGGCCAAGATTTGGTGGAAAACACACTATTTACATAATGCGTAATGACAGATCTTATATAAATCAAGAAAATCAAACTGTTCCGGCATACGATTCTTGTAAATTTATTCACCAAAAACTGATGGAGTTCGAAAACAATAACTATAATACAATTACAGACTTTCTTACTGTTTGGAAATCTGCTATGTGGTGTGCAATTCCTTTCAAAAAACAAGACTACGATTTGCTAGCTACCGATGTGCTAATCAAACTTAGAGTTTCAATGCCATATCATAAAGGAATAAACGAATTTGAAATAAGTAATCCAGAAAATAATAACTATCCTGTTTTTAAATTTTCAACTAATGGTCTGCAACCCGAAACATCGAATTATGAAGCCCTTTCAGAAGTTCTCGACATAATAAATATTGTCCCTAATCCTTATTATTGGGGCAATCACTACGGTAATTACACATACGATAATTATGTAAGAATTATTAATCTTCCTAAAATTTGTGAAATTTCAATCTACACAGCTTCTGGAAACCTTGTTAAAAAGGTCACTAAAAACGACAGCAATTCCTTCTGGAGTTGGGACCTCAACGACAAATACGGAAACAAAATTGCTAACGGAATGTACTTAATACATATCGACATACCGGGTGTTGGAGAAAAAACTCTTAAATGGTTTGGTAGTACAGCTCAGGAATAGAAATAATTTAACTTATACTCAACCGGGATGGGATTTTATATTTAGAAAATAGTAGATTTTGTAACTAATCGATGAAGAATTTCTTTGAATAGCAGTAGCTATTGAAATAAATTGTGAAGAAGAGTAGGTGCAAAAGATACGGTTTATATTACAAAATCCTATGGCGGTTGAGTATAAAAAAGCTTCACGAACTATTAAACCTTAAAACTGTTCTGCTAAAATCACATAATTTTGTAACTATCAAGCTGAATTTTATGGTGATAAAATGTTGAAAGGTGCAGCATCCCCTATGCTATTATAATGATTATCTCCCAATAAGCTTATTTCTCGAAATATATCCCAAAAACACATAATTTTTTATTATATACAATCAAATTATCCCGCATTATTACCTTCGGTGAGGGCTAATGCCGGATCTGAATTAAAAGTTGATGAAATAACAACCTTAGCATTTTTAAATACCGATATCGCTGCTTCTTTTGCAGCTATAACTTGGCTAATAATTGAGTGGGTCAGAGAAGGCAAACCAAAATTTGTGGGACTTTTAACCGGTGCTGTTGCAGGGCTTGCTACAATCACTCCAACTGCAGGATTTGTTCCTCTTTGGGCTGCAATAATAATTGGTATTTCCGCAGGAGCTGTTTGTTATCTTGCTGTACAACTTAAAAACAAACTCGGTTGGGACGACGCATTAGACGTTTGGGGAGTTCACGGTATTGGTGGATTACTTGGAACAATTTTGTTAGCCCGCATTATTCACCACTTTTTATTTAAATTCAAGTAAATAACTGATAGTTACATGTTTACAATGTTAATCAATAGTTATTTATATGCTTAAAT
>RZYX01000413.1 GCA_009930155.1 Clostridia bacterium | reverse complement strand
AGCCTGTTGGATTTGAAGGAGTATTAAACAAAAGAACTTTTGTTTTAGGTGTAATCGCTGCTTTAAGTTGTGCAGGTGTGATTTTAAAGTTCGTAGAGTCATCTGTTTCAATATAAACAGGTATACCTCCAGAATATTTAACAATTTCAGGGTAAGTGACCCAATAAGGAGAAGGAATAATCACTTCATCGCCCTCATCAATAATCGCTTGAAAAATATTGAATAATGAGTGTTTCGCACCTACATTAACAACAATTTGAGACGGTTTATAATCAAGGTTGTTTTCACGCTTAAGCTTACCAGCAATCGCTTTTAAGACTTCAGGTGTACCTGCAACAGCAGTATATTTTGAGAAACCATTTTGAATAGCTTCAATTGCAGCATCTTTAACACGTTGTGGTGTATCAAAATCTGGCTCACCTGCTGAGAAGCTGAGAATATCTTTCCCTTGTGCTTTGAGATCTCTTGCTAATGCCGTAATGGCTAGCGTTAAAGACGGTGATAAAACTTGAACTCTTTGTGATAACATGAAGACTTCCCCTGTAAAAATATCGTGCAGATTATAGCGAAAAATTAACTATTTTATTCAAAAAAAGGTTTATTCTTTGACCGATTCGAGGTAACATTTATAAATGGTTTCAAGCTCATCATCTTTTACTTTAGCATCATGATGGCTCTTTAAAACAGCTTCTTCCAAAATTTTGATACGTTTAAACATATAGATGAAAAGTTCTTTATTGATATCGGGGATTTTATTGTGTGCCATAGGATTTTTATCACGCCCTTTTTCAATAATACGGGCGGGAATCCCCACCGCTGTTGAGTCGTCAGGAATGCTTTTAACCACCACAGAGTTAGAGCCGATACGGCAGTTTTCTCCTATATGAATATCACCTAAGACTTTTGCCCCTGAACCAATAACAGTTTTATTGCCAATGGTGGGATGACGTTTAACCCCTCTGTCCAAACTAACGCCCCCTAAAGTAACGCCTTGATAGATTAATACATCATCTCCCACAATCGCGGTTTCACCAATGACAACGCCAAACGCATGATCTAAAAAGACACGGCGTCCAATCGTACATGCGGGGTGAATATCAATATTGGTGATAACCTGTGAAATACCCATAATGACACGAGCTAAGGTACGAAATCCTTTTACATGTAAAGCG
>RZYX01000412.1 GCA_009930155.1 Clostridia bacterium | reverse complement strand
GTGTACGTAATATTCACATTTTCGAATCTACAACGCTCAATATCAGGGTTTACACTTACATCACCCCAGTACTTGCCGAGTCCGCCGACTTCGTTAGGTTTTATTGGTTCGTTTAACAGCAATGTAGTGTAATAATTGCCTTCACTATCTTTTGGAACAGGTTTTATGTTCTCATCATAAAATGAAATTTTGATAGTGATATTTTGAATCGTTCTATTGGATTTGTTCCGAAAATCTATATCAAATCTAGAAACGCCAGATTCATTTCTTTTCCAAGAATAGTCTGGAATTGAAATTATATTGTCGAAAATATATTCATCACTATCAGACGCCCGGTATCTATTTTGAGTTTGTGTAGTTTCAATAATTTTTTGATATGTACTTGTTGCTGACGGTTGCGGGTAGGAGTAATCGCTTGCCATGCCAAGAATTACCGTAACAACAACAGAAAAGACAACAAGCATTAAAATGTTAGCAATTCTGTCGTTTCCTGACTCATCAATCACCTTTTTCGTCGAATTGGTATTGTCTGATCTGCTTTTGTTGTCTTCATCTTGAGTTGTTTGTTTCTTATCATCTGCATTATTGGTTTTGGCATTAAAATTTGCATCATTATTGCTGGTGCTAGCTTTTGTTGCGTAATTGCTTGGATTATTCACCTTTGCATCACTGTAATGTTCTTTATATCGAGAATTATATCGAATTCTTTTAATGTCGTTCAGCAAAACTTCTCGTGCTTCATTGATTAAAGCCATTTTGCGAGAGTAAACATTTTGTTTTGCAGCGTCATTTAAGTCTGGGTGGTATTTTTTTGCAACCGCCTTATATGCTAATTCTATTACTTCGCGAGAAGCTCGCGGACTCACTTCAAGCAGTTCGTAATAATCAATGAAATCGCTCATGGCTTCCTCTGTCAAAGATAAATTCAAAGACTGGCTCAAGATCAAATCAACTTATATTTAATCACAACCAATGAGTAATAACATCATTAACAGATCAATTCTGAAAAATCTATTTCTAGTCGAAAAAATCAAAAGTGCTTTAGTTTTTATATTCTGGCTTCTTTCGACTGAGTCTCTCGCAATCCCATAATATACGACAGAAGACTTTGACCCTGAATATGTTACCGCGTTTTTAGCATGCGAGTTAATGATATTGAGCCACTATGTTAAT
>RZYX01000411.1 GCA_009930155.1 Clostridia bacterium | reverse complement strand
GATTTAAGCATATAAATAACTATTGATTAACATTGTAAACATGTAACTATCAGTTATTTACTTGAATTTAAATAAAAAGTGGTGAATAATGCGGGTTAACTCTACTCCAACTCATGCTCTGCATAATTATACCCGGCTGCGTCATATCTCATAAACATTTTTTGCAAACGTTTTTTGAATTCAGAATAATCGTCTCTCGTATTATTAGACCAGGCAACTTCACTAAGAGCAGCCATTCGAGGTAAAACCATATATTGGATATGAGGCAAATCGAGAATATACTCTGTCCATACGTTAGCTTGCACACCAATTATATATTTTGCCTCATCCGTTGTTAAGGTATCCGGAATAGGATTCCATCCATAAATTTTTTCGCAATTAGTAAAACCTCCTATCGCAAAAGGCTCATTTTCAATATCTTCGCTCTGATAATGATCAAAATAACAATATCCTCCGGGTGTCATAATTGCATCGTGGTGTTGCTTTGCCGCGGCAATTCCTCCCTCCTCGCCTCTCCATGACATTACGGTTGCATTCGGAGCTAATCCACCTTCAAGTATTTCATCCCAACCAATAATTTTTTTCCCTTTGGCGTTAATATACTTTTCCATTCTTTGTATAAAATAGCTTTGTAACTCATGCTCGTCTGCAAGACCTTCTTCTTTAATTCGAAGTTGACATTTGGGACATGTCTCCCACCTTGTTTTTGGGCATTCGTCACCACCAATATGAATATAAGGTGAATTTGGGAAAAGCTCACAAACCTCATCAATAACATTTTCGAGAAACTCAAATGTTTTTTCATTTCCGACACAAAAGACATCATCAAACACTCCCCAAGTTTTTCCAACTTCGTACGGACCTCCTGTACAACCAAGCTCAGGATACGATGCTAAAGCTGCAAGAGCATGTCCGGGCATTTCTATTTCAGGAATAACCATAATAAAGCGGTCTTCGGCATATTTTACAATCTCTTTGATTTCATCCTGACTATAATAACCTCCGTAAGGTATGCCATCATATTCGCCCCAATTCTTTTTAATAACTGTTTCGCTTCTCTGTGAACCAATTTCTACTAATTTAGGGTATTCCTTGATCTCAATCCTCCATCCTTGATCATCTGTTAAATGCCAATGAAAAACATTAAATTTGTGCATCACGAGCATATCAATAT
>RZYX01000410.1 GCA_009930155.1 Clostridia bacterium | reverse complement strand
ACATAAATCATAATGGGATCTTCCGATGTGCCCGCTCCTTGTGACACAATTTCTAAAGCTGCCGTATCGTTAGCCTCGTAATAATTGCTATCACCTGCACAATAAAGATCTATTGTATAGGTGGCTATATCGGCAGGCATTATGGAGTCACCGTTATAGCTGATTATGACTTCGGCGCCGCTACTCGAAATGCCGTACAAATTTGCCGCATTGCCTGTATAGTTTATGGTAGCTGTATTAAGTGACAGCAAAGGTGTCGCTTTTGTTATGATAATAGTGACCGCTTGTTCTGCCGATAAATAATTGGCGGTCTCGGCGGCTATTAGATTTGTTTCGTAGGTACCCGCATTCAAGCAAATTTCTTGCGTGGTTATCGTCGTCTCCGTATGATTGATGGTAGCAGAGGGTATCCGCGCAGTTTTGTTATATTCAAATTCATAGTTTTGTTCAGCAGTAATAATGGTAACGGCTTTATTAATAACAAAAGAAACTACAACACTTTCTGCATAATAACATACATTATCCGCTATCTCTACCGTTATCTGGTATGATCCAGCGTTCGTATATGAGATACGCTCTGCCAATTGCGCCTTAGTAGTATCGACACTGGCAACAACTGTTTGGGGCATGCCTGTATAAGTTGTCTCCTGATTACTATCGGCAGAAATCTGCAATTGTGCCTTGTTGATTTGCAAACAAAACACCTCGCTTCCAACATGATAATTCGCGCTTTCGGCTACGCTGATAGTCATTTCATAAGTGCCTGGTAAAGTGTAATAAGCGTATCCCGTTATCGCCATTTCAAAATGAGAAAACGCCATCTTTTATGGTCTCTCCACAAAAACAAATATTTAAAGATTTTAGTTCTGGTTTATGATGAAATGCGATTACATTTATTATAGAATATGAGAAAGTTGATTTTATGGATGCAATAAAAATAATTGCAGAGGAGCAAAGATTGGATATATCTGAATTTATAACTAATTCTAATTTTTCTAAGGATTTTTCTGATGAAAAAGAAAAAATAAAAAGAATACACAAATTGTCTCAAGATTTTTTTGTAGATAATTTAAAAAAATCGTCGAAGGCGATGGAATATTTAAAGACGGATAGGAAATTAACAGACAAATTGATCCAAGATTTCGGTATTGGTTATGCACCAGATAGTAATTATG
>RZYX01000409.1 GCA_009930155.1 Clostridia bacterium | reverse complement strand
AATACTAAAAATACTCTCTTTAAGCCATACTTCATCCATCCACTCTTCAGGCCTTACATCCACCCCTTGTACATACATACCAAAGTGCAAATGATCCCCTAAAGCAAGCCCCGTAACACCCGTTTTTGCAATCGATTCTCCAGCCTTTACCACATCACCCTCTTTAATCATGTAGCTTGAACAATGACCATAAAGAGAATAAACGCCTAAGCCATGAGAAATAATAATATTATTGCCATAAATACCGTTTTCACGAGCAAAAACAACAACGCCATCATTAGACGTTTGCATAGAGGCTTGTGCATTACTTGCAAAATCTAATCCTAAATGGAACGATTGACTCACAGGCTGTTTATTATATTCATAAAAACGATGATCTCCAAAGCTGGCAACCACTTGTCCATTTCTCAAAGGATAAAAAGGCTTGAGATAAAAACCTTTTATCAAGTCAGTAGGTATATTTGAAGTTACCTTTAAAATAGCCTCTTCATTACCTTTACGCATCTCTTCATTGACATATTTAAATTTTTCTAATGCCAAAAGTGAAGATTGTGCTGGAGCCATCTCTGAAATAAGATCAGTAATTTTACCTTCTAAAAAACGATCACTTAGAGCAATCGTCGATGTTTTATATTTTTTATCTTGAAGGAAATAGGCAATATGTGATCGACTGATATTTCCTGCTCGATCCGTAGCCACAATAGATGCACTAAAATTTTCAACCGTCGTAGGCCAAGCAACAAACGAAATATAATAGCCCTCTTTATAAAAAGGTGTTGGATAGAATTTTTTTCCAAAATTTGTTTCAATATACAACGATTTCATAGCTTCGTCGTATGCTCTAAACACAACCGTAGCAACACCACCTTTTGTAATTTTATATGAATTATTGACAATAGTCACTTCAGGACGTTTAGTATCAACCTTAATGACGGTTTTCGCATACGCACTATTCCCTGCAAAAAAGTTCCATTTGCTTTTATCAACTACTTTAATACTCAGTTCAAACACTTTCTGAGTAGGATTAAGTCCTGCTTTTGGGAACGTCACATTTAAATCAACAATCTGTTGCAGAGCAGTTATCTCTTTTGACTCAAGAACAACACTTTTCTCGCCATCAAACAAAGAAATCTCTACAAAACGAATACCACTTTCATCTGCAACTTGAATCTTAAGA
>RZYX01000408.1 GCA_009930155.1 Clostridia bacterium | reverse complement strand
CTTCGACCTCCTGGAGATACCATACACCTTCAAGGGTAAGGAAAGTACATCGGGAAGAGAGCTGTAAATATGGTTACAAAAGCACGGGATTTTCGGTAATCAAGAGGTAGTTACTCGGGTGCTTACGAAGATTCAAGCCATATTTAGATGCAAAATGCTTTAGCTGTTGAGAGATTCCGCGAGTCGTTATCCGTTCTCCAAAGCGATTCAAGAATATATACCCCGATTTCAATCCTTTTGCCTCTAACCATTTAATAGCTTCAGAGCGCAAATTTTTTGGTATATACAACCGCCGAATTTTTCCTCCTTTTGTGTACATGTCAAGATGACCAAGAAAAACATGCTCTGCTTTTATTTGTAGCAATTCACTTACACGAGCACCCGTTCCAGTCAGAAACCAAACGACAAAATACCATTCAATGTTCCCGTCTGCTTTTAGCTTCGTTTTGAAAAATTTATAATCAGCGTCACTGATTACATTCTCAAGAAAGTTTTTCTGTTGTACTTTAACGAACTTGAGTTTCAGTCGGTCTTTTTTAATAAACTCAAGATACTTGTTTACCGCTTGTAAGCGTAAATTCACTGTCTGTGGTTTGAAATGCTCAATCAAAAAACCTTTGTAAGCCAAAAGATTTTCTTTGTTTATTGATTCATAGTGAGTCAGAAAGTGATTCACTGTCCATACATAGGACGTAATTGTGTTCTCCGCCAAGTCGTTTTTGCTCAGCGATTTTTGAAATTCTGTTACCATATTCTATTAATTTAAAAATAAATACGGCAGCAAAGTTATCTTGGCTATCTCACATTATGGGAACTTGCCCTTTGAGATACCACAAAGTTGGGCATGGTGCCAATTAGATGACATATTAGATTATGAACAACCAACAGAATATATCGTGCAAACTACCAACTATTCTGATTTATATCAAACGCCCGTCTTGACTGCAGGAAAGTCTTTCTTAATTGGGCATACAGATGAGAAACAGGGAATTTTCAAGAATATTCCAGTTATTATTTTTGATGATTTTACGACGGAATCAAAATATGTGGATTTTGAATTTAAGGTGAAGTCATCTGCAATGAAAATGCTCAAAGCTAATAACGTGAGTTCGGGATAAGAAAATCATAAAAAAAGTTGTGATATAGGGAGATTATTTGTATATTTATAGCTGATAATCAAACAAATAACAAACATCA
>RZYX01000407.1 GCA_009930155.1 Clostridia bacterium | reverse complement strand
TAGTACTTTTACATTGGTTTTCGACGAAACAAAATTTGTAAAAGGAAAACAATATGCATGGACAGTTTATCATGGCGAAGATCATCCACAGCAAGGAACAATATTAAGAGTTTTTACTTTTGCTGATGATAGTTGGACAACAAATTTTAATCAACAGTTAAACGAAATTAAACAAGGCGAAAACGCTGATATGAATCACATTAAAACAATAAGATTGTATTTGGATAACAATGTATGGCCTGTGGTGGAGTAGGCGGTGAGTTCGACTCCGATGGCTATCGGAGCTCAACCACCTTAGATCGACTCCGATGGCTATCGGAGCTCACCCAGCTTAAATTGGATTCCTTCAGTTGATCAATAATTGGTACTCAAAATATTTTGATTAAAAAGGCTATTTTTTAGCCTTTTTTTCTCTTTTTTCTGCTTTTTTTTCTTTGGCCGACTTTGTCGGCTCTTTTTTTGTCTCTTTTTTACTGTCTTTTGACTTTGCCATTAGTATAAAATTTAGGGGTTAACGTAGTTTTAGTGTTCAATATTACTTTTGGAAAATAATATTTGGACAAAGTTAAGGAAAATAGAGATACGAAAATGGAGTTTCTAAATTTAGCTGCAATCAACGCCTTCAGCAAAACCATTTACCAAAACAACGTCATTTGAACCATAATAATTTAATGCCAGTGGATTAGCACCAGATTGTTCTATCATCATCCAGCTATCAGTTCCTTCAATACTTGGTTGTCCACTTAGTCTGCCAACTTTTAAGGTTGAGCCACTAGATGGAGCCGTTATATGAACTTTTGCTGTTGGACTAGAAGTCCCAACACCCAATCTCCCACTAGTATTATTCCAATACAAATTTGCACTTGACCCAAGAGTTGTGCTTCCTGTTCAAAACGCTACTCTTGTTGCAGCGCCTGAACCATCAACAAAACCTAAATCGCTTCCGGTTGCTAATCGTTCCCACACCGGACTTGCAGGTGTTCCCGAATTGTAATAATATCCCGGAGTATCATCTGTTTGAAAGATTATCAAACTTGCAGCCGGAGAAGTTAATGCATTTCTTTGTGCTTGAGTCATTCTCGGTATAAGCATACCTGAGTTTGTAGATTTTACATCAAGCATAGCAGAGTTGTCTGCGTTGGAGCCGTCACTATTTATTGCTACTCCTTGAGCAATAGTTTGATTTGGTATCAATAAA
>RZYX01000106.1 GCA_009930155.1 Clostridia bacterium | reverse complement strand
CAACTATACACAGCACTCTGTTGTCTATACAGGAACGCATGACAATGATACTATAATAGGCTGGATAAACAATGCAAGCAAACAAGAGGCAGAATGTGCCGCTGAATATTTGCATTTCACTGAGCAGGAGGGTTATAACTGGGGAATGATGAAAGCTGCTTGGGAATGTGTTTCAGACACTGCAATAGTAACCATGCAAGACTTGCTTGGACTTGACAGTGATTCAAGAATGAATATTCCATCAACAATTGGAACTAACTGGAAATGGCGTATGCAAAAGGAAAGCACAGATGGGCTTGCAAAAAAGATAAATAAATATATGAAGACTTATAAAAGGGGCTAAAAAGCTCTGATATATTGAGTTAAGATAAAATTTATAATACAGAACAAATATTGAATATGCATACTAAACTTTGAATATGAATAAATTATATAAATTGCAGTGATATAGGATTTTGTGATATGTCGCTGCTTTTTTATGCTTAATGTTAAAGTAGAATAATGTAAAAGCCAAATTATATACTTAAAAAACAATATATTTATACACGCAATTTACAAATTGTTCATATTTATATAATTGTTAAAATTTATATTATGGTGTATAATACAAATATTCCGTGAGGGAGTAGTTTGCATACAAAAGTATGTTTTAAGTCAACATCTTGGTCACTCTTAATTTGTGATCTGGCTTAAATTAAAGAACCAGACTCATGTGTAGTATTTTTAAACTGCACATGGGTTTTTTATTTTATAAATAATTAGGTGCATCAAATGAAAGGATGTCATAATCATGAGGTTTTACAGCCAAGATTCAAATTCTGTACTTAGAGAGCTTTCTAGTACATCTGACGGAATAACAACCGTAGAGGCTAAAAAGCGTGCGGAAAAGTACGGAGAAAACAAGCTTGTAGAGGGTGAAAAAATCACTCTAATGCATCGTCTTTTTGAACAACTAAAAGAACCGATGACAGTTATATTGATAGTTGCTGCAATTATTAGTGGTATCACTGCCTATTATAGCCATGAAAGTTTTGCAGATGTAATTATTATTATGATTGTTGTTTTTATCAATGCTGTTTTGGGCGTTTATCAGGAAAGCAAGGCGGAAAAGGCTATAGAAGCACTGCAAGAGATGACTGCCGCAACCTGTAAGGTTATTCGTGACGGTAAACAGGCTGTCGTTTATTCAACTGAGCTTGTTCCTGGTGATGTAGTTGTACTTGAAGCAGGTGACGCAATACCCGCAGACGGTAGAATTATTGAAAGTGCAAGCCTTAAGATTGAAGAGGCGGCTCTTACAGGTGAAAGTGTTCCAGTAAATAAAATTATGGAAAACCTTGGAATTGGCGAGAAGGCTGATGTTCCACTAGGAGACCGTAAAAATATGGTCTATATGGGTAGCACTGTTGTATATGGTCGTGGTCGTGCAGTTGTTTGCTCAACAGGTATGGACACTGAAATGGGCAAGATTGCGAGCGCTCTTTCCAACACACAAGAGGGGCAAACTCCACTTCAAATAAAGCTTGCTCAGCTTGGCAAAATTTTAAGTTGGCTTGTTCTTGCAATATGTGTATTTATCTTCTCGTTTAGCTTGATTAAGGCTGGTAGTGTTGAGCTTCCTGTAGTTCTTTCAACATTTATGATTGCTGTAAGCCTAGCTGTTGCCGCAATTCCAGAGGGACTTGCAACAGTCGTTACAGTTGTTCTTAGTATAGGTGTAACAAATATGTCAAAACGCAATGCAGTTATTCGCCGACTAACAGCGGTTGAAACTCTGGGCTGTGCACAGATAATTTGTTCAGATAAAACAGGAACACTTACACAAAATAAAATGACAGTTGTTGAATATAACGGAGATGAAACATTGATTGCAAAAGCAATGGCACTTTGCAATGATGCGAATTTGGGTGAGAAGAACGAGGCAGAGGGCGAGCCTACCGAATGCGCTTTAGTAAACTATGCATACAAGCTTGGTATGAACAAGAACGATTTGATTAAGGAAACTCCTAGAATTGGAGAAGCACCTTTTGACAGCTCTCGTAAAATGATGAGCACAGTTCATTGCATTGATAAGCACGATAAGAAAGGGGCTTGTGTTCAATACACAAAGGGTGCTCCAGATGAAGTTCTTAAAAAGTGTACTTACTATATTAAACAGGGCAAGGTTTTGCCTCTAACAGATACAACTCGTGCAGGAATTTTGGCTGAGAATAAGCGTCTTGCTGACAAAGCACTTCGTGTTCTTAGTGCGGCTTATAACGAATATGAAAAATCTCCTACGGATTTTTCACCAGAAGCACTTGAAAAGGGTTTAATCTTTATAGGGCTTGTTGGAATGATTGATCCAATTCGTCCAGAGGTGCTTGATGCTATTGCAGAGTGTAAAGAAGCAGGCATAAGACCTATTATGATTACTGGAGACCATCGTGATACAGCAATTGCTATTGCCATGCAGCTTGGCATTATAACGGATGATTCACAGGCGATTACAGGCGCACAACTAAACGATATAGATGATGCAACCTTTACAAAGAGCATTGAGAATTTTGGCGTTTATGCTAGGGTTCAGCCAGAACACAAAGTTCGTATAGTTAACACATGGCGTAAAAAAGGCTATGTTACAGCAATGACGGGCGATGGAGTAAATGATGCACCAAGTATAAAAAATGCTGATATCGGTATTGGTATGGGAATAACAGGAACAGATGTTACAAAGAATGTTGCTGATATGGTTTTAGCAGACGACAACTTTGCAACAATAGTAAATGCGGTTGAGGAAGGTCGCCGTATTTATGACAATATTCGCAAATCAATTCAGTTTCTTCTTGCTTCTAATATGAGTGAAGTAATGGGAATCTTTATAGCTACATTGTTTGGATTTGTTTTATTTAAGCCTGTTCACCTTTTGTGGATAAACCTTATTACAGACTGTTTTCCTGCACTTGCATTAGGAATGGAAAAGGGCGAACCTGATTTAATGCGTAGAAATCCACGCAAGTCAAGAGATGGTATATTTTCTGGTGGCGTAGGTTTTGATATTGCATATCAAGGAATTATGGTAACCCTTGTTACACTTGCTGCATATTTTATTGGACACTTTATGGAAAGTGGCGTTTGGGAGATTGCAACGAGTGCAGATGGGATGACTATGGCATTCCTTACAATGAGCATGGCAGAGATTTTTCATAGTTTTAATATGCGTAGCCAACGAGGAAGTGTTTTTACACTCAAGAGTCAAAACATATACCTTTGGGCGGCAATGATAGTTAGCCTTGTGCTTACAACAGCAGTGCTATATGTACCAGGTGTTTCAGATGCGTTCGGTTTTGAACACATAAGCATTTCAGAGTATTTTGTTGCACTTGTTCTTTCGGTTAGTGTAATTCCAATAGTAGAAATTGTAAAATTGATACAGCGAAAAACACCTAAAAAAGCATAATAAAATTAGAGAAGAACTACTCATTTTTTGAGGAGTTCTTCTTTTATTCAATCAATGTTATTTATAGCATATTCATACATAAAATAAAACCCAAGTACATTATGTACTTGGGTTTTTGTTTTGTGTTTATTTAAATTTTACAGCAGTTCCATAGGCAATAACTTCAGCCGCACCTTGAACAATAGCGGAAGAAGCGTATCGGATGTTTACAATAGCGTCTGCACCAAGTTCTTCAGCCTCTTCAACCATACGCTTGGTTGCAAGTGCTCTAGCTTCGTTCATCATCTTGTTATAAGAAACAAGCTCGCCACCAATAAGTGTTTTAAAACTCTGTGAAATATCACGGACAGCATTTTTGGTTTGAATTGTACTTCCCTTAACAATAGTTAAGGTCTCAAGCTCCTTGCCTGAAATATAATCAGTATTTACTAATATCATCGTACTCACCACTCCTAATTTCTTTGATTCTTTCAATAAGTACATAAATTAAAATGCCAAGTAAAAATAGTAAAACAACAGAAATGATTACTTTTAATGAAGTTGGAATTGGTGCAAACATATAAATGCAAGCATAAAACACCAAAATTAAAGAAATAATCACTGTGATAATAATCGGAGCTACCAACCCTTTGCTTTTCATAAATTAACACCTCAATAATATGTCTTAAAATAATTATAATATATTATAATTATTATTACAATAAAAATAATAGAATTAGTAGTTTTTTGTAGAATCTTTCATTATTTTGCCGTCTTGAAACCGTATAATTCGTTTAGCAGTTTTGGCAATTTCATCATCGTGAGTGATTAGAATGATTGTTTTTCCATCTTCGTTAAGCTCATATAACATACGCATAACATCTTTTCCTGATTGAGAGTCAAGGTTGCCTGTTGGTTCATCTGCAAGAATAACGGGTGGCTTAGCAGCCAAAGCACGGGCGATGGCAACACGCTGTTGCTGACCACCAGAGAGCTGATATGGTAGATGGTCTATGCGTTTTTCAAGCCCTACTCTAGCCAAAGCATCCATAGAGAGTTTATGTCGTTCTTCTTTTTTAACACCACGATAAATTAGAGGGAGTTCAACATTTCCGCAGGCTGTAAGGCTAGATATAAGGTTAAATCCCTGAAATATAAAGCCGATTTCCCGATTGCGTATATCTGAAAGGGTGTTGTCATCAAGTGAAGATACATCGTTACCGTTTAAGATATATTTGCCGCTTGTAGGGTTGTCAAGCAAACCAATAATATTCATCAATGTTGATTTGCCAGAACCTGATTGACCAACAATAGCAACAAATTCTCCATTATCAATTTCAATAGAAATATTATCAAGTGCTCTTACTTCATTTTCTCCTGGATTATATATTTTAAAAATATTTTCAAGATTAACAAGGCTCAAAATCCTCACCACTTTCTATAAACACAATGATAACATTATTAGCCACAAAGTCAATAAATAAAATGTGAATATTGTAAGTGAATAAAAGAAATATAATATGGCTAAAATAAGTATATCAAAAGGGGGCTATTAAAAATGCCGATTACAAATAAAGAGTATGATGGTATGGCCAAAAAGGCATCGCCACCATCACCGAAGTTGAAGAATTGTTTGAATGCATTTTTTGTTGGAGGATTAATCTGTACAATTGGAGAAGCACTGAGGACATATTATATATCTTTGGATTGGACACAGGAAGAAGTTATGGCAGGCGTAGCAGTAGTTTTGATTGCACTGACTGCTATTTTAACTGCTACAGGAGTGTTTGATAAAATTGCACGCTATGCTGGAGCTGGAACAATAGTACCGATAACAGGGTTTGCAAACTCTGTTGTTTCTCCCGCAATGGAATTTCAAAGTGAGGGAAGGATTTTGGGCACAGGTGCAAATATGTTTAAAATAGCGGGGCCTGTAATTGTTTACGGATGTAGCACAGCAGTTTTGTATGGGTTAATATTGTGGATTTTCAAGCTTTATTAAAGGGGGATAAGCGGTATGGCAATCAAGCAGGGAAGCTATACATTTAATTTGCCAACAAGACCCACTATAATTGGCAATGCAGCAGTGGTAGGCAGAAAAGAGGGTGAAGGACCTTTAAGTGCAGAGTTTGACTATATATTTGATGATGCGACACTAGGTGAAGACTCTTGGGAAAAGGCAGAAAGTGCACTCCACAGAGAAGCGGTAACCTTAGCACTTGCAAAGGCCGAAAAAACACCGTCGCAGATAGATATGATTTTTTCGGGTGATTTGCTTAATCAAAGCATAGGCACCACATTTAGTATAAAAGATATGGACATACCGTTTGCAGGCATTTATGGTGCTTGCTCTACTATGGCTTTATCACTTGCTTTAGCAGGTCTTATGACGGATAGCGGAGTAATAGATACAGCACTTGCAGCAACTTCATCTCACTTCTGTTCGGCAGAAAAGCAGTTCCGTCAGCCACTTGAATATGGCGGGCAAAAGCCAACAAGTGCACAGTGTACAGCAA
>RZYX01000406.1 GCA_009930155.1 Clostridia bacterium | reverse complement strand
TACAAATATTGAGAAACAATCGCAGTCAATACCTGATGTTCTATCTGACCAACTTCTTGCAGGTCTGCGTAACTGCTCAAGTCCACGTTTGTCAAGTTTGTATTGAATATGGTTATATAAGAAGTTCCAGATATTTTCGCTTGTTTCTTTAATGCTGCTACCTTTAAGATATGTTGCTATTTTCTTAGTGTCATCAATATACTTCCATACAACTTTCATCATCAGTTTAACGGTATCATCTACATCGCCATCTTCAATAATAATACGGTCGTTATCATTAGGTTCAGGAAAGTAACGAGTATATTCTCTACCATCTTTAATAGGACGGTAACCGCTTGTAATATTTTCTATTGATAGTTTGCTGCTCATAATATTTTTTGAGTTTCTGATTCAAAATAAATTCCGTTAGCATACAGAGAGTATTTCATTTCCAAAGGCATAGCAAGAGCCTGCCCGAATTTGCTCATATTCTTAGTTTTAAAAGCATCAACAAGCTGAGGTATTTTAGTAATAAGTTCAATTACATAAGAAGATAAGGAAGTCCAGGGGACAACAATTTCAATAGTATCAAGAGTTGTAGTAGCCAAAGGTTTAATAATAAATTCTTTGCTTTCAGGCTTTGTGCTTGTTATATATTTATTGTCAGAATAAAGAGTAACAACAGGTTTAGTAATTTTAACAGAGCCTTTAGTAGGGTTGTTAATGTTAATTTCAGTTCTTATAGCAAGACCTTTTAAATCAACTTTATGAATGCGAGGATTTGAAAGAGCGGTAACAACCTTTTCAGATACTTTCTTCATCTGCAAAAGTTTCCACAGTCCAAACAACAGCCCGCCACCAATACCAATTTTTATAAGATTATTCATTTACGCAGCCATTTTTTAAGTAAATCAATAGAAACTTTAACAACATAAGCCACAACGGCAGATATAGCAGCATAAACAGCAACATCGCAAACACCCTGAAAAGTGATATTTGCCATAATCTGCTGATTAAAAAGAGCTTTGCCAACACCACCGAAAACACCCGAAGCTGTTACTATATTTGAAGTTTGATTGCTAAGCGACATAATCTCTTTGTAATATTCCCTTGCGGGCGATTTTAATTACAAAGGTCGGAGGGGGAAAGATAGGGGGAGTGCGGTAAATATCTTAATGAAACTATAAAAAACTAAAATTTGATTTACTGTTCCTTTTCAAACG
>RZYX01000405.1 GCA_009930155.1 Clostridia bacterium | reverse complement strand
TCTCAATACTGTGCTTTGCCGCTATTGCTTTGGGGCTTCTGTATATGTTCAAAAAAGATAAACGGTACCGCTTGCTGTCTATCATCTTTTTCACGCTTTGCTTTATAGACATCGTTTTGCTTGCAATATTTAAACAAATGGCGTTGTACGAGTTTATCCCCCTTATGCTGGGTTACATCGTTATGTTCTTTGTCAACTATACAAAAACTTTCGAAATAGTAAACTGATTTCTATTTTACAAAACAACAAAAAGGGAACCTTAAAGCATTTATTAAGGTTCCCTTTTTTCACATAATTATAATTATATGGGTTATCGTCCTTTTTTCACAACTTTTTTCAATGCGTCAATGATGGGCGGGGTTATTACCGTGCAAATAGCAAGTTCTATCAACGAATTGGTCAAAAGCACGGTTGTAATCCATTGCCAACCGATAAGGGTGGATGCGCTGTTAAAGCTGAAAGTCGTACCGAAATGGAGCAAAAGTATCATGCCCAATACAAGTAGGGTATTGGTAATAACGCCTACGGCAGAGCCTATCGCGTACGAAAACACGGGGTTAAGTTTTGGCAACATTTTGCGGAAGCCGTGTGCGGCAAAATACACGGCAATCCCTATCATAATGCGGGGCAGTATGGAGATCAAAGGATTATGAAAAGCATAAGATAACAGCGAAGGGCTGATGTAACTGCCTGCAAAACTTACCAATCCAAAGAAGAAGCCGGTAAAAATGCCGTTTTTGAGACCGATTAACTCTGTTGAAATAATTACCGCGACAATGGGGATAAAAGCAAGCTTAACAGGACCGATTGCGGGGAAAATCAAGAAGATTACAATTATTGCACAAAGTAACGCATTGATGGTAAGCAGTTGCGCACGGTTGAAGCGACCTTTGTCGGTATCTGTTTTTTCTTTTTGTGTTTGCATAGCGGTTTCCTTGATTTTTGAAATTATAGCACAATCAAAGACTTCTATGCAAATGTTTGCATTGATGCATTTTCAATTTGTCTTCTATTAACGAAACAAAAATGCTTGCTTGCCAGCATTTTTGTGAAGCTATCAATTAGGTATCATACCCCGCCCCTTGGGGCGGGCGCGAGTGCAGGGCTTGCCCTGCGGTAGAATACCGATTATTTAAGATATAAATATGTTGTACCGCCGTCCAATCTTTGTTATAATATTACCATCTAACTATACACCGTATCGGG
>RZYX01000404.1 GCA_009930155.1 Clostridia bacterium | reverse complement strand
ATAAGACCTATGCCCAGCTTGAGTCAGAAGGTTTTATCACTGATACCTATTTTGAAAAAGGTGTCCTGATCACGATCAAAGATGTTCGAATTTCCGGATTAAAAATAACTGCCAACGTATCCCTCTCTCGCGATGGACTTGCAGCACAGGGTATAGATGATTTGGAGATTGGATTCAAAGACGGTCAATGGAGCTTGTTGAAAAACGGACCAACTTGGGTGGCGTAAAATAAGAAAGGTTCACAATTGACCGCTATTGCGACATTAACTGCTTCTAGAAACGACTTAAAAGTGAGGGGTTTGTATGACTCGGAAAATTCATTTCAGCAAGCGAAGAATAATTATTGCTGGCGCGATGATTTTCTTGGTGGCTTTTTTAGGGTATTGGTTTGCACCACAAAAAATTATCTCAAATCCCGACCTTGTCGTGGTGCCACATGTCTATTATCTCGATTATGAACACGAGGTTAAGGTTGAACCACATGAACTTGCGACAATTCTCAGCAAATATTATTGTCAACGAAGGGTCGAAATTATAGGACCTTTTGAAACTAAAAGGGTTTCTTATTATATTGACCTTATCTATCTTAACCATGGTCCTATTCATATTTATCTTGGCGACCTAAATTTTATGAGTCTTGGCAACAGAAATTTGGATTACAACATATTGGAGGCATCTAAATTACAAGCTGAGATTGAAGCACTGATTCAACGTAGTAGCGTTTCTCCTTAGACACAAATTTTAATTCTTCTTATGATAATTTTGGGCTTAAGGAATATTTAGGGAAATAACATTTCGCAATGGGCGACTTTTGTGAAAAATAGCAATTATATATTGATTTCACAGCCAAAAACCTGAATTACCCCGTACGCAACTAAAATGCAACCTATATTTGCGTGTTTGTTGGTGGAGTAAACCAGTTTAATATTGATAATATAGTGACAATAAGAAAGGCGGAGTGTGAATATGTCAATTGTTATGTCGCTAATTTTTACAGTATTAAATTTTATGCTTTTGAGTGTATTTGTTTACTTACTCATTCTCATTATCCGCACACTTCGGAAATATATTAAATCAAAAGATGTTCGACAAGAAAAATCGGAGGTGCGTAAGTCTATTGGAATTGTATTAAAGCAGCACCGAACTCGCTGCAAAATTACACAAGAATTTGTAGCAGAAACAATTGGGGTAAGCAGGCAGGCGGTATCAAA
>RZYX01000403.1 GCA_009930155.1 Clostridia bacterium | reverse complement strand
AACGAACAGCATTGCTTTTCCATCCGGTCAAGGGTGGCGTAACAAATCAATACATTACGTGGTGGCAATCCCACGAAAAAAATGATTGACCCTTTTTATATTTAGAAATAAATTTGTCACCACCCATATGCAAGGATACCCTGGCAGGTGCTTGGGATGTAACAAAAAAGATCGGAGCAAGGTCATTCTTGCTCCGATACTCAGGCGTTACTCACTTTTGCTAGATGGGTTGAAGGATAGAGTGGAAATAAATGTGGCAAACCGCTGTGCCTCTTCAGGAGTCATATCAGCCGGAAACGATACATCACAGTAAATATTAAGGCGCAGTGGGTAGGATGCTTTTACAAGTTGGCTGATGTTAGTTGTAGGACTTTCATTACAACAACCTGTCTCATGCGTGGTGTTAATACTAAGAAGTGTAGCCAATTCTGAATGATATTCTTGCAGATTTGCAGCAGTTCCCGGAAATTTAAGAGCACCAACAAGTCTCACATTATTTAATGCAGCAATCGCTTCTCGGGAAAAGGATTCACTAAGCCATTTAACTTCTCGTTGATGGGCGAAGTCCAAATCGACAGCACTCGCATCATAATAATAGTCGCTCGTAATCTGTGCAACATGAATCGCCCCCATTTTATTTTCTGGTGCAATAATATAATCTCCCACCTTTAAATCCAAGCAGAATATCATAAATGTACCAAGTGTACTACGGAGTTTTTTTTGATCTGAAGCTGAAAAATAGCTTTCTAATGCTGTGCGCAATTCGGCTTTTCCCTTTCCCGAAACATCACCCAAATTCGACCAACCGATGCCTATGCATCCACGTTTTTTAAATTCGGTTATGCGATTTACTCCGTTAGGATAGGGGCGCACAAGATAGTAGTTAGGTTTTGACATGAGAACCATCCTTTCATAATTAGTTTAGGTAAATATTTTTATTCTATGGCTATAGCATATCACAATAATCAAACATTGTAAATAATATTCTAAATATATTTATAAATAATTAGAATGTTAAAATGTGTGCGCATTTAAAGTAATGAAAGAGGTGAAATATGTTTATATGGGATTTTGTCGCTGACACAGTCCTCGGTCAGATTGTAGATTGGATCTACGGTCAGATTGTTGGATTTCTCGGCGATTTTTTTATGCAGATGGGCAATATGGGAGCTGAACTGTTCGAGATGACATGGGTGCAATCCATTGTACTG
>RZYX01000402.1 GCA_009930155.1 Clostridia bacterium | reverse complement strand
TCCACAAGCCGATTAAAAGAAGGAATGGAATGGCTTGTAGCAAGAGAGAATAGAAAAAATTCGATTTAGCGGGATAGTCTGCATTCCCGTCGAAATGGCCGAGCGTTTTTTCTGCTTGAAGAAACTCCTCAAGCTTATCGGTCGATGGTGCCCGGCTAGTAACCATCGGGTTACGTCCCACACGCGGTGCATCAGCACCGAAGACCACATTCACAGCCGTTGGTTTTACAAATGCCTCAACCGATTTATCTTCATATCCCAAAACCTTACTGATGTAGCCACTACTCACATAGCGTTGGAATTCACTATAGGTCACTTCTTTGCTGCCTAGCGTTCCTGAGTTATTTGTCCAATAGAGGCCAATTAACATCAAAGCAATAACTATATATAACCAATTAAGATTAAATTTTGGCATATTAATCTTGTTGCCTGGTTTCTTATTATTGCTGTTATTTGCGTTATTTTTATCCATGATTTTCTGATTTAGTCGATGTCAGGAAGTGTTGTTAGCTTAGCGTCGGCCCAAAGGTGTTCCAAATTATAGAATGCTCTGAGTTCCGGTAGGAAAACATGCACCCACACTTCAGCATAATCTATCGCCACCCATTCGGCATTTCTTAAGCCGTCTGTCCCAAAAGGTTTTGCATCAGCTCCCTTGCGTGCAAACTCTTTGATGGAATCGACTATGGCGCTCACTTGACTAGGGTTGTTTCCCTGACAAATAATAAAATACTGGCAAACGGTATCATCGATGTTAGTCAAATCTGCTATCACAATGTTTTTGCCTTTTTTCTCTTGAATACCTTCAGTGATTTTTTGAATTAATGTTTTTGTATCGCTCATTTATCAGTGAATTTATAATTCGTGTTCTTAACTATCTTATTAATAACAAACAGGTTACTCTTTTTGTTTCTTTTTACACTATTTGGTCGCAAATATACAGTGATTTATTGGATAGAAGAAAGTTCTATGCCTATTTTTGTGTTTTTTAGTGTTGGCTTTGTTTGAAACGGCTTAGATGCGGGGAAATGTTTGCAAAAAAAAAGTTATTTTCTTTTTGTTTATTGAATTTTTTGTATCTTTGCAGCCGTTAAAGAAAAGTAATTGGGCTATGGTGTAATGGTAACACTACAGATTCTGGGCCTGTCATTTCTGGTTCGAGTCCAGATAGCCCAACAGGAAAGTGGATGTGCTGAATAATCAGTACATCCAC
>RZYX01000401.1 GCA_009930155.1 Clostridia bacterium | reverse complement strand
ACGGGTTTGGCAAAAGTGGCGGTTCAGTGCTCCGCAGACACATTTGTGGTTAATCAAAGTTTGGTTCTCCGCATCAACATTTGTGGTGAAAATCGCCACCTTCGCCAAGCCCGAAACCGTTGGCAACAACCAAAAAAAACATGAGAACTCTTGGCTATGACGTACATATTTTATATATTTGTACGTAAACATACAAGCAATGGAAACGAAATTAACATTACGACTAAACAAACGAGTTATTGATGAGGCTAAGGATTATGCACATAATCATAATATTAGCCTCTCTAAAATAGTTGAGTCCTATCTCGAATCTATAACTAAACAGAAAGCAGTAGCTACAGAAATTTCACCTCTTGTAGAAAGCCTGAGCGGAGTTATTCAACTCGACGAAAATTTTAATTACAGAAAGGATTATTCAAACCACTTGGCAGAAAAGTATAAATGAAAAAGCTCTTTATTGATACAAACATTATCATTGACCTTCTTGCTAAAAGGGATCCATTCTATGATGAAGCAGCAATGCTGTTCACTCTGGCGGACAAACAAAAAATTGGCTTAAGCGTTTCTGCTCTTACTTTTGCTAATACAAACTACATTCTTTTACAATCAAAAAGGCCAGATGAAGCAAAGCTAATTCTACGAAAATTGAAGCTGATAGTGCAAGTTTTATGTCTTGATGAGAAAATTGTAGGACTATCGCTTAACGACAATGACTTTAAGGATTATGAAGACGCCTTACAATACTTCACTGCTTTAGAAAATGGAGTTGATGTCATTATCACGAGAAACCTTAAAGATTTTCAAAAAGCGAAGTTGCCAGTAATGACAGCAGCCCAATACCTGGAGACAATCAAATAACGGGCAGTTGCTAACAGAATGCAAGCGCTATTAAATCGAGCGCCTGCTCTCAAACCGTTGGCACAAGCAAAGAAACCGATCCTTAATGACGAAATGTGATTAATTATTGCATTCTCGTCAATAAGTGCGTGTCTTTGTCAAAAAAGAAGAATGATAGAAAGAGAATTATACTTAAAACGATTAAGACAATTAAAAGACCAGAACTTAATAAAAGTAATAACCGGGATAAGACGTTGTGGAAAATCGACACTTCTCGTAAGGAGGAAAAGTTTATGTTGGAAAACATAACGATAGGGAAATTGACTTTGTAGTTCAAAAAGCGAACAATGAACGAGAATATTACCAAGTGGCATATAC
>RZYX01000400.1 GCA_009930155.1 Clostridia bacterium | reverse complement strand
GCATAATATCCGCCCGCAGAGTCTCCCGACAGCACGATTTTGTCGAGGTCGAGATGATATTTATCTTTTAAGGTATTCACAAAATTGAGAGAATTTATCACATCTTCGGTTGATGCGGGATATTTATATTTGGGCGCAAGACGGTAGTTGACATTAATCACAAACCAGCCGCGCGCGGCAATAAGCCTTGCAATACCGCTACGGTACCTCTTGTCTCCGCATACATAACCGCCGCCGTGCACATTCACAAAAACGGGACGGGGCGCATCACCTTTAATATAGTACACATCTGCCTTGGTAAACTTACCAAAGCGACCATCAAAAACAAGGTCTCGCTCTACCTTGACCGCCGCATCCCTTTTGTAATTGCGCAAGGGGTGGTTGATAAGGTCGCTCATCTTGAAAAATATCCTTGAAATATGCATGCTCTCGCTCCCTTCTTTCATAATATTGTTAATAGATTATTATATATAATTTAATATTGCAAGCGATTATACTATTTTACAACCGAAAAAGTTAATGATTTTATAAAACCCATTTATATATAGAGAGCAGTTGAGTTAGAGTTGAGAGAAAAGTTTAAAGGTAAACAAAAATTACAAATGGAGTCAAATTACAAATATGGATAAGTATATATTCTCGCTTAACTATATCATTTTGAGCAAAGCGATACCGTTAGAGTCCGACAAAAACCGCTCAAAGTATTTAGCTGTCATTTTTCGACTGGTCGGAAACAAAAACGGGATTGTTTGAAGACAACCCCGTTCGGGCAAAACAGTACCGATTTTCTCATGTTAAATTAGTGTCATAATAACTCTTATGACAGTTTACTATGCCCTAATAGTATCCTATTATTTTTCTTTTATAATTGTTACTATTCTCCCTTTTCTTGGCTGTTTATGTTTACAGAAATGTATTTTCATATTATACTATATGGGTACAAAAAAAGTGTTGTCGCTTACAAATTTCGCCGCAACACAGATATTTACCAAAAAACGGAGGGGCTATGAACAACGGAGACTTTGCAGGCTACACGGGACTGACCGCAAACGAAGTCAATGAGCGTGTTGCCGAGGGCAAAATTAATGGCGACCAAAATATCAAGACCAAAACAATCGCCCAAATTTTCCGTACCAACCTGTTTACTTTTTTCAATTTCCTTTTTGTCATCTTTGCGGCAATATTGGCGGTTTTTCTCGATTTTGGAGAAGACGGCAAACTC
>RZYX01000023.1 GCA_009930155.1 Clostridia bacterium | reverse complement strand
TCCTCCGTGTGTAATGGTGTTGTGGTAACTTCATTTTACACGAAAAATCTTTTATGGGCTATTTTTATTTGTCGCACTTCATTTTACAATCTATCATTTGAATAAATATTAACTACTTTTGGGCCCGATACTAAATCGCAGTACACAAAAAGCCTGTCGGTTCGGACATAATCAACTTCATAAAAAGGCCAGCAGGTATAAAGTATAAGCTGAGTGTTTTCTTCATTCAGAATACTGGTGTCAAAATCATCCTTATTAAATATTTCGATCTTATTAACCTTGTATGTATATACTCCATAGTTGGTCGTAAACACGAAAACATCTGAGACCTTAACGCCTTCCAAATTCTTGAAATAAGTCGAATTATGCCCCGATATCAATGTTGGGCCATCAAATCCAGGCAGTTTGCTGCCCATATACTGCCCCACTCCGTAATGCAAACAATAACTTTCATCTCCGAAATATACATCGGAATTTATTTTTATGCGGTCACATGTAAGGTGACCGTATTTTTGATATTCCTTGGGGATACTTACATCGGAAGAATTAATTGTAGCCTGTGCAGCGGTAGTTGGCTGAGTGGTCGTTGTGGTTTCGGTTTTTGTTGTTTTTGCTGTAGTTGTCGTTATTGCAGCTTGAGTTGTCATTTCAGGCTTTTTTGGCTCTTCTGTCTTGTTTTTTTGTTTATAATTCGCTTCTTCGATGAGAGAATCTATCTTGGTATCTTTTTCTTTTGTGTCTTTTAATATTTCATCAATACTTTTCTTTACAAGCTTTTCAGCCTGATTTTTATCATTGCCGGCAATTATCAAAGCAAAATAATACTTGCCGTATGATACACTGGCTGCATTGGCAGATTTTTCAATGATTTTATCCCTTTTTTGTATATATAAGGCATAAACATTTGCTTTATATCCTAGCTTGTCCGCCTGATCTTCTACAATAGAAGATAGTTTGTCTTTATCACTGTAATTATCACTTTCAACACTAATAAGGGCTGAAAAATCCGTATTTTTCTTTATGAAATTTTGTTTTTGCATTTCAGTTAATACTAAATTTAATACCTCTTTGAAGGATTTTTTTGAATAATCGATTCCCTTCAATATTTCCTTACCGTCATCGTTTTTAGCCGATATTGAAACAACATTATAATCTTTGTCAAGTTCAAACTCGATGCTCGAGTTTATGTCAAGTGTAACTCTTATTAAATCTTTATTCTTGCTGTTTGAATATGTTACAGCCAGAGTAATTACAAGTACGATTAAAACTGTAAAGAATATTGAAAGTAATACAATCAATTTCTTTTTATTATTTTTACTCAACTAAAATCCTCTCCCAACACCCTGTCTGACTTTTGAACTGAAATATATTTTCTTCTCATTTTATTCACCACAAATATCAGAATAATACCTTCCGCTAACTGGAGTAACGAAGCTGCGAACAAAGAATATTCAATCGTATTAAACATATTAACAATAACGTTTAATACGTAATCGGGTCTGATATTTAGTCTTTTATGAACACCTGTTATACATAAATAAAACGGTGCGATTGAGGTCATAAGAGCACTCGCAATCAACGCATATATTATGTAATTAAGCGAATGATGCTTATAATAACTCAATTTATAGAACATAACTATTATAACGCCAAGCATTACAACAGCTATAATTAACGTCGTATTGATTATCGGTTGTATTTTTTCACATAACTCCACATAAATACTTATGTATTCCATTGAAATATAGTTAACATAATAGGTAAAGGCTTCATTTACAAATGAATCAATATATTTTGAAATTTCATCGGTAACAGCAATGTTTTCTTTTTCAAATTCCGCCACAATATTGGCACGAAGTTGTTTCTGCATTTTTTGCGTATCAGACAGCAGATCGTACTGCTTACCGGTTTTTAAAGTTTTGGTGAAATATGTTGAGATATCTTGTTTTATTTTATCTTTAGTAAATATATTGTTATAGCATTCTTTGCTTATATAATTCGGAGTTGATATAGCCTCCATTTTAAACATGAAGTCTTTGTAAATTCCATCCGTATATTCCTTAGTAATAGTTTCTTTTAATATGAAATTTCTATTTAAAACGGTTAAATCCAATGTGATAAACGTTGCAGAAAACGCTAATATAAGCGACATCAAAAAGGAAAGAAAGTAATTAACAGCATGCCTTAATTTTATGTTGCTGTCTGAACTCATTAAAGGTCCTCCTCTTAATTCCCGTTAATATTTACAATCATTGGCCCGGAGATCATTTCACAAAACAGGAATAATCTATCGGTTCTTACTCCTGAAACAGGTGTGAACGGATAACAGGTATATAATATGAGCTGATTGCTATCCATGCTTAAAATACTTTTGTCAAAAGCATTCTTATTCATTATTTTAATTTCGGAAACCCTATATTTGTAGACACCGTAGTTGGTCGTCAGTGTAAAAAAATCTCTATCTTTTGCAAACTGCAACGGAGCAAACGATGTGAAATTGTGTCCAGCAATCAAAGTGGGGGATCCAAATCCGGGAAGCATGCTTCCCGAAAATTGTCCTGCACCGTAATGTAGACAAACGTCATTGTCACCGAAATATACTGGAACATCCAAGTTGATTCTTTCACAAACCAGATTCGCATATTTTGTATTTTCAGTCGGAATTTTAATATCAGAGCAATCGACAGCTTCACCCGAATAACTGCTTCCCTTGTATATGTCCGAAACCCCGCTGTCAAAAGCGGTTATCGAATCTGATGTTATTAGGTTCAATGTGCTTGATGCAGTCGCTATAATCGGTGAAAAAACAAAATATAATAATCCAAATCCCAACCAACAGAAGATTATCGGCACACATATGTATGTCAATAATCTTTTTGTTGATTTTTTTTGTTTTTTGAAAAAAGTTTTCATTTTAAAAACACACTCAAAGTTATTTTACAAATAATTTCTTTCTCTTTGCAACAACTGTTGTTCCGGTAATTGCAACTATTAATACAGATAATGCAATATATGTAATTGACATATTATTTGTACCGGTCTGCTTTATGATGGTACCGGTCTGGAAAGTCAGCGGTATATTGTTTGATGTATCATTAATTGTTAGTATGTTTTGTGTTGCGTCATAACTTACTGTATAGTCATAAAATGCATCGGTAGATGCCGTGTTCAATGCTGCCAATATTGCATTTTTAAGCACTAACTTGTTTGCCGAAGACATATTATTAAGGTAAAGTGATCCATCGTTATTTATCACAAGTCCATTTGCAACTTGAGCTTCAAGAGCTGTTTTAACGGAATTAAAGCAGCTTGTTACAACAGTAACATCATTTGCATCCATGTCAACTGATAAGAAATAGTTATAGGTATAAACCTTATAACCTGTAAGATCAAGCTTGTTTGTTTGACCACTTACCGTAACACCGTTTTCAATCAAATTAAGTATTGCATCCTCACTTGCATTGATTTGAGAATCATCGGCTGCGAATGCTGGGATTGTGAGTGAAAATAAGATACATGCCGATATAATAGTTCCTATAATTTTTTTCATTGCTGCTTCCTCCTAAATTTTAAAATTAATTTTGATTAATCGTCTGCACTTTGCTCAAAAGTATTTATGGTTATTTTTTGAGTTATTTCGGAATCATCATGACTTTCGTAAAAACTGTTGTTATTGAAATCATCATGATTACTATTACTATTATTATCGTCATTTTCCTCGAAGAATATCTTTCGAACCATAAATCCTATAACGAATCCGAAAATAATAGCTAGAATACACAATAGAACTGCAAGCCATGTTTTAACGCCTTCAGAAGTTTTTGCAGTTGCCATTGCCTCATCCGCAAATACGACTGTTATTGTATATGTCTTTTTTGTTCCATCCTCTGCGGTAACAGTTATGGTTACTATGTTGTCCTGATCCGGTACAAGGTTTTGACCGCCTTTTATATCAACTTTCGCTACGTCAAAATATTTAGCGATTGCGGATATGTCAAGGCTTTTTGTTCCGGCAGGGACAGTCAATGTGTATTTGGTTACTGAAGGATCAAATTTTGGACTGAGCTTATACCCGCCGATAAGTTTTATTGAAAGTGAAGAAAGTGAAGCATTACTTGATTTAGCTATAGTCGTTGCTGTTGTACTTGCTCCGGCTGTTGTTGATGTTGTTGCTGCCTTTGTTGTTGCTGCCTTTGTTGTTGCTGCCTTTGTTGTTGCTGCCGGGTTCGTTTCTGATGCATCTACCGAAACACTTCCGGATGCTCCCGAGGCGCTGAGAATTTCACCTGAATCAGACTCAACTGTAAATCCGCCTGCTGAAAGTGATAGTGTTGCCCCTGCTCCAACAGAACCTGATACTGAACACGTTACAGTAAATGTTGTACTTTGAAACGAGTCTTCTCCGGTTGAAGAAAATTTTGATGTAGATGAATTATACACAACCATCCAACCTGAACTATTGGATACACCAGTTACGGTAAGTCCGCTTGAAGGTGAAATGGTTGCTGTGACTCCACCTACAAGATCTGAGCCTGCAGCTGTTACCTTTATGTGAAAAGAAACAGATTCCGTCCCCTGTGTAATGCTACTGCTGCTTGGCGAAACACTGACACTTGCAGAACCAGCCGCAAATGCGGGTATGGTAAATGTAATGCACATAATCATTACAACTACAATTGATAAAAACTTTTTATTATTCATAGACTGTACATTCCTTTCTTTACGTTGCCGCAATAGCTTTTAATATAAGCTTTGCATCATATGTAGACAACGTTCCGGCATTTGAATTGGTATCAGCCGCAAGATAGTATTCATTTTCAAGATTATCAGAGCCGACAATGTCTCTCAAAATTCTTTTTGCGTCATATGTCCTGACATACCCGTCCCCATTTGTATCTCCCCAGACTACAACTATAACCCTGTCAACTTCAACGGAATTTTGGTAAAGAACAATATAACAACCTGTTCCCACGAGAGTATTGTCTGAAAGCATAGCACCCGATGCACTGTAGGCAGTGACTGAATCAGAAATATTCTCCTTTAATGTTGCAACAGTACTTCCTCTAACAACTCCGGTGAGAAAATCACCAGATAATCCCACAGTGCTGCCTGATACCACCGAGTATCCGCTTGATCCTGTAGGCGTGATTTGATTATCTGAACTTGTATCAGCAAAAGCTATTAAAGAAAAATATGTAAATGTCAATGTCAATGCTAATAAAACAGATAATAATCCTTTTCTCTTCACTTTCTACCCACCTTTTTAAAAAAATTCTAACAAAATAATATATATTATAACATAATCTTCCAATTAATCAATAGTTTTTTGTTTTAAATTTAAACAAACATCAGAAATATACTAATCTTTTTACAGATAGTCGGATTAAATCATTTTAATTGTTATAAATATAAAAAGCTATTTATATTTTAATGTTTTTTAGAACTAATCACGTAATATTATTCTTCTCTCTGTTAGTAATAATTTTAAAGTTAGTTTTTCTTTGGGAGTCCACTATGAACCATACCTCAGTCCACCTAAGGGGGCATAATACACCCTTGGTGAACTCGGTTTTTATTTTATTTAAATCAAATAATAGCGGTTGCTCGTAAATGATCCATTTTTTCGAAAGCATGTTTCTTTTCGTATATATCCTGCTTTTACAAGGTCGGCGATTGCGCGCTTTACCGTACTTCGTGAAAGGGATAAATCCTCTGCAATTCTGTTTATACTCGGCCAAGATTTTTTATCGCTATCCATTCGATCATGCAAATAAATGTAGACGATCTTTGCCCTATTGGGAAGTTCATTATCATTATATAATTGATTTAAAAAAGGCAAATTAAGCCTCCCCCCCTTCAGCTTTTTAAAAAGCCCTTATTATCTTCCGCAAAGTGGTTATTTTTTTCTATCATCTGTAAGTCATCAAAAATCTCCTCATACTTTTCTGTCCGCTGTAATGGATACTTATATTCAATACTTTTTTCAATATCTGATTTGGATACATATGGTACTTCTCTTGCACCCTTGTCGTTGATAATATACGGGTGTTTTTCATCAAAAGCAATTCCCCATTTGAAGAACAATTTGAGTTTAACTATCATTGCATTACAGCCTGTTTTCATTACAAGGAAGTTGCCTTTTGGCATGTTTTTTAGTTCATCGGAAGTCATCAGTGGTCTTTCAATCATCTGCAAAGATTGGCTAGGATAATTCTTGCCACGGCTTACTGAACCCGACAGGACGGTACGACTGCCTAGTGCTTTCGAAATGTCATTTGCCGATTCACTATTTGGAGCAAAACCTCCCGCAATATTTAGCTATATAGCAAAGCCATTAGGCTCATAGTTTGCAAGGTAGGTGTAAAGGTCCATTTCTTTGGCTTTTTCTATTTGCTCAGGGGTGCAATATGACATAATTTTTCCTCCTTTCATCTAAATTTTTGCATAAAAAATAGCCGATAGTTTTTAGCTATCGGCTATGTAATATATCTTTGTGTTTTAGTTTATTGAACTTAATATTTCTTGTAACTTTTTTTCTCTGTATTCTATAATTAAAACTATATGCTCCAAAAATTCCTCATAATCTTCTTTAGTGAACTTTATAAAGTCAGATGTTTCTTTCTCTAAGTAAAACTTTCCCTCAAATATAAGTTCTAAAAAGCAATTCAAATTTTTCATACTAAAAAACGCTTCTGCACATTTCCTAACTCTGGATTTTTTAAAATATAAATCGGGTATATCAAAACATTTGCTTTGCCCTTTATGCGTGTTGCCACCTGGCCATATTGGAGTAATGTTGCCGAGGGAAGAATATTTATCTAAAAAACCAGAATTAGATATTTTTTCATTCAACTCATTGTAGTTTGCAAAATGTTTTTTAAAAAATTTTTTGCTGTATGCATTTTGTTTGTTGTCATTTATAGGTCTAATTGTAATTCCTTTTGCAATAAAATATTCAGGATAGTATACTCTCAACCCTATTACATATACTCCTAAAAAAGAGTATAATACATCTGTATAATCCCATCCCAATTTAACAGAACTGTTTTGATGCTTTTCTTCTAAACAGGTTCTTTGTTTTACAAAATCTTCAATCGTCATATAACTCCTTTTTATATTGTATAAATATATATTCTATATGTAAAAATCTATGCCATATATTATAGCATAGATGTTTTAATTTTTCTACCTTTCTTGTGCTTTGGATTTCTGCTTTAATTCCTTTATTGCTGATTCGCTTCGTGTGTCAATTACATCACGGAGCATATCCATATAACTACAATCTGTTCCAAGCCATTCGTTGTAAAGGTCGTCTAAAGGGTCTTTAAGAGAGTGCAATGCTTTTGCTTTGTCATAGTCTAAATCAGTAACTTCAAAGCATAAGAGCAAATCTTCTTTGAATACTTTTTCATAGGAACTTCGGATAATTTCTTCGGGTGGCAAAGTCTTTAGGTGGTCGTAAAACTTGCCATATTCCGCACTTAACTTTTCGTAAAGTTTTTGGTTCATTGCTTCGGTTCTGTCCATCAAATCACTACCTTTCCATATCTTTTTCTTTTTTGGCTGGTGGGTCATTTGCATTTTCTATATCGCCATCAACCACTTCGTTTTCTCGTTTATCCATATTGAGCAGGATATTCAGCTCGTCTAAACGGGCTGTTTTTTCTCTAAGCTCAGGCTCCTGTGGGAACTCTCGTTTAACTTCAATTTCAGCATTTTTCATCTGAGTTTTAGTGTTCTCAAGTGTATTTTTAGCTGTGTCTAAACGAGTTCCCATACCTTCTAATAGGTTATCTAAACGAGTGATATTACCGTGAATATCAGTGCCAAGTGAAGTCTTGTGAGATATTTCGCCTTTAAGAGTTGCCTTGTATTCTTTTGCAAAAGTATCAAATTCAAGGCTCATAGCAAATTTACGATACTCACCGACAGGAATAATATCTGGCTTTGTCATTGCCTTACACCTATCTATTAGTGCTTGACCTGCATCAGCTTTTTCGGCATAAATAACACCATCAATAGTCATCGGCAAGAATTTTTCTTCACCTTTAGGTGTGTTATTTGCAAGGGTAGCAATATCTTTTTCGATACCTACAATGCGTTCCTCAAGGCTCTTGATTTCTCTTGGGAAAGTTTTAATGAGCTTATCCTCTAAAGAATAACACTCGCTTAAATGGTTTTGCTTTAACATCTTGAGCTTTGCTACCTGAATATCAAGGTCCATCTTCTCTTTGATGAGGGGGTTGCCCGTAGCAAGCATCTTTATTTCGGCATAAGAAAGAGCCGTTTCATCAATATCTTCAGCACTTCTAACAGGGCTTTTAGAGGTCATAATTTGGCTAATAAATTTCTGTTTACCCTCAACAATTTGATACAAATAAGCATCAAAAGTTTGCTCTGTAACATATCTAAAAATCTCTACTTTTGGGTTTGTATTGCCTTGTCTGATTATACGACCGGAACGCTGTTCAAGGTCGCTTGGTCGCCACGGACAATCAATATCGTGTAATGCAATTAAGCGTTCTTGAACGTTTGTTCCAGCTCCCATTTTGGCAGTAGAGCCGAATAAAACACGCACATCACCTTTACGAACTTTATTGAAAAGGTCTTTCTTTTTCGCTTCGGAATCTGCATCGTGAATGAATTGTAATTCTTCTTTTGGAACACCACGCTGAATTAGTTTATCCCTAATGTCGTTATAAACTGAGAATGTGCCATCGCCTTTAGGGGTGGAGAGGTCACAAAATACAAGCTGTGCTGATTTATTAGGTGTTGTTTCATTCCATATACGATAGATGTTTTCTACACAAGCATTGATTTTACTATCCTCAAAATCAGGTAGCATTTCATTTACAAGCCTTTGGTCAAGAGCAAGTTTTCTACCGTCATTTGTGATTTTTAGCATATTATCAACACTACTATCTACCATCTTGTTTCGTACCTTTTCAGCACGCTCTGAAAGCTCTGCAACCATTTCTTTTTGCATTTCTGACGGCTTAACAGCAACATTATGATACTCTGCTTCTGGTACAGGAAGATTAAGCATATCTGCTGTTTGAATGTCTGCAACTTCCTTGAACATACACATAAGTTCAGGTAGGTTATAGAACTTTGCAAAGCGAGTTTTTGCCCTGTAACCAGTGCCCTCAGGGGCAAGCTCAATAGCTGTTACTGTTTCGCCAAATGTTGATGCCCAAGAGTCAAAATGTTGTAAACCATTCCGCTGTAAAGTGCCATATTGCAAGTATCTTTGTAGTGTATACATCTCAACCATACTGTTTGAAATTGGTGTACCAGTTGCAAACACAACACCCTTGCCACCAGTGATTTCATCAAGGTATCGGCACTTCATAAAGAGGTCTGAGGACTTCTGTGCTTCGGTCTGAGCGATACCACCAACATTACGCATTTTAGTGTAAAGATAGAGGTTTTTGTAGTAATGTGCTTCGTCAATAAATACTCTATCACAACCGAGTTCTTCAAAGGTAACAACATCATCTTTCCTTGATTGGTCGTTAAGTTTATCAAGTTTTAACTTAATACCTTTCTTAGTTTTTTCAAGCTGTTTGATAGAGAAGTTATCCCCACGATTGCGTTTGATTTCTGAAATGCCATCCATAATTTCATTCATTTGTTCTTCTAAAATTGCACGCTGTCTTTCGATACTCATTGGTATTTTCTCAAATTGAGAGTGACCAATTATAACTGCATCATAATCGCCAGTGGCAATTCTACCTGTAAACTTCTTACGGTTCTTAGGCTCAAAATCTTTCTTTGTAGCAACTAAAATATTAGCTGATGGATATAATTGCAACCATTCAGCTGCCCACTGTTCCGTTAAGTGGTTAGGCACAACAATCAGTGATTTATTACATAAACCAAGCCTTTTACTTTCCTGTGCAGCTGCTACAATTTCAAAAGTCTTGCCCGCACCAACAACATGAGCAAGCAGTGTATTACCGCCATACATAATGTGAGCGATAGCGTTTACTTGATGTTCTCGAAGTGATATTTCAGGGTTAATGCCACTAAAAGAAATGTGACTGCCATCATACTCACGAGGTCTAACAGAGTTAAACTTATCGTTATACATTCGGGTTAAACGCTCACGACGAGAGGGGTCTTTCCATATCCAATCGTTAAAAGCATTCTTGATTAGTTCTTGCTTTGCCTGTGCAATAGCAGTTTCTTTTTTATTGAGAACTGCTGTGCGTTTTCCTTCGGCATCTTCAACATAATCAAAGATACGAACATCTTTTAAGTTAAGAGTTTCCTCTATAATCTTATAGGCGTTGATGCGTGAACTACCGTAAGTGTTGATTGCCTTGATATTGCTACGGTCATTTGATTTACCCTCAATGTTCCATTCAGATGTGAACTGTGAGTAGTGAACTTTAACGCCCCATTGCGTATATCGAGGGGTTTCAAGTAGCTCAAACATAAACTTCTGAACATCTTCAGGTGGTAGCCAAGTAGCACCAAGTCTTACTGAAATTTCACTGGCTGTTAGGTCTACGGGTTGAACTTTTTTGAGTGCTGTTACATTTACTTCAAATAGACTATCAGTTTCAGCAGCAATCTCTGCGTGGGCAAGTTTCTCTCTAACATTACCAGACAAATACTCGTCGGCTGTTTGATAAACAACAGGTCGCTCGCCATTACTTGCCATTGCAGTTGGTACACGGAATATAACTCCACTAAGTTCCTCTGCAATAATGCTTTCGTCTTTGCCTGTAAGCTGGCTCATAAACTCCATATCTATTCTTGCTTTCTCAGATAAGGACACAGCTAATGCTTCGCTTGAAGTATCAACAGAAGTTACAGCTATATGCGGTTTTATGGTGCGTTTTGAGAACATATCAGCCTTGCGTTCAAGGTTTCCATTCTCGTCAATAACTTCTAATGAAGATAGCAAAGAATAGCTACTATCATCAGAAAAAGCCATGCTATTAGCACGGCTTGAGAGGACACCATATTTCTTTGTAAACTTGTCATAGATACTGTTTAACTTGTCTTGTTCTGCCTTAATATCGCTGTCAGGGTAATCTTCTGTCTGATATTCAATGAGCGTTCTAACACAATCACGAATTTCAATCATACCCTTTATACGACTTTCGGCAGTAGCAGAAACATCTACTGGAGTCATTCTTGAGTTTTCTCTAAAATAGATAGTTCCATCAAGATTGGCATAAGAGAAATTACGAACAGTAGGGTCGGCAGGAATAGATAAATCTTCTTCTTCGGCAAGTTCGTCCATTTCATATTCGGATATTTCAGCGTGGATATTACCGATTGCATCGCTCAACATATCCTCTAAACTTTGGTTATCATTTGCAATACAAGCTGTTTCAGGACCGTAAGGACCGCTGATTTCTTTCATTTCACCCATAATCATTTCAGGGTTATCTATGAAATACTGGTTCATTTTCAGTCCGTTTTCGTCTGTACCTAAATGCACCCAATCAGGCTCGATGTCGATAATTCTATCTCGTTTTTGCAAGAAGATAATGTCGCTTGTTACCTCTGTGCCAGCATTTGCTTTGAATGCATTGTTTGGCAAACGAATAGCACCTAAAAGGTCTGCACGTTGTGCAATATATTTGCGAACTTGTGGGTTCTCTTTATCAAGAGTGCCTTTAGAAGTAATAAATGCAACGACACCACCGGGACGAACTTTGTCTAAAGTTTTGCCAAAAAAGTAGTCATGGATAAGCCAATTTTGCTTATCATACTTCTTATCAGCTACCTTAAACTGCCCGAAAGGAACATTGCCAATCGCTACATCAAAAAAGCTGTCAGGTAAGTTTGTGTTTTCATAACCTTGCACTGCGATAGAAGATTTTTGATAGAGCTGCTGTGCAATTCTACCAGTTAAACTATCAAGCTCAACACCATAAATTTTACTTTCCTTCATTGGGTCAGGGAGCATACCGATAAAGTTACCAGTACCACAAGACGGCTCTAAAATGTTGCCTTTAGATAATCCCATATTTTCAAGAGCCTTATACATTGCCTTAATTACAATAGGTTGAGTATAAAAAGCTGTTAGTGTTGACTCTCTTGCTGCTGCATATTCTTCAGGAGATAGAGTGGTGTACAGTTCTTTGAATTCATTTACCCATGATGTTTTACTTTCATCAAAGGCATCAGCTAAACTACCAAAACCAACATATCCTGCAAGAATTTCTTGTTCTGCTGGAGTAGCAAAATGATTGTCAAACTCTAATTCTTTTAATAGATTGATAGCAGCCATATTTGCTCTAAACTTTTCTTTAGCTGTTCCAACACCTAAATCGTTGTTTGTAATTGCGTATTGGTTACGGTCGGCTTGTTTAATTTCAGGGTGTAAATCATGGGTTTTTACCCTTGCTTTAGGCTTTTTATCAAAGTTTGAAACAAGATTTCCTTTTTCTTTTTCGGCAAGTAATCTGCGTACATAATCTACCTTTTCAAGCCTATTTATTGGAAAACCAACAGCATTTTCAAAAGTAATATCACGCATTGAAACATCTTTGCTAAAAGAACGAACTTCCTCGATAATGTACTTGCGACTATCAATAGTAAGTTCTTTACCAATTAAATCATCATAAGGGTCTTTACTCTGCATTTCTTCAACGATTTCTTCTTGTGCCTGTGCAGTATCGCCACCATATATGCTTGCAAGTTCATCGTCGCTAAACTCGTTATCAAAGTTTTCTTCAACAATTTCCTGTTGTATATTAGGTTCTGTGTCGTACTCATCACCCAAACGAACACCTTGATTTCGCATATCTTCATAGCTGTCAAAGCCATTTTGCATTGCCTGAATTTCACGGTAATCTTCAATAGGCATAGAGCCTATATTGGTATCAACCATTTGTGGTTGGTTGTACTTGCTTTCTGATACAATTTTAGAAGTTGTAATTTTGCCAGTAACTTCATCTTTGCCATGAACAACAACATTGTGTCCTTCATCAAGAATTTTCTGCGTATATTCCTCTAATTTGTGGCGAGGGATACCGCACATTGAAACATACTCACCATCAATAACTCTTGTAGCTAAATGCAGTCCCATAATGTCCGATGCAATTTTTGCATCTTCCAAGTAGAACTCGAAAAAATCACCAACTTCAAAAGTAACAATATCAAGTGGGTATTCATCTTTGATTTTCAGATACTGAGAATACGGGCTTTCTTGACTGATAGTAGGTTCTGTTTTTTCTTCTACAATAACTCTTAAATGGTCGTTAGAAGGGTTTTCCTCAACCTTTTTATCAAAGTCAGCTCGCATGAATTCTTTGTTAAACAAAGGGAACTTATCGTCAAAAACTTTAACGATGTCATTATCGAAGCTAACAATTTCATAGCTGTCTGCACCGATATACACCGTATCACCTAAATGATATTCATACGCATATTCGGGTTCAGGCTCAGGCATAACAGATAGTGCCATATCGCCATTAAGAACAATTTGCATAGCTTTTGCTCTATCTGTCAGTGGTGTGTTTTCAGCAATGATAGTTTCCAAAGCACCGTGCATAAGTGGGAGAATGAAGTCGCCACGAGCGGATAGGTTGTTTGTCTTTTTGGTTTCCATTGCAAAACATTGACCACAATCAGTAAGCACATATTGGTTCAGAGTTTTACCCGTTTCGCCAAGGTCGGTTACATATTGGTTATACTCTGAAATTATGCTATTGAACTCTTTAGCAACTTTCCATCGCTTCTCACGCTCTATCTCCTTTTGCTGATAGATAGGAAAGTATGCGGCTTGTTTTTCATTAAGGTAACGGTCAGTATCAATAAGTTCTGAAATTCGCTGTGCAACTTTGCTCCAGTTTAGGGTGATACTTGCAGTAGGCTCCATAATAGAACCTTTTGAGATTTTAATACCTTTGCCATCGTGACCTTCGTCAATCTTGCCATACTTTTCAGTATCTAAAGCAGGATAAGCTCCGCCCCAACCGTATTCTTCTTTAAGCATAGTAGCGTTTTCTGCCATTGATTGCTTTTTAAGGAACTGCTCGTAAATACGATATTTACCATCTTGCACACCACTTCCACGAGTTAGAACAGCATCAATTTCTTCCTGAGAAATAGAAAAATCGGAAGTTGTAATAACCTCCGATTCTTCTATAATATTCTGTTGTTCTTCTACTGTGGGCAAGTCAGCATTTAGCAGTAAATCAACTCGTTCATCACTATTTCCGTCGCTGAGTTCCTGATATTGTTCATCATTCCGACCCACTTCATTTGGTCGGTCGCTTTCATTTTTTCCGTAACTCCCTGAGTTTTTGCCATCTGTGAAACTAACTGTTCCATCATCTCGTAAGCCTGTTTCTCTATTTCCATCAAGTGTTCGTTCAGTTTGCAAGAGGTTAGCAGATTTACCCACATCACTCTGCGTTTCTGTTCCAGATATTTCTGTCTTGCCAATGCGAACCTCCCAAGGTGAAGTTCCTGTTCCTGTGGCAATATTAGGTTGGGTAGGTTGTAATCTCCCACTTTGCTGTAAGTTAGATTGTTCATTATCAAAACTCCTTTCGTTTTTATTTATACTTATATTATATTGGTTATTGTTTTGTTCTACAAATGTGCGAATTTTATTTTTATCACTTTTTTGTAGTGCAATTACTGTTGATGATATTTCACGAAGTGCCATTTCAGCAATATCACTTGTAGCCATACCCAAAGAGTTGATTGTATCTTTGGTATTAAAATCTGTGATACCCTGAAAATCTTCGTTAGACAAATATTCGTTAGCATCAAAACCAAGTCTTGTTAAAAGCATATAGGCTACGCTGTTTTTAACAAGGTCTTGATAGGTCTTACCTATATAATCTTCTCCTGTACCTTCCAAGAAGCTCTCAGGTGCATAAAATTTAAGATCAGCAAGATAATCAGCAAGGTTATCTTCCGCCGCATTTTCACTGGCTGAAAAAATAGCATCTACGAGATTATCTTTTTCGGATAATTCACCAAAAGTGCCTTCAAGTGTTTCGATAATATCATCTTGAAATTTATTATTATATTGCCATATTGGCACTTGTTTTGCATATTTGCCCTCGTGCGTATCGGATACATCAAAGTAATATTTGAGCCTTTTGTTTTGTGTGTTTTTATCAAAGACCGCAATACCATTAGCACCTTTATTAACCCAACGGTTAAACTGTGTATTCCATTTTTCTATTTCAAGCACAGCAGTTGCATCGGGTCTTTGTGCGAAGATTAAAAGTTGTTCGTCAAATCGGCATTTGTAGTTTCTGCAAGCGGAGGTTAGAAAACCTTGCCATCGTGCAGGGGTTGATACCGTTTTAAGTTCACGCTCATAAACTTCAGATATAAGTTGAAATTTGGTCATATCTATCCTCCTTATCTTTCGAAATCTTTATTTTTCGGTTTTTCAGGTGCATATTTAGCACCGATACCTTCCATTTTTTCAGCAAATTCGCAAATGTGAAAACAATGTCCTCCAATATCTGTATGGTAGTCATCTAAATGTTTGCAAGTCTTTGTAATTCGCTCTCCGTGTGGATAGGATATTGTTATTTTCCCACCATCAGGGACTGTGAAAAGTGGATTGTATCTGCTATCGATAAATCTACACTCCTTGCTGCTCATCACTGCCACCTCCAAGAAAAGTAATAACCTTATTAGCCTTAACAGACTTTTGAAGTTCGTTGATAGTAGCAATGTCCGAAACTGTTATATTAGGAATAGCAAGAATTTTATCAATGGTCATTGCTGTAATATCTTTTTCGGTTGCAAAACCGGCATCAAGCACTTTTGCAAGCACTTTTAATTGGTTGTTATTATTTGTTTTTGCCATATATTTTACCTCTCATAATCTTTCTTTTTAGATCTGTTGTTATGCTCTAATAGTTTTGCTGTTTCTAAACCACGAGTACACAAATCTTTTTGAGCACTTAATTGGTTACTAAAGTAATGCCCCCAAAAGTAATCTGTTCCATCTCTACACTCCCATGTAACAAATTGGCTGGGAGCTTTCATATTTACACCAAGAACAAACTCGGTATCTCCAACATTAATGCTGTTTACGATGACATAGTTTTGATTTACTCTCATTAGAATTTTCCTCCTTGAGTTTTCGTTGTGCATACCTAACTGCTTTTATATTAGAAACTGTTATCCCTTTAATTTCTAATATTTCGTCAATCGTTAGGTTCGGTATATCTTTTGCTTTGTAGCCAGCTTCAAATATAATACGGACGATTCTGCCACCATAATTTTCACCATTTTTCATTTTATCGTTCCTCCTTAGTTTTTTGTTTTTCTTGTTGATTCTTAAAAATTGATAGATTTTCTTTCGCCCAGTTTGGTAGGGCATCTTCTTTAACAGTGCCCAACACATCTCTGCGTTCCCATCGTGTTTTATTGCCGTTATACAAATTAGTGCAAAAAACAGCACTCCCACGAGCGTTTGCCATAGAGCCATTTCCACCAGTTACTAAGTATAACTGCCTATCAATCGTGCGATACTCTCGTCGCAAAACATTGGTTTTTATTGCAATTACCTTGCCATCAATGCTTTCCCCATAGTCATTCGGGGTGCAGTCTTTTATCGAAAGTGGAGTTTTATCAATTTTAATATCTTCCACTTCTACTATTGTTTTTTCAGCCTGCTGTGAAACACGAGTTCCAAACAATTCAACCATCTCTGCATAATTGTCGCTCACAAATGCTTCGTCATAGCTTGAAAACAAGTCATTACTTTCGCAGTAACTGCATAAATATTTTGATTTTTCAGAATAAGGGTTTTCGCCAAGAACTATTTCTTTATCACCAATTTGAATTGCATTGATGATTTCAAAATCGCCAGCTGTTCGTTGATTATCAAGTAATAACAGCTCACTTATCGGAACATCATCTAAAGTTGTTTCAAGTCCATTATTATTAAAGGTTAGTTCAGCGTAAACCCTACTAATATAGACTCCTGAAACAGTCGCTATTTTGCCATAGTATTGTTCTTCTGAGCCAATATATCTTATTTTATCGCCTTGATTTAATTCCATTTATTAACCTCCTTAAAAAAATAAGGGTGGCAAATCTATAAAGATAAGCCACCCGATTTGTTATTCTATTTCTTTTTGTTGTTACGAATATACATAAAGGCGAGTCCTGCAATAATAAATAAGACTAAGCCAATACCAATAATTGTTTTAGGTTCCATTATTCATTGTCCTCCTTACGCTTTTTAATAAAGTAGATAGCGGTAGTAGAACCGATACCTGCAAGAGATAGAAAGGCAAGAACTGTCCAAAGAACATAATTCGTAGTGTCGCCAGTTTTAGGAACTTCAGGTCGTCCTTTAAGGTCGTTGAAGAACTTGACTGTAACAGTTTTATCATTTTCGATAGTAGCTTTTTGTGCGTCAGGTAGTTTGTAGTGTGTGGTTTTGTCTGTTTCAAGCTCACGAATTGTATATTCTCCAACACGCAAACCAAGAACATAGATTTCACCATTCTTGTCTGTTACATAATCTTTGCTAAACGCATTGCCTAAAATATCAACACCTTCAACACGGAAAGTAAATCCTTCCAAAACTCCGTCTGCTGATTTCTTCTTAATTTGGATATTGCCTTTTTGTGCATTGTTGATAAAGCCTTTACCAACTTCATTTTCTACAATAACGGTCTTGCCATCTTCGATAATTTCAAAGTAGTAGGCGTTAGTATCAAGAATAAAGCCTGTTGGCGCTTTCTTTTCTTTTACAAAACAACCACCAAATTCAAGGTTTTCAAAAAGATACACACCACCTGAAAGCTCAGTCATTGTACTAACAAGAACATCGTCTTTATCAAGCTCTTTATTCCCGTTAGTATCTTTATAAACCTCAAATGTTGCACCAGTTAGTTTGTTGTCGGGATAATCTTTATCGACCTTTGTTAGTTCTACATTGCCACGAATTAGTTTGTTTACAATAGCAAAGGCAAGCTCTGTTTCATCAGCATCTGTTCCTGTAATTGATACAACAAAGTTAGTATCTGAAAGAACATAGCCAGTAGGAGCTTTGATTTCACGAACGATATAATTGCCGAATGGTACTTCTACAAAAGAAAAACTACCGTCATCAGCTGATGTGGTAGTTAGTATTGCTGTATCTGCTGTAAATGTTGTTTCGTCAGCCTTGAATAGTCCGATTACTGCACCAGCAAGCGGAGCATCGTTCTCATCAACTTTAATTCCTTTAATATCGCCACGAATTAAAGTGTTTTCAATAGCTGTACCGTCATTTACTGCAAGTTTCACAAGAGCTGTATCTTGTCCTGCGTATTCAAACACTACATCGTACTCAGTATCGTTTAGGATATATGCTTTATTTGTTGCAACTTCCTTTACATAGTAACTGCCAAGAGGTAGGTCAGTAGTAAAAGTAGCTGTGCCATCAGTGTTTACTGAGGTCATTTCAATCAAGCCGTTTTCAGGAATAACAGTGCCATCTGCTGCAACAAGCTCTGCTCGTGCATAGATGCCGAATGCTACATCAAGAATTTCATTGCCAAAACCAACATTAAATTTCTCGTCTTTTTCAAGAGCTTTAACAAGGTCAATCTTTACTTTTTGACGCTCGTTATAGAAACTTGTATCGGTTGTAGTTACTTCAATTTCTTGTCCTGCATAAACAAGCTCTACCGTGTGAACTTCATCGTTGATAGTCATTCCAAAAGGTGCTGTGATTTCTTTTACAGCATACTTGCCAAGATATAACAGCTTGCTTGTGGCAACACCGTTTGCATCAGTTTTGATTGTATCAACAACTTCGCCCGCACTTGCTCTCAAAGTTCCGTCAAGTGTGTAAATATCCATAGTAGCTGTAATTTCATATACTGCATCAGGTAGTCCCTGAACAGTATAAACTGGTTGATAAATATCTTCACTTGAAACAACAGTCGAGAACACTTCGCCTGATTTGTTTACCCAGATTGTGCCTTTTTGAGCCATATTCGGCTTTTCGACAACGACAACAGTAATGTTCCCTTCAATATCTTCGCTGTTTTCAGGGATTACATCAAAATGAACAGGTGTAGAATCCAAAACATACCCATAAGGTGCCCCGACCTCAACCAAAGTATATTCACCACCAAAAGGTAATTTCTCTGGTGTTACCAGATAGCCATCTGCATTGGTGTAGAAAGTGTCGATTGTGGTAGGAGTTGGATAAGTGAATGACATTGTAACAAGTTCGCCTTGCGGGTCGTAAATCTTAAAGCCACTTCCTGCATACGGAATTGTATTTCCTGTTTCAATATCTTTTTTTACAACTTTGATATAGCTTGTAAATGGTGCGTTGTTGATAATAAAGCGATAGGTTGCACCATCCTGTGCAATATACACTTCAAAGTCGGGCATAAATTCTGTGCCTTCCCAACCTTTTGTTTGGCGAACTACATAGATACCATAAGGCATATTCTTTGATGCAGCATAACCATTTTCATTACAAACAAGATAATCACGCTCGGTTTCTTTAGCGTTTTCATAACTGCCACTTGCTTTTAGGAACACAGCAAACTCAGCACCTTCTTCAGGAGTTTCAATCTGTGTTGAGCCATCGTCTGCGTGCTTGATTAAAGCCATATTACCTTTGATAACTTGCTCTGTAACATCGTTACCAGTAGTGTTTAGCTCAATAGTATAAAGCTCAGGTTCTGCACCAATTTTGTGAACAGTAGGGTCAATTAAATAACCTTCTGATGGGTTAATTTCTTTGATATTCCAATCATAGTCACAAATATAATAGTTGGTTGTAAACTGACCATTTGCATCAGTTGTGTAGCTATCAATCAAAGTGTTTCCTTTGTAAATACCATAGGTAGCACCTGCAAGAGAAGCATCGCCCTGAGAAAGTCCAGTTTCAACATCTGATTTAGTAAGTGTTACTCGAAACTTTTTAAGAATGTTATTAACACCTTTATCAGTTACTTTGTTCCACTCAATCGCTACATTTTGCTTTTCAGGGACTACATAACGAACAGGGGTATCAATTTCTTCTAAAATATAAGGTGTGTTTCCAGTTATCAAAATATCTTTGAACACTGCAACACCCTGTGCATTTGTTTTAGCAAACACTTCAACAGGTATACCTGCTAAAGATGTGCCACTTAGTTTGAAAGTCATTCCCTCAACAAGATTATCTTCACTTGTTTTAATGACTTTCAACTCGCCACGCTTTAATACATTATTAAAAGTAACCGTTGAAGTCTGACCGCTTACGATAGTTACACGCTGAACAGCCGTAGGAATATATTTATCAATTTCATGTTCTGTTACTGTGTAAATACCGGAGTTAAGGTCTGTAATATCAATTACACCGCCCCCATTTGTAGAGCGAACTGCATTAAATCCTTCGCCTGTAATGGTAAACGAGATACCACCAACCTTACCGTCCTCAGAAGTTTTAATTAGTTTCATATTACCAGTTTTAACTTCAAGGTTTAGAAAGCCTTGAACAGGGTCAGAAACGGAAGCAGTATAAGAAACAAGGTCTTGTTTTCCTCCACCAATATTTCCATCTGTCCAAGTTACAACACCATAACGAGTACCATTCTTTTTATTAGCTGTGATACTCACGTTGCCTTTAGGGGCAGTAGTACAAGAAATAGTAAGTTGGTTGCCATTTACTGAAATGTTGATACCGCTTGTGTTGGATGAAAAGTTATAGTTAGACAACACATTGTTATGGTCTGTGATAGTTACAGAATATTCTGTTCCATTCCAAGCAAGTTCATAAGCACCTGCATTTGCTGACGCACTAAAAAAGCTCGGTAGTTTAGAATGCCTTTGAATTGAATTTTCCATTGAAGCGTAATAACTGAAAATTAAATCACGCAAAGAGTGATTGCCTTTTACAGTTTCAATTACATTGTTTCTTCCTTGTGAAGAACCCCATACATGGTTAAACTGACTATCACGCTCACCAACAATGGTTTCCCAAATAAGAATTTGTGTAGCAATACCATGTGCCATAGCATTAGCGTGGTCGCCGTTAGCACTATTCCAGTTAGTGTTAATGTTGCCAAGATAGCCATATTGAAGAATACGACCAATCGTTGCTTTAATTAGTCGAGGACTAATAGTAGGGTTCATTCCTGAAGGATAGTTATCCCAAAAACTTTCATCACGACCTGCGAAAGTATCTCCAGAGTTAAGTGGAACTCCGGGTTCAATACAATAGGCTATTGGACCGTTATAACTACCAGTTCCATACAAAAAACTTATATCGCCGGGTGTAGCATTCATTTTCCAACTACCCATTAAGTTTAAGTCACCATGACCCCAACCAGCTTTATTGGCATCGCCACCACGGGGTAATTGGACCATATATGCAGAAAATCCTTCTGCTGCGTATACATTGCTTGTAAATCCTGTAAACATCCCAAAGCACATAATTACTGCAAGGAATAATGACAGTATCTTTTTAATTTTTTTCATTAAATTAAATCATCCTTAAATTTTGACACAAAAAAAGCACACCGTTTTTTACGATGTGCTGTGTCTATTGTTATTTTCTTTTACGAATAAGAAATATAGATGTTGTATTTGCCATTTGATAAGCTTTCTGACCATACCCAAAAGCCTTGATACCCGTAATCATTTTTGTACCAGTCGAGAGTGTCTTTAATATCTCGCTCAAGATAAATTGATTTTGAACTCGCTACAATAGGTGTATCCCATGAGCCAGTAGAGCTGCTGTCAAGATTCATACCAATACTTGTTCCATAGCTTTTTGCATATTCTACCCAATAACCTACATCAAAAACGGGCTCAGGTATTGGTGCGGGAGGTGGTTCAGGTGTTGGAACTGGTGTAGGAGTTATAGGTTCGGGAGTAGGTGGTGTAGTTGGGTTAGGTGCCTGTTCAGGCTGAGGTGTAGGAGCTGTTTCTTTCTTTGGCTCAGAAACTACTATTTGTGGCTTTTCTGTTACCACTGGTTTTGTATCTACTGTATTAGCTTTTTTAGGTTGTGAGTTTTCTGTTTTAACTGGCTCTGCATTTTCAGAAGGTGCGATAATATCGTTTTTGGTTTCTTCTGAACTGATTGTTTTTTCCTCTTTACTTTCCGAAAAAGAAATGAGGGTCTGAGTTTGTTCTTTGGATTGCGTTTGGCTATTACTTTCAACTTGTTGCTCTTTTTTGACTGAACAGCCAGTAATCAAACAAACTACTGTAACTGCTACTATTATTGATACGATATATTTTTTCATAACATCGACCTCCTTGTGTCTATATTATATTGCAGCAACATCTATATCACAAATGTGCAAATTACAGTAAATCTTATAGTTATAAGCTATTTCTTTTTTCGGTTAGTTAGCTGGTTAGTAAGAGGGGGATTTGTAAAGGGGGAGAAAACAAAAAACAAACTAACTCTCGCTTTTGGGCAGACTAACCCCTAGGCGTAACTACTTATCTTTCTCGATTATTTCGTTCTAAAAACTTCTTGTAATATTCAAGAGCTTTTACTACAAAGTCAGATTCTTTACCTTTTGGAACATTTTTAGGAATAAGCTGTGTAATGCGTTCATCAAACCTCGATTTTATCCGCTGATTAGGTTTTTCTTCTTCCATAATAGATTCAATCAATGCTTCGTTAAGTTGACCTTTAGAAGAATAATCACGCATTTTAATGCTTTGAGCAAGTGATGGTGTAGCATCGTTATATTCCATAGCATCTACAAGTAAGTTTTGTTGTTCGATTGGTAAAAACGATATTTCAACTGCTGGACGAAAGGCTATCCTTTTTTCATCTACCATTTCAAGTATTTCTGGAATAAGGTAGGTTAAACGGATATATCTCTGTATTTGTGTGTTACTGTCAGGCGATTTTTCAGCTAAAAGCTCTCTTGAAGTGGCTCCGTTGAAATTCTGTCCCACTGGGACAGAATTTTCTTTACTTGGTCTACCCGCCTGTCTTTTCATAGCATCTAAACGCATTTTATATGAAAAAGCTCGTTCACTTGGCAAGATAGTAGAGCGTTGCAAATTAGAGTCTACCATTAAAATTATGGCATCATCTCTGCTTAACTCTTTAACCTCAGCTTTTAGTGTTTCCATTCCTGCAAGCTCACAAGCTCGCTTTCGTCTATGACCTGAAATAAGTTCATATCTTCCATCTTCTTTTTGGCGAACGGTTGCTGGAGTGATAATTCCACGCTCTTTGATACTTTCAGTAAGCTGTGTCATATCATCATCCTCATCACGCACCTTAAAGGGGTGGTCTGGAAAATCGTCAATCTCTACAATAGGAATATCTCGAATTTTAGATAAAGCGTTTTCAGCACGACTTTCATCTGTTTCAAACAAATCATCGTACAACTTCAGTTCTATTTTTGATGCGTTGCTTTTCAATATCTACCACCTCCTTCGTAAATTGTTTGTAGGCATCGGCAACTTTTCCGTTTTTATCAAACGAGTAAATGCTTTTGCCCTCTGCACTGGTTTCTACTGCTCTAATGGAATGTGGTATTTCGGTATCAAATACTTTGATTTTCTCGCCATACTGCCCACGTAAAAGAGAAATAATATCCTTTGAGAAGTTAGTACGGTTATTGACCATAGTCATTAAAATACCGTCAATCCGAAGTTTGGGGTTGATTTGTTTTTTTACTTTTCCGATAGATCGAAGTAGTTGTTCCAAACCTTTGGCTGATAGAAAATGTGGCTGTGATGGGATAATAACGCTGTTAGCTGCTGTCATAGCATTTACTGTAAGCATTCCAAGCGAAGGCATACAGTCAATAATGATATAGTCATACTTTGGTTTTACAGCATCTACATAAGCCTTCATAAAGCTTTCTCGACTCATTTGACTTATCATGCGAACTTCAAGTCCTGATAGTTCAATGTTAGCTGGCAACAGGTCAACACCTTCTTCATGGCTAATAATACCCTTAGATAAATCAATAGGCTTATCGTCCATAATGTTTTGCATTACATCGCTAAGGGTATAGGGCAACTCATCAGGATTTTTAATGCCAAGAGAGAGCGTAAGGCTTGCTTGAGCATCTGCATCAATTAGCAATACTTTCTTCCCTTCATTAACAAGACCAATGCCAAGGTTTACTGCTGTGGTTGTTTTTCCAACACCACCTTTTTGGTTTGTCAGTGCAATTACTTTGCTGTCACGCATTTCATAGACCTCCTTTCAAATAAATTTAGCCACCTGTAAAAAAATACAGATGGCTATGTAAGAACCTCTACGGTACCCAAAATCAAAGATTTTGACCGTTACGAGAACCTTGTTACTTACGTAATAAAGAAAGGAAAAACCCACTTATCTAAAATCACAAAAGATAAATGGGTTGTAGGCTTAAATATATTTTATTTTTAGTTTCTTTCGTTTCGCATTGATAACCTTATTTAAAAGCTCATCAACACAGTCGGTGTATCTGCCTTGTTCAATTAAACTGGTGCGTAAGTTGTTTAGGCTTTCAATTATCAATCGTTTTTCTTCGTGGTCAAAATATAGGTGTCTTGTTATCTCTTTCATAAGGCTATCCTCCTTTGTCTTAATTATATATTCTCGATAAAGTAATAACAAATGTACAAAATAAAGTTGGTGTAACATACTAAGATTTAATACTCCTCGAAACATAAACTAAAATTAGCAAAAAGCAAAAATACATTGCTCAGCTTATAAAATTTAAACTCTGTATCACTTTATAGAACTTGCAACAATTACCTATGCCAATTAGCAAGCCAAAACCAAGCTTTTTTTTGTCAAATTAGCAGAGAGAGCATTTTGATTAGCAAAAACACGAATAATCTTGCTAATCATTAGATGTAAATTTGCTAATTATATACTTAGAAATTATCAGTTCGAAACTTATACTCTAAACAATCATAAAACTTATATTCTAAAAACAAAAAGCTCGTAAACGCTGTGTTTACGGGCTTTTTTTGGCACCCTTAATAGGAATCGAACCTATATTTCGTCCTTAGGAGGGACGCACACTATCCATTGTGTTATAAGGGCATATTCGGTTTTTGACGTTTCCCTAAAATCGGGAGGGGTATGTTGCAACGCAACCTTAGGAGGGACGCACACTATCCATTATGTTATAAGGGCATATTCGGTTTTTGACGTTTCCCTAAAATCGGGAGGGGTATGTTGCAACGCAACCTTAGGAGTTCCAGGGAGTTTCATTCGTCTGGAATCTTCCATTCTCTCAGCAAGCAAATCAAGAAGATTATCGCTTGTAAACTCTTCGTCAGCCTCTTCCGGATCATACTCAGTGTAGCTAACGCGACAGGTAAACTTATAGCAAGTTTCACCCTCGTCGTTTTCATACTCACCAGCAGTGATGTTGACTATTTCATTGCCCTCATCGTCTTCGTCTCTTGAAAAAAGATAACCTGCTGGCAGCATAAATTTAATTTTATTGTTAAACTCATACCTTGTAGCATAAAAGTAAGCACCGCTTGTGGTGAAGTAGTGCTTACTGCTACAAAACTATTATACTAAATTTGTGAGTTTATAGCAGAAAACAAA
>RZYX01000399.1 GCA_009930155.1 Clostridia bacterium | reverse complement strand
CAGAAATTCGAGGGACTCTTAAAGGTGCTATGGACGGAAACTGGTCGAAGACAAGGCCGCAACATCAAGATGGGTATAAACCTTTAAAAGATATAGAAAAGTATGTGTCATGGTCAGGTGAAAAACGTACTTTCGTTCTTAATGACACAGTGGAAAATATTCGCAATAGAGCAAAAAATGACGAAAAATTGTCTGACAACGGCAAGCAACTCTTAGATAAAGCTCTGTATTATTTTTCAAGCTTCGATCCTCAAGCCCGTGTAATGTCAAAGAACAACTACATAAATCGATCAGATGAGTTATCAATTATTAATCGGCAACAACGTGAATTTGTATATGAAATTTGCGAAAAATACGAGGAATACCTCGCTAAAAACAAAAAATATGATGAAAACGATTTAATAAGATTTATGTTTGAACAGAAAAAACTAATTGAAGAAGAAAAATTTGATATGGTCGTAGTAGATGAGGTCCAAGATTATACAGAATTACAAATCTTTTTGATATATAAATTATGTAGAACAACAAATAACATCTTATTTGCAGGAGATGTCCATCAAATAATTAACCCAACATTATTTGACGAAAGCAGATTGCTATCGCTTTACAAGTCTAATGCTCCTGAAAAAAAATATCTGCGCAATTATTATGCCCCAGTAAAATTTTATCTGCGTAAAAACTACAGATGCCCCGGGAATGTTGTTGAACTATCAAACAGGATTTCAGAATTGAGGAGACGAGTAATAGGCAACCAAACGAAGGAGAGTGAATTGCCGGATAAATCTTCAGTGTCTGAAACTTTGATTAAACCTTGCAGAATTGAATATTCTCCTGATACTGCTGAAACTGTTCTTAAGGCAGCAATCAAACAGGCAAGTATGGCTGTCCTTGTTCCTGATGAAAAGACAAAGAAAAAATTAATAGAGATAGTTGGTAAAGAAGAGCTCCCCATCATCTTTACTGTTGCTGAAATTAAGGGCATGGAGTTTAAGCATGTTGTCTGTTACAACCTGATAGGTGCATTTGCAGATGAATGGGAAAAGATACTTGGTGAAAACCATGAGGCAAGAAGAAGCACACGGTGCCGTTATTATTTTAATCTGATATATGTAGCGGTAACAAGATCTCAAGCAAATGTGTGTTTTATTGACCAGAAAACAGTCCCGAAGCTTGAAGATCAACTCTCATTAGAAAAAGTTGATGAATTTGAATATGAAATGGT
>RZYX01000398.1 GCA_009930155.1 Clostridia bacterium | reverse complement strand
TCCCACACCCTCTATTTAAAAACAAACGAAAGGACGATTTTGTTATGAGAAATAGAAATATAAATATAAGGCTAACAGAAAAAGAACTTTGCATGATTGAGCAAAAATCCATCAAGGCGAATATGACCAAAACGCAATTTTTGATAAATGCTTGCAACAGCAAGCCCATTGTTATTATTGAGGGATTAACAGATGTTGCAAAGCAAATTCACTTTTTGAATAATAATCTTAATCAGCTCGTGATTTTGGCACACCAAGGCAAAATAAATAATATTGAGTTAAACCCTATACGGGAGGAGCTGAATAAAATATGGCAGTTTGCGTATTCTTTAAGCGAAAGAACACCACAGCATACAGCTTGAAAAGTATTATCAAGTACATACTTGATGACCATAAGACAACCGAGTATTTGTCATTTGGATTTGGTGTAACACCAAAAATCGAGCCAGCTTTTGAAGAAATGATGTCTGTCAAAAAGGCTTTTAATAAAACGGACAAGCGACAATATATTCATTTTGCGGTTTCTTTCAAAGAAGGCGAGATTTCACCAGAACTGACAAAAGAAATATCTATGCGTATAGCACAATATTATGCAAAGGATTATCAGGTGCTAATGGCAGTGCATACGGATAAACCGCACTTGCATTGCCATTTCGCCATAAATAGTGTTAATATAAACACCGGACGCAAATTTAAGCAAAGCAAGGGTGAATTACAACAATTTAAGGAGTTTTGCAATAAAATATTTGCAGAATATAATGTAAGCCTTATTGAGAAAATGAACGATCAATCAGAAACAACAGGTGAAGCTCGTACAAAAATGAGGGGCGAAACACCTTGGAAGGAAGTTGTCCGTACAGATATTAAAAATGCACTTAAAGGCACAACCTCAAAAGCAGAGTTTATCAGTAATATGAATTCTATGGGGTACAAGGTTAAATGGACAAAGGAACGAAAAAACATAACCTTTACAACTCCAAAGGGTAAGCCTGTCAGAGATTATAAGCTTGGATTCAGCAAGGAATATTTTGACAATTCATTTAAGCACGCTTCGACCGTGCAACAATCATTTTTGGACAATTTACGATACATATGCCCATCTGCCCCCACCGTTATGGATTTTCCAAGTGATGTAATTCCGCCCGATTTATCAGGGATGTCTGATGAAGAAATGCAAATTACACTTTCAAAGTTTTATACAGATTTGGAATCACAGCGTTGTCA
>RZYX01000397.1 GCA_009930155.1 Clostridia bacterium | reverse complement strand
TGTTAGGGTCTTGTAGTGTTATTAAATCTTGAATAAGTTTAGAGTCTCCACCTTCTGCTGCAATTTGTGCTAATTGCATTAAGAAGTCACTACGTTGTTGTTGTTCTGCTTGTTGTCTGTTGTATAAATTTTCATCAGCTTCTACATTCATTTGTCCATATTGTAGTTGTGCGTTTCGTAATTGATCAGCCATAGATTGGTTAATATTTCTATTTGTAAGCATAGCTTCTTTTTGTACTTGTGTGTCTTGTTGTGCTAATTGGTTAATAGCACCACTTTGAGCCATTTGTGACTGCAAGCCAGCCAAGTTTCTAAGACCAGAGGAACCTAATCCCCTAGAGGCAGCTTGTTGACTGATTTGTCTTTGTTGCATGTAACCTTGCTCAGATATTTGTGATCTTGCTTGTTGTTGATTGAGGCGTTGCTGTGCCAATTGTTGTTGCAGTGACTGACGAGATTGTTGCGCTTGCTGGGCTGCTATTCTCTGTGACTCCGCTAAGATTTGGGAATACAGATTCTTTCTCTGTGTTGCCAGAGTCTCCGGCGTTGTTTTTGTTGCCATTAGTTTCCTCCTTATCAAACATACTATGTATGTTATTGAATTCTAATAGATAATCACCTTTTGCAATATATCTATTTCTAAACGTTGTCATTGTACTATCTGTAGCTACCACAATAGCGCCTATGTAACTGAATAATACGACTGACCCATATATAACTCCAAGTTGCCAGTTACCTAAAACTACGCCAAAAGCTGCAGTGAAGCCTGAAACAAATACACTAATAAATTTCTGTACAGCTCCTGTAGTCATATAGCGTTTTTTGTGTTCATACTGGCTCATTGGTAACATTCTTATTTTAGTTGTGATATCATCTTTTTCTTGTAGTAAATCTTGTGATGTCATTCTGATGATTTTTATTTTTTCTATTTTCTTTAATTGTTTTAATTGCCATTCTGCTAACTTTGTTTCATCAAATTCTTCTGAATTATAAAAGTCCCAATCAATATCTGCGTCTTCTACAATATTTCTTTTAGCTGAAATATAGGTTTGTTCATTCTTATACGCGCAAAATGCGGGTATTTTTTGTGTTCTTCCTGCTGCTTCTTCTTTTTGTTTCCTATAGTATTCAACACTCTTTTTAAAATCAAGTGTTTCTGTAGCTGCCCTAACAGTCGAAGTGTAACCAATACTCGATACTATAATCGAGGCCACACCAGCTACTGCGG
>RZYX01000396.1 GCA_009930155.1 Clostridia bacterium | reverse complement strand
GATTTCTCAGTCCTTTGCAGTTGCGACAAAAATACTTTTCTTTCATCATGTCATTTATGTTTATCGGTTAATCTCTCTGCTCTAATTGCGCATAACGTTTGTGTATACGCAATTGTATTGCGTATACATTTCATATATGCTTCCTGTTTGTTTTTATAATATTCATATTATAAGTACTTTATGAAAATTGTCTGTTTTTTATGCAATTGCGCATACAGTACTTCAAAATTACTCTTCATAGTTTGTTTTCTTATATATCAAGATTATCCAACGGGTTCTTTATCTGATCAAATCCTTTTGTTGTCATATGGGTATAAATTTCAGTTGTTTTACTACTGGCGTGACCCAGTAGCTCCTGAATATATCGCAAATCGGTGCCAGACTCCAATAGATGCGTGGCAAACGAATGACGCAACGAATGTACAGTAATATTTTTACTGATACCAACTTTCTTCAGAGCATTTTTTAATATATTTTGAACACTTCGGGTTGAATACTGCCCTCCATTTGCCCCCTCAAACAACCATTCCTTTGGTTGGTATTCTTTGACATATAAACGTAATGTATCCAGTGTTTTATTCCCTAGCAATGAATATCTGTCTTTTTTACCTTTTCCTTGTTCTATACGTATCTGCATTCTTTTGCTGTCTATGTCTTTCAACTTAAGATTGGTTAGCTCACTAATGCGCAAACCGGCCGAATAAATTGTCATTATGATTGCTTTGTGTTTTAGGTTATTGATTGACTTCAAAATAGCTGTCACTTCCTCGGTGCTCAGCACTTCAGGCAATATCTTTTCTTTTCGTGGTCGATCGATCTGATAAACTTTGCGTGGCCCTCTCAATACTTTTTCATAATAAAACTTGATAGCATTGATGCTTTGGTTCTGATAGGATGTGGATACATTTCGCTCATTCACCAGGTATTGCAAAAAGTCAACAATCATCGATTCTGAAATTTTACGAATCTCTACCTCATCATAATAATTGATGAACTCGCCGAATAAATCGGTGTATACCTTGATCGTATTTTTACTGTATCGAAGTTCTTTCAGTTTGTCAATATAACTCTGTGGACATTTTCGATAGTCTTGGTTCTCTTTCTTAGATTTGCGGGGTTGTAACTTTTGTTTATTTTTCAAGTTCGTTAGTTAAAACTATGCACTTTTAGTGCAAGGCTTTAGCTTCTACAAATATTCATTACTTTTGTAAGAAAGTCAAGTTATATG
>RZYX01000395.1 GCA_009930155.1 Clostridia bacterium | reverse complement strand
GTTGGAATGCGACGAAGCGAAGGCTTTGGCTGCATCTTCTTCCTTTGTATTTCATGGTCCTGCATACCATGGAGTTTCTCAAGATGATATCGGCACTTCCCATGGTCATCGGCTTCAAGACACTGCAAGCTTCGCAAAAACCGTGTTTCGTCGTTGCTACAGAGTTGAGGATCAACCCTTTACACTGGCTATAGCAGGATATGGAACCGGCAAGTCACATCTTGGTCTTACACTTGGCATGTTGCTAAGCAAGCCAACCGGCGTTGAGGCTGATATTATTTTGTCAGGAATTGAATCTGTGGACAGAGAAATTGCTACAGACATCAAAACTATAATTTTCGAAGCTAACCAGCCATGTCTCGTAATAGCCTTAAACGGCATGCAAAGTTTTGATTTGGCATCTGAAGTATCCAGACAAATTATGGTTCAAATAAAAAGATACGGCGGAAATACTCGGCCGCTTGACGATTTACGTCCACGCTTTTCTCAAGCATCTAGTTTGATTCAAATGGCTGCTGGTAATAAAGATGTTGTAAATGATTTATTGTCAACGTGTGACGTGGAAAGTATTGATATAATTTTAAAAAAATTAAACGAGCAAGATGATACAATATATAAAAATGTTCACAGGGTGCTTGAATCTAGAAATATAACAATCACTGCTTTTGGTGGAGAATCAGTTAGAGATATTGTCGATGTTGTGTCACGAGAATATTGCGGAGCGGGAAAGATATTTAGATCCATATCAATCATTTTTGACGAATTTGGAAGATACACAGAATTTGCAACTATAAAGAGTCATATTGCTGGAAGTGGTTCGCTGCAGGATTTATTCGAAGCCGTGCAGAATAATGCTGAAAAAGCATGTTTTATTGGATTTATTCAGTATGATTTAAATAATTACGTCCAGCGAGTTGCGCGCGAACATCGAAGTGAAATACTGCGTTATATAACTAGATATCAGTCTGCTAATAAGATATATTTATCGACAAATTTAGAAACATTAATAGCTAGTATCATAGAAAAAAAAGATACTAACTATATATCAAAGACATTTGATAACGACTATGCGATACAGCAATCAAAAATCATTCAAAAAAATATTTTAAAATGGTTTCCTACGTCTCAAAACCATAGACTTTGGGTCGATTTAAATCATTTTCACAGTATGATATGCAAGGGGTGCTGGCCTCTTTCTCCATATACAGTATGGCTTTTATTTTATTTTGC
>RZYX01000394.1 GCA_009930155.1 Clostridia bacterium | reverse complement strand
AAATAAGCACCATAATGGTCACCCGGATTTAATTCCTGCTGGATATTATGAAAATGATGATGTATTGCATGGTTCGGAAGGGATTGAAATAAAGGGTTCGCGCTACACAAGAGGGTGGCAAGGGCATAACCCTGAAGATGTATGGCTTATGGTGTTTGTTTTTGACAGTAATCGTGCTAAAGATACGAATCCTCGTAAATTTGCCTTTGTTTCAGTTGCAGGTGCAAAAATAGAAAAGAGCGACTGGAAATTTTCTGGTCGCTCAGAAACAAGTCGTCGGACGATTACAGCAAGCGTGACACCCTCAGGATTTGCAAAGATGACAGCTAACTGGCTCTACCAAGCTCACCCTTAATTAAGTAAATCCTCTAAATCTAGTTGTTGAACATCGGCCTTTACTGAGAGGTTAGTCAATTTTGGGATAGCCTGTATACTCATATCGAAATAGTCTGCAAATCGCTCTACCCCAATACTTATGTACCCTTGAGATTCGGCAGCCGCAATGGTTGAACCAGATCCCATAAAAGGGTCTAATACTATTTCATTTTCTTTGCTCGAGTTTTCAATAAGTATTTTCATTAGCTCTGTTGGCTTTTCGCTTGGGTGTATTTTATTTCTTAAACCTTTTACATTCAATAAAGCCATTGTTCCAATATTATTAATGTATTTTGCATTCCCTTTTCTAAACATTACAATAAATTCAATGTTTTTAAAGTAATATTGAGTAGGCGTGTGCATTCCTTTTGCCCAAACTAAAATATTTTGCTGTTTAAATCCTGCTTTTATGCCTTCATCAATTACAGTTTTTAAATGCAGGTCATTAGTCATGCAGTAAAAGTGTGTTCGCTCTTTTAATACTCTGTATATTTCAGGCATCCATTCCGAAAACTTAATTTCGTTTTCTTTAAATATTTTGCCGCTTTTTGCTTGTGGGTTTGCTTGTCCGTTTTTCAACCTCCAATGTCCGTTAATAAATCCAGTCGGTACATTTCCACTGCTTGTTACTTTGTATGGGGGGTCGGTTACTACACAATCAACACTCCCATCAGCTATATCCTTCATTAATTCTAAACAGTCTCCCTTTCTTAGTTGTATCATATATTAAAACGATAAAAAGTTTGCTATTTTGCGTGCCTTTTCGGGGCGTATTCTTGTATATCCTCTGTCAACGGCAAAGCGGTATATCAGCGAAAGGATGAAGTCAGGAGAGTGCCCCAAGACCTTCATTACCT
>RZYX01000393.1 GCA_009930155.1 Clostridia bacterium | reverse complement strand
ATTTTAAACCGTTCTTTGTACTCTTCCTCTGCCTGTACTTCGTCCAACAATAAAAGTTCTTCTGTTTGTAATTGGTTCATGATCGTTTACCCTCTTTCTGCGATCTTGATAACCGCATGTTCGTTTGCCCACTCGACAATGTTCTCTATTTCATTTAACACGATGTCGCCATTGTGCATTTTTAAATAACCTTCACCCTCGTACACTTCTGCGCCTTGCCAGTCCGCCATTACAAATTTGTCTATCGGCTCTGCAAATCTTGCCATCTCCACGCTATTTCCTCCTTTATTTCTTGGCCCATGCGTAATTTTCTGACAGAATGATGATTTCTCTCTTTGAATCAGATGAAAATGTGTACTCGATATAATTCTTTGAAGTTGTTCCCAAATGGTGGTTATTAACGTCAATAATTAATATTTCTAACAGTTTGATTCGGTCATTGATTAGTGAAACCCGCTCAATTTGATTTGTTTCAAATAGCTTATTAATCAATCTATCACCATTGAATTTTTCTGTTGTAAATAGCGTGTATAGTGCCGGTAGTAACTTTTCGCCAACGTTTATCTGCGTTATTTCAGAAAACTTGTCTACATATTCAATGAATTCGATGTATTTATCGTAATTTTGAAATTTGAAATTGCCTTCCCTAACAATTTGATTGGCAGTACCACTTATGTTTTCTTTACCCATAGCAGTTGCCACTATTGCCGAACGACCTGTATGCTTTTCTAAAATAGCCGCCAATTTTACATATTCTTGATTGCCCTTTTTAGCAAAGTGTTCGATGTGGTCAGTCAACGTCCATTTTTTATTTGTGGTGTTAAGGGAAATAATCTCTTTATCGCCTGCGCCTTCTTTGATTTCGTATCTGACTGGTATGCCAAGTCTTTTGCAAACTTCCAAACGGTTCTGACCGTCTATTATTTCCATTTTTTCGTTGACCAATATCTGATAAAGGAAACCGACTTCTGTAGCCGCTTTTTCCAATTTGTAAGAGTATGTTATATTCCTATTTCCGTCTGCTTGTTTGAACATGTCGTACTGATCTGTTTCGTATATTTTCCCAACTTCTTTATTCATGTTTCTCGCTCCTTTTTGGTGTATAATGTGTGTAATCAATTTGTTCATGCCGTCCACTGCTATGGGCGGCTATTCTTTTGGTTTTGTCACATAATGCAGGATGCTGACACTCGGATTGTAATCGCTGTTTTTCATTTTGTAAGCAACGAAACT
>RZYX01000392.1 GCA_009930155.1 Clostridia bacterium | reverse complement strand
CAATACCCACTAATCCAACTGCCTCGGCTACTCCTAGTGCTTCACTTTGTGCAGTGTTTGCCAATTTACTTGCGTTATCACCAATCGCTGCACTTACATTGCTTGTTGCTAATTGGAACAATCCTAAACTTGCCCCCAATGACAACATCATTCTTTTCTTTGTTCTACTTACTACTTTTTTCATACTTTATTTACCTCTTTCTTTCTTTTTGTTTCTACACATCAATACACCACTTAAAGCAATACATGACATACCCATTAAACCTAAATATAGGGTAGGGTTTGATGTGTCCCCAGTTTCTACTTCTTTTGTTTCAGGAATTTTTTTGTTTTCTACAACAAAGCTATATACATCATCTTCATTTTCGATTTTTTCATCATCAATAAAGACACCCTCATCATTGATTTCTACTTTTATCACTTTATCACTGATTTCATATCCTGTCGGTGCTTGTGTTTCTTTTAGATACGTTACACCATAGTGTACTGAGTTAAACATAATTGTACCTTTTTCTAGGTTTAATGTTCCTGTTGCAATTTCTTCTGTACAATCTTTATCTGCATAGCGTGTAAACTCAAACCCATTGTTTACGATCGCTTGCTTTGTTTCACTGTCCACTTTTTGTAACTGTAACGTATAGTCTTTTAATACATTTTTCACAGGCTCATTTTTATTGATTTCAATTTCATATGTTTCATCGTTTGTTTGCGTTACTTCAAAGTCATATTCATTCAAATCAATTTTATAAGCGTTGTCTGTTTGCAATTCTTTTACATAATAATTACCAACTGGTAAATGCTTAGGGAAATTGATAAAGTTTCCGTTTTCATCAATTTTTAAGACATCAACTAGAGTGTTATATGGAAGTTTCACTTCACCCATATAATTATACGTATCGTCTCTTGTATACAATCCATAACGTACTTGTTTATACTCGTTGCCTGTTGTATTGCTATCCTGTTCTAGTGTTTTTGTGAAATTCACTTTTATAGTAGGACTAGGATTGTATAAAGTTTCACTTGTTTGCGTTAAGTCTGTGGTTTTACTATCTTCGATTGTAAAGTAGTGTTTTTCGCTATTTCCCACATAATTTGTAGGTACTTTGCTTTCTATATAATAATACTTACCACTGTGTAGGTCTTTTGATTTTGTCAATTCAAAATCGCTTTCTAGCGTATCTACTTTGGTGTCTTTATCTAGTACTTTTACACCATTTCGTAATACGATATGTTCTGCAG
>RZYX01000391.1 GCA_009930155.1 Clostridia bacterium | reverse complement strand
GCACCATTACCCATTTCTTTTTCTTAACCGTATGCTGAGCTGCGGCCAAGCTCTCTTCAATATTCGGAGCTTCATTGCCCCAACAATCCCATCCATCAGCCGATTGCCTTGCAAATAGCTCTATGCGTGGCAAGTTAGGATATAATCTATTAATAATCTCGTATGCTTTTTGAGGTTTTTGACTATGTTTTTTAACTTGTTCTGTGAAAACAGTATGTATTTTACCTCTTTCTTTTTTAGCAATAGGCAACAATTTGTCCTTGTAAAAATATAATAAATATTCGTGTCCATACCTTACAGTAAAAGCAGCAGGTATTCCTGTAACCTTATTCCAAATCATTCTTGCGTGTAATTTATATCCTAAACTTTTAGCCATTTCTTCTGCTTCAAACAAATATTTATCTATTGTCCACAAAAACAAAATTGAATTTTTTTCTGCTAACGATATAGCTTGTTTCATTATTTCTTTTATTTCTTCTAATGAAATAACTTGATAGTCTAACGGTTTTCCGCTTGTATTAGGTCTTGCAGATTTTTTACCGCCTTTTGCTTGTTTCCACGGTGGGTCTGCATAAATTATTGAGTATTTTTTGTCTGTGTTAAATATGTCTATGTAACTCATCTTGTACCTCCCATTCAATTTTATTTCCACAACAAGGACAAAAGTTATCTCTGTCTATAACCCTTCCCCAACCGTCGCGCGTTTCGTGTACTATATTCATACAAAATCCACATCTTACAATATCAAACCGCCTTGATTGCTTTCTTATAGGTTCATATTTCATAATCACACCTCCAATTCCATTTCTGTTTGTTCGGCGTTCTTTCTGTACTTTCTATGCTTTGGTACATATCCATAAACCATAGCTAAACTATCTTTTCCGCAACTGCAACTTGCTATGTAATATTTCATTCGTCTACCCCCTCAATGCCCATTGCTTGTTCTCAAACTTCACCGCCTTGCCTAATGCCTTTGCCACCGCCAATTCCGTCTTTGCTCCATTGCTGTCTTTCCAATTAAAAAGCATATAAACCGCATCGCACATTTCCAACAATACCAAGTCAACTTTCATATAGTCTTGATATGTAAAGCAGTCGCATTGACAGCATTTTGTCGGATTCACTACTTCATAGCCTTGCAGTTTCAACCACATTTCGGCTCGCTCGAAGTCTGCCATATAGTTTGGATTGTCGGTTATCTTGCCGCTTATGTAATATCTCATATAGCCTCCTACTTAACCT
>RZYX01000105.1 GCA_009930155.1 Clostridia bacterium | reverse complement strand
GTAAAACCATATTCTTATGAATTTGGAGCAGAATTCCATCAGGGCAAAAAACCTTGGGAAGTAAAATGCGATATTGCTTTACCGTGTGCTACTCAAAACGAACTTAATGGCGAAGATGCTAAGCAATTAGTTGATAATAAAGTGATGTTGGTCGCTGAAGTTTCTAATATGGGCTGTACTCCTGAAGCAGTTGAAACTTTTATGAGTAATAAAATTTTATTTGCTCCTGGTAAAGCAGTTAATGCCGGTGGTGTTGCAACTTCAGGTCTTGAAATGACACAAAACTCTATGAAAATATCATGGTCTGCCGAAGAAGTTGACGAGAAACTTAATAGCATTATGAAAAATATTCACGAAGCATGTGTTAAATACGGAAAAGATGATTCCGGTTATGTTAACTATGTTAAAGGTGCAAACATCGCAGGATTCCTTAAAGTTGCTGATGCAATGGTAGAACAAGGAGTTGTCTAGGAGCTAATATAATCAAAATATTGTTCAACTAGCTCATTTTAACGCGCAAATCCTCACCTTATTGGTGGGGATTTTTTTTTATATTATCAAACAAATAAACCCAAAAGATAAAATTCACTTTTTAAAACCATGCGGTTTTTGTATAAGCCCAAAGCGGTTTCCTATAATTTCGCACCACCGAATTTTGCTGTCTTGTAAAAAAAACTATATTGTACAACATATTAATCAATAAAATACAATTATGCTAAATTTTGAAATTATTAAAAACGAAAATAAATTTAAAACTACAAAACGCGAAGAATGTATCGATTTTCTACACACTCACTTAGATCGTTTTCGCGACAATAAAGAAGATATAGGCAAATGTATCGATTATGCCATGCAAAAAGATTGTGGTAAAGGTGGTTTCGTTTTGTTAGCTTACCATAAAAATGAACTTGCTGGTGTTTTGGTTATGAATAACACAGGAATGTCAGGATTTATTCCAGAAAACATACTAGTATATATTGCAGTTGATGCACAACATAGAGGTAAAGGTTTTGGTGGTAAAATCATCGAAAAAGCTATCAGCATGTCAGAAGGAAATATTAAACTACATGTAGAATACGACAATCCTGCCAAAAGATTGTATGAAAGAGTAGGTTTTACAACAAAATATGCCGAAATGAGGTTTGAAAAATAGAGAGAGAGAGAGAGGAAGAGGAAAATTTTCGAGAAACTCGAAAATTTGAAAGTTAATGAGCGCGCAGGCCTCCCTTCAGGGACGCGGTGGACAAAGGAAAAGGGGAGAAGAATTTTCGAAAAATTCGAAAATTGCAAAGCAAGAAAGGAATTTAAACACGCAGACCTCCTTAGCAAATTTTTACAAATTATTCATAAACAATAATACACGATGGCAAAATTACAAATAGATACAGAAGCTATAATCTATAATATTAAAGAAATAAGCTCATTCCTAAAAACCCACAACAAGGAATGGAGTCTGATTACTAAAGTGTTTTCAGGAGATATAGACTTACTTAAACGAATTTTAAAACAAGATGTCATTAAAGATATCCACTCGGTTGGTGATTCTAGATTAAGTAGCCTTAAGATACTAAAAAAAGTAAGTCCAAAATTGATAACAATTTACATCAAGCCTCCAGCACTAGTTTTTGTTGAAGATGTTGTAAAATACGCCGATATTTCACTTAACACATCTTACAAGACAATCATGGCACTTAACGAAGCCGCAAAAAAGCAAAAAAAGACCCATAAAGTTATTATTATGATAGAGTTGGGTGAGTTACGAGAAGGTATCAAACGAGACGAACTTATTGCATTTTACGAACGAGTTTTTGAACTTGAAAACATAGAGGTTATAGGATTAGGTTCAAATTTAGGTTGTATGTATGGAGTCGAGCCAACATACGACAAACTACTACAACTATGTCTCTACAAAGAACTTATTCAAGCAAAATTTGATAAAGACTTACCTCTAATATCTGGCGGGAGCTCAATAACCCTACCTTTAATTGATAAAAATGCTGTTCCTGAAGACATGAACCACTTCAGAATTGGTGAAGCTGCATTTTTTGGCACAAGTCCACTTGAGAACGAACAATTTAATAATCTTTCCACTGATGCTTTTACATTTAAGGCAAATATTATTGAGTTAGACGAAAAAGAAATGATTCCGGATGGAATAATTAGTGAGGCAAACATTGGGCATACTGCAGACTATGATGAAGAAGATTTTAATTCTACGACAACCAAGGCTATTTTAGATTTTGGTCTTTTGGATGTAGGAAAGGAAGATATCGAACCAATCGACAAATCTGTGAGTTTTGTTGGGATAACCTCAGATATGATGGTAGTTGATCTTGGCAATAACAAGACTAAAGATGGCAAAAAGAAATACTCTGTTGGCAGTCAGATTTGTTTTATTCCATCGTATATGGGAGTCGCTCGATTACTTAACTCAAAGTTTATTGATATTACATATCTATAAGGTAATATAGGTTTTAACTCCGCTCACTTTGTCAAGCTCAGTGCACCGCTTTCAGAGCTCCAGATTGGTGATGTGCCAGTTCAAAAGCAGGCTGGCGTCTACTGTTGAATTAACCCGCATTATTACCTCTTATTTTTGAAGTAAAGTACCCTTTATTTACATTTTTTGAAAAATAAAGAAAATACTAAAATCCATTGTAAATGTGTTAGTTAGTCTGGCGCACCCCATCTTTTTCAGTAGCCCCTATTTACATTTATTATAATTTTCGACAACCTTTAGATTACATTCAAAAAAAATCGGTTTGCCGATTCTCCATATCAATGAAGTTTCGACAAACCGACTTTATATTTTTAAATTTAAAGTCTTACAATATCGACCATACACCAGTTAAACCAGCCATAACAATAGAAACCATTGTCATAAGTTTAATAAGGATGTTAAGACTTGGTCCTGAAGTATCTTTAAAAGGATCACCAACAGTATCCCCAACAACTGTAGCTTTGTGAACATCGCTACCTTTTCCACCAAAGTGACCTTCTTCTACATATTTTTTAGCGTTATCCCAAGCCCCACCTGAGTTTGCCATAAAAATTGCCAAAACGAATCCTGAAGAAAGCCCCCCAACAAGAAGACCCATTACACCAGAAACGCCAAAAACGATACCGGTTATAATTGGAACAAGTACAGCAACAGCAGAAGGGAAAATCATTTCTCTTTGCGCACCTTTAGTAGAAATAGCCACACAAGTTTCATAGTCAGGTTCAGCTTCGCCGGTAAGGATACCTTTTATTTCTTTAAACTGACGACGAACTTCAGTAACCATTTTCTGAGCAGCGCGACCTACAGCGTTCATTGTTAACCCTGCAAACACAAAAGTCATAACAGCGCCGATAAAAATACCGACTAAAACTTTAGGATTCATCAAGTGAACTTCGTAATATGTCATAAAGTCCATAATTGAAGCTTCGGCAGTTTGAATAACCACACCACCAACTTCGATTGTGGTTTGTCCAACACGAATAAGACCCATTTTAATTTCCTCTATATAAGAAGCTAAAAGAGCTAAAGCAGTAAGAGCAGCAGAACCGATAGCAAAGCCCTTTCCTGTAGCAGCAGTAGTGTTACCCAAAGCATCTAAAGCATCAGTACGTTGACGAACTTCTGGTCCGAGTTTACTCATTTCAGCATTACCACCAGCATTATCTGCGATTGGTCCGTAAGCATCTGTTGCAAGAGTAATTCCAAGAGTTGAAAGCATACCAACAGCAGCGATACCAACACCATATAACCCAGCACTAAGATTTGTAAGATCAAATTTTGCAGCAAATAAATACGAAAGGATAATACCCACAACAATTGCACCAACACTAATTGCGGTAGAAATCATACCAGTACCAACACCCGCAATAATTACAGTAGCAGGTCCTGTTTCGGCTGATTTAGCAATTTTTTGAGTAGGTTTATATGCATGAGATGTGTAATACTCTGTTCCTTGTCCGATTACAATACCTACAATCAGACCAATAATAACTGCGAAAGAAACATATTGCCAGTTAGGAATCTGCAACATATACATAATTCCGAAAGTTCCAATAGCAATAAGTAAAGAGCTTACGTTAACACCAAGACCTAAAGATCCGAGTAATTGTTTCATCGTTGCACCTTCTTTTGTTCTTACTAGGAAAATACCAATAATCGAAAGGACAATACCCAGAGCAGCAATTAACATTGGAGCAAAGACTGCTTTAAGTTGAATATCGTCAGACCATTCTGATCCATAGAAAGCAGCAGCACCAAGAGCAGCAGTTGCGAGAATAGAACCTACATAAGACTCATATAAGTCAGCACCCATACCAGCAACATCACCAACGTTATCACCAACATTGTCGGCAATAGTAGCAGGGTTACGAGGATCATCTTCAGGAATTCCGGCTTCAACTTTACCAACCAAGTCAGCACCAACATCAGCAGCTTTAGTATAAATACCTCCACCAACACGAGCAAATAATGCTTGTAATGAAGCACCCATACCAAAGGTTAACATTGTTGTAGTGATCATAATCATTTTGTGTTTTGCATCAGTATCTTCAACAAAAGCATCTAAGATAAGATACCAAATAGAGATGTCAAGAAGTGCAAGACCAACAACAACTAATCCCATAACAGCACCGGAACGGAATGCAACTTTTAATCCAGAATCTAGTGATTTGCGTGCTGCATTTGCAGTACGAGCGGAAGCATAAGTTGCGGTTTTCATACCTAAAAATCCTGCAAGACCACTAAAAAAACCTCCTGTTAAAAAAGCAAAAGGTACCCATTCGTTTTGCAATTTAAAAACATAAGCCAAAATGGCAAAGAATACCGCCATAATAATAAAGACAACAGTTACAATTTTATACTGTTGCTTTAAATAAGACATCGCCCCCTTACGTACATAAAGAGCGATTTTTTTCATTGTGTCGGTTCCTTCGTCAAGTTTCATTAGTTGCTTGAAAAAAATCCAGGCAAACACCAACGCCAATACAGAAGCGAAAGGTATGAACCAAAACATCATGTCTGTTGTCATAATCAATAGTTTATTAGTTAATATTAATTTGTTTTACTTTAAAAATTGTTCTTAAAAAAATCGTTGCGAAATTCTATAAAAATTTCGATAAAAAAAAATTATTATGCATCTTATTCTCATTTTTTTACTTTCATGAGCAAAATACTGTTCTTTTTAGCTATTTTTATGACAAATGTGTAAAATTCACTTAAAAAAACAGGTAATAAACAAAAATTATTTAAATTTGTTTAACAGTTAAAAAACATGAAAACAATTTACCTTACTTTTATATTTTGTTTATTAACAACTCTTACAAATGCTCAACCGCAATATACTGAGGCTATAGATTTCAGTTTAACTTCAACAGATGGAATTGAAGTTAATCTGTTTAATGAATTGGATAACGGCAAAACCATTTTGTTGAGTTTTTTCTCAACATCTTGTGGTGGTTGTGTTGTTGAAGCACCAAAAGTGGACTCAATTTACCAACAATTTGGCTCTGGAACAGAACAACTTTTAGTTTGGGGGATTGCTAGCCCAACTTCACCTCTTTTAGGGATAGCCAACTTTATCGATGAAACCGAGATAACATATCCATGTTTTGAAACCGGTCATGCCGAATATGATGTTTTTGATTTGTATGGAATCCTTTATACTCCTCAAATATATATTGTTTGTGACTATTCTGTTTCTGAATCCATTTCTTTTTTAGAAATTATCGAAAATCTTAACTATTGCTTTCCAACTAAAATTGACATTATCGAAATGTATCCAAATTTGTATAGTCAAAATGGCAAAATCTTTATTGAAAACACTTTTAACGAAAGCATTTCTGTTCAAGTTTTCGACATTACCGGTAAGCAAATAATAAATGACAGATTAAAACCAGAAATGAACACATCATACTCAAAATTTGTCAAAAACCAGATTTACATAGTAAATATGCTAAGCAATTCGGGGAAATCTCAATCACAAAAAATCTTAGTAAAATGAGTAAAAAAATAATTCCTGTTTTATTTGCTTTTTTTATTATCCTGACAATACAGCCATCATGCGTAACAATATACAATTACGACCTTACTATTTTGGGGCTTGACAGTTTGCCGGCAACAAAAGCTTGCATTCAAAAATAT
>RZYX01000390.1 GCA_009930155.1 Clostridia bacterium | reverse complement strand
GTCTAAAGTTGTTGCATGCGGAGATACAACGAAGTATAATTATTATGACAACGGCAGTGTTCAAAGCGTAGTTTATGGTAGTGGTGCAAAAGAGGAATACACATATACAGCAAACAACCTTTTGGACACACTCACGAACAAAAAGGCCGACTCAGCAATAATCAGCACATACAGCTATTCCTATGACGGAGTAGGAAATATACTCTCAAAAGCAGATAACATGGGTACAACAAGTTATGTTTATGACAGCATAAACAGGCTCGCGACAGAAACCTCTCCAGACGGCAAAATAACAGCATATACATATGACGGATCTTGAATCAATACAATCATGGGCTGAGGATATGGATGGTTACTATCAAAATACAAAGCAAGAGGTTCCACAAGATATTAATTAGAATTTCATCGCTACATTACTTTACGTTGGTAAAATCTACGAATAGAGGGTAGAGCAACCTATCTGTATATCTACGACAAGTGAGAACAACAGCTAACAATGGCAGAGGATGAACAAAAGCAAGAATTGACGATGGGCGTAATGTGAAATGCGTGGATTTCCCACACGAGAACAGGTAAGCCGGATCAAAGATCAGTACCCTATCGGTACGGTCATTGAGCTGACTGCAGATATGGATGACCCCTACCACCCTATCAAACGAGGTATTTTGAAGATTTATATAAGCAAAATAAAGATTTCATAGGCTGGATTAAAATTAGTGGAACAAAAATCAACTATCCTGTTATGAAATCTTCAAATGAGCCAAACTTTTACCTTAAACACGATTTTAACAAGAATTACACAGACTATGGTTACCCTTATGTTCAGAAAAACTGCGATTTAAATACATCTTCTGAAAACATTATTATATATGGACACAATATGAAAGACGGTTCTATGTTTTCAGAACTTGAAAATTATAAAACAAAAAGCTATTGGGAAAGCCATAAAACTATAAGATTTGATACATTAACTAGCCAAAATGAGTATGAAGTTTGCTCTAGTCAAGTAAAATTGTAACAAGCCTCCGAAAAAGTTAGGCAGATTTCATAAATTGAAAACGTTTTTGGGCAGGAGATAAACCATTGTTAAATGTATGTGGTCTTGAGTGGTTATATCTTGTGCAAATAAAGTCGTTTATACATAGATATAAAACATCTTTTGCACGAAATTTGTAAAGGTAGTAGAACTCAACTTTTAACGTATTGTAGAAGCGTTCCATAGCTGCATTATCATAAGGACACCC
>RZYX01000389.1 GCA_009930155.1 Clostridia bacterium | reverse complement strand
TTAATCAATAGTTATTTATATGCTTAAATCTGGGTGTTGCTTGCGATTATCTTTTCCGATTTATCGGAACAAGTTTTGCATCTACTGCGTTGCTAACTCATTGAACCTTTAGCTCACGACCAAAGGGAGTAAATACAAGAGTATGACTGCAAAGTTAGACGCCTTACTTCGACGGGCTCAGCACAAGTGTATCTACACAAAGCTAACCGCATGAATAATGCGGGTTATACAATTTTGATATAAAATCTTTAACATCGGAAACCGGAATTACTCCTGATGCTTTTTTATCGAGTTCAGATTTTTGAGCGGCGGAAATAAAAACATTTTTAAAACCCAGTCGATTTGCTTCACTAACCCGTTTATCTATAAAAGAAACCGGACGAATTTGTCCGGATAACCCAAGCTCTCCGACAAAACAGGTGTTTTCGGGCAAAGCTTTATCATAATATGACGAAATAACCGAACCTAAAACGGCAAGGTCGGCAGCTGTATCACTAACTTTAATGCCCCCGGCAATATTTACAAACGCATCTTTTTGACTCAAGTTTAATCCTAAACGTTTTTCTATAACAGCCAAAATCATTTGAAAACGTCTCGAATCAAATCCTGTGGATGTTCTTTGCGGACTACTATAAACAGCATTGCCAATAAGCGACTGAATTTCTATCATTAAAGTGCGGCTACCTTCACCAATTGTACCAAAAGCTACACCACTTAGTCCGGTGTTTTCGCCTGTTAGCAAAATATTACCAGGATCGGTAATTTGTTTCAGTCCATAATTTTGCATCTCAAAAACACCGATTTCATAAGTCGACCCAAATCTGTTTTTTTTGGGTCTCAACAACCTGTAATAGTGATTATTGTCTCCCTCAAATTGAAAAACTGCATCAACAATATGCTCCAAGGACATTGGTCCTGCAATATCTCCATCCTTATTAATATGTCCAATTAAAATAACAGGAGTTTCAAATTCTTTTGCATATTCTTGTAACAAACGAGTACACTCTCGAACTTGACTTACAGTACCTGGAGAAGAAGTTAAATCTGCACTTGCAACAGTTTGAACCGAATCGATAATAATAATTTGTGGTTCAAGTGTTTTTATTGTTGCAATAATTTTTTCAATATTAGTTTCGGTATAAATATAACATTCTTCATTTTTTATTCCTATTCGCTCTGCACGCAACTTTATTTGATTCTCGCTTTCCTCACCCGAAACATACAAAACTTTATAATCTGTAAGAT
>RZYX01000388.1 GCA_009930155.1 Clostridia bacterium | reverse complement strand
ATTGGAACATGAACTGAAAAATTCAAAAGTAACTTCTTCAAAGCAGATTGCTACTGCTTCTGAATCGAGTAGTAAAAATACAGAAAAAGAAGCTACATCCAAAACCCTTTCTACTAAAGAGTTGAGTACTAAAGATAGTGCAACATTACTAAAAGAGGCAGATGATTTTTTTGAGAAAAAATCTTATACAAATGCTGAAGTGACGTATAAAGAGTTGTTAAATCGTAATTACAAACCTGCCAAAGTGAATTTCCAACTGGGTGAAATTGCTTATAATAAAAAATCATATGCTACCGCAATAGAAAACTATAAGACAAGTATTTCACTTTTTGATAAAGCTTCTTATATTCCTACTCTTTTATATCATACTGGAGCTTCTTTTGAAAAATTAGGTAAAACTAAAGATGCACAAGGGTTTTATAAGGCATTAAAAGAAAATTATCCTACCTCTCCTGAAGCAAAAAAAGTAAAATAAGTGATTTTATGGTTAAAGATTTGATAATTTTTAACCATTTTTTTGCATAAAAAATAGACTTATATTTTTTCCTAAGGCCTTCTACAACAAAGTTATGTTAACATTTATCCCATTATAAAAACAAGGGAGAAGTTATGCTGATTTGTGATAACAAAGTCGTTTCAATTCATTATGAACTTAAAAGTGTTGATAATGGTGAAATATTAGACAGCAATTTAAATGCTGCACCACTCTCTTTTATTGTTGGAAAAGGTCAAATTATTCCAGGATTAGAAGAAAAAATTAAAGAACTTAAAGCAGGTGATAGTTCCAATATTCAAGTTGCTGCTGCTGACGCTTATGGCGAATATGACAGTAATGCAGTTCAAACTTTGCCAAAAGAACAATTTGCAGGGCTTGAACTTCAAATCGGAATGACACTGTATGGTCAAGGTGAACATGGCGAAACGGTACAAGTTGTCGTTAAAAATTTCAATGATGAAACAGTTGAAATAGACTTTAACCATCCTTTGGCAGGTAAAGATTTGTTATTTGCTATTAATGTAGTAGAAGTTCGTGATGCGACAGCTGATGAACTTCTTAATGGCTATGTTGGTAGTCAAGGTGGTTGTGGATGTGGAACAGGTGGCAGTTGCCACACTACAAATGATGACGATAGCGAGTGTTGTGGTGGACATGGTCATGACCATGAACACGGTGAAGGTGGATGCTGCGGCGGTGAAAGTCACTCTCATGGTGGCGGATGTTGTGGATCACACTAATTATATAGC
>RZYX01000104.1 GCA_009930155.1 Clostridia bacterium | reverse complement strand
ACAGTGAACAATGTACTTGAAGTTGATTGGACATTTGTGCATTATAATATTGCACCCGAAACACAAATATCTGCCGGACCATGGCAGTCTGATGATTTTAATGTAAATTTTGTTGATACAGACAACGAATCTGTTGACATTATGTTTTATCAGGTTCTTGATAATGATGGAACGGAATGGAGAGCAAATTCAGATCAAGGGTTTTTTAATGACAATTTTGAAAATTCAATTCATGCTGATTGGACAAATTTATCCGGAAGCTGGTCAATAAATAATGGACATTTGATGCAATCAGATGAAACACTTTCAAACGAAAATATTTATACTGAAGTGTCACAAATAACTGATGGCGTGTATCTTTATCATTGGCAAATGAAAATGTCAGGAACCGGATCAAACAGACGTGCAGGCTTGTATATTTTTTGTAGTGATCCAACACTAGAACAAAGAGGCGATTCTTATATGATTTATTTTAGGGTTGATGGTAATGTGTGTCAGATATATAAATCAGTTGGAAATATAATTGAAATTTACACTGATGACTTTGTTAATGTTAATGCTGATGAATGGTATGATTATAAAGTTTTGTTTAATACTAATACTGGTTTGATAAGCGCATATCAAAATAACGTTTTGGTCTCTAGTTGGACAGATCCAAGTCCTTTGACAAGTGGGAATGCAATATCTTTAAGAACCGGGAATTGTATCACAGAATATGACGATATAAAAGTTTATAAATCGCGTACATCGGACGAAATTGTTACGCTCGGAGCAAACGAAGATGTTAGATATCAAAATATCGGACAAACAAATGCTTCTTGCAGAATTAAATCAATTATTATCGATTCATCAAATAATTTTTCCGAAATTGCTGGTTTAGATGTCAATATTGATTGGACTGCACCGGAAAATATTGCTAATGTTTTTGATGGAGTAGGTGTTGATCGGGATACAACTTATATTGGAACCGAATTGAGTGCAAATTGGACGCCGGGAAATGAACCCAATTCTTATGTTACGAGTTATGAGTATTGTATCGGCTTAACACCCGGAGCCGATGATGTGGTCTCATGGACAGATAACTCAACATCGACAAGCGTTACACATACTGGATTAAATCTTGTTTCTGAAACAGAGTATTTTTTTAGTGTTAGAGCAAAAAACATTGTAAATTTATTTTCAGAGACGGTTTCAAGTGATGGCATTCTATATGTTGACCCCGAGGATTTAACAATTGCAGATTTTACTATTGCAAATACAAGTGTTTGCGAAGGGAGTCCAATTGAGTTTATTAATCTTTCCGAAAACGAGACCTCGGTAAAGTGGGAAATTACAGGACCTCAAAATGAAACTACTACCCAAGACTCACCATCTTTGTTCTTAATACAAGGCGATTATCAAGTAAAACTAATTGCTTACGGATCGGTTTTGAACGATACTATAATTCAAAACTATTTTATTACAGTTAATCCACTTCCTGTTGGTCCACTTAGCGTTAATGCCTCTGAATCAACAATTTGTCAGGGCGAATCTTTGCAATTAAGCTTTTCCGGTGGCAGTGGAACAAATTTTATCTGGTATTCTGAATCTTGCGGGGATGTTTATGTTGAGTCGGGTAATGATGTGATTGTCGAACCAGAAACTACAACTACTTATTTTGGAAGATGGGAAAACTCCTGTGGCGTATCCAACTGTGAATCTTTAGTGGTTGAAGTTAATCCTTTACCGATGGCAGCCGAAAATGTAAGTGCGACTGATCTTAGTATCTGTGAGCTTGAGAGTACTCAATTGACATTTAGCGGTGGTAGTGGCGATGAGTTTAATTGGTATTCTGATATTTGTGGAGGAACATTTGTTGGCTCAGGAAACAGCCTTGAGGTTAGTCCTTCTGTAACCAACACATATTATGGCAGATGGGAAAACACTTGCGGAAACTCACCCTGTAAAAGTATTGAGATTATTGTAAATCCATTACCAGAACCTCCACAATCATTAACCGCTTCAACTTTAGTTGTTTGTGGTGAAGGTAGTACCATATTAAGTTTTGATGGTGGTAGTGGAAATTCCTTTAAATGGTACACATCAGATTGTGGAGATACTTTTTTAGGACAAGGAAATGAAATATCTGTCTCGCCTACAGAAACAACAAGCTATTATGGTAGATGGGAAAACTCATGCGGATTTTCTGATTGTGCGGAAATTGAAATTCTTGTTCAAGACATTCCTGTTGCTGATTTTTCAGCAATAGAATCAACTCTTGAGATATCAAATCCTAATGCGTTTTTTATAAATCTTAGTCAGAATGCAAGTTCGTATTTGTGGGATTTTGGCGATGGTCAGACTTCTGATCTTTTTGAGCCATGGCATGCTTACAATGCTTCAGGACTATATACTGTTTCTCTTCAGGCGATTAGTGAAAATTGTGGGATGGACACAAAAACAGTTGTTGATTTTATAGAAGTTCTTGACCCTTCAAGTATTCAGCAAAATATTTATGAGGACTTAATTGTTTATCCAAATCCTTGTACTGATAAAATTATTGTTGAATTAAGTAGTAGTCAAATTACTCAAGTAAAGGTATATAGTCTCACTGGTGAAGAGGTATTTTCTGTTTCAGGTAATTCGAATAAAGTCATTGTTGACACTCATTTATTATCTAAAGCAGTTTATTTATTGAAAATTATCACAACAAGCGAAATTTATTATAAACAAATCCTTGTAGAATAGCACATTTTCTGAAAAAATGTTGATTGTTTTGTTAATCTTTTGTTAATCAGACCTAGAATTGTCATTTTGTTAAAAATCTTTTTTAATTTTAGGTTGATAAAAAAGTCAGCGAAATAAATTCTGATAAAATCATATATCTAGCTGACAATCAATACATTAACTAAAATTTTAGACAAATGAAAAAGTTTCTGATTTTCTTTCTTTCTCTTGCATTGTTCTACTCATGCGTTAATAAAGACGATAGCAGAACCAAAACGGCAACCGACGCAAACGGTTATACTTACGAGTATGTTGAAGGCGATCCTTCGAATGCTAGAATTTACACTCTCGAAAACGGGCTTAAGGTATATCTTGCCGTTAATAAAGACGAACCTCGAATTCAAACACTGATTGCAGTAAAAGCCGGAGCTAAAAACGATCCTCGCGAAACAACAGGTTTGGCTCATTATTTTGAGCACATGATGTTTAAAGGTACAAGTAGTATCGCAACTCAGGACTGGGAAAAAGAAGGCGCACTTATTGCCGAAATTTCAGATCTTTTTGAATTACGCGGTCAAACTCAAGATCCTGTCGAAAAAGAACGCATTTACGCTCAAATAGATAGTCTTTCAACTCTTGCTTCGCAATACGCAATTGCAAATGAGTATGATAAAATTTGTTCTGTTATTGGAGCATCGGGAACCAATGCATGGACATCGTACGAAGAAACTGTATATGTTAACGAAATTCCGGCAAACGAAACCGAAAGATGGTTAAAAACGGAATCGGAAAGATTCGAGAATCTTGTTCTTCGTTTGTTCCATACCGAACTCGAAACTGTTTTTGAGGAGTTTAATATGACTCAGGATCAGGACTCGCGTAAAACATTTAGCAAAATAATGAGCACATTGTTTAAAAATCACCCTTATGGCGTTTCTGTAATCGGAAAAGCAGAGCATCTTAAAGATCCTTCTATGGAAAATATTATGCAGTTTAAAGCCGATTATTATGTCCCAAATAATATTGCAATTTGTATGTCGGGTGATTTAGATTACGAACAAACAATTAAGTTGGTTGATCAGTACTGGGGACACATGGAAGCAAATGAAGATATTCCGGAATTTACTTTTGAAGAAGAAGCTCCCCGAACAGAAATTGAAGAGTTTGAAGTTTTTGGCCCTGAAAGAGAATCAGTTTCTCTATCCTATAGAGCGCCCGGGAACAAAACCAAAGAAGCAAAGTATTTGACAATGATTGGCGAAATCTTGAATAACGGTAAAGCCGGACTTATCGATCTTAATCTTGTAAAAAAGCAAAAAGTTATGTCGGCTTATGCTTATGGATGGGCGATGAATGATTACGGACTTTTCCAAATGGGCGGAACACCACGCCAGGATCAAACACTCGAAGAAGTAAAAGATTTACTGATAGTTGAACTCGAAAAAATCAAAAACGGAGAATTTGACGAATGGCTATTGGAAGCTATCGTAAATGAAATGAAACTTCAAAGAATTAAAGCTGTCGAAGGAAATTCAATTGCATACTATTTCGTTGATGCATTTATTAGTGGAAGACCTTGGGAAGAAGTAGTTTTTGAAGTTGAAGAGTACGAAAAAATTACAAAACAAGAATTGGTTGACTTTGCAAACGAATTTTTTACCGATAACTATGTTTTAATTTATAAACGAATAGGAGAAGACGATAATGTTTTCCATATCGAAAAACCAAAAATTACTCCTTTAAATATCAATAGAACAGCCGAATCGGACTTTATGACAGAGCTTAAAGCAATGGAACCTGAAGATTTAGAGCCTGTTTTTGTTGATTTTAAAGAAAAAATTGAAACTAAAAGCATTGTTGACGGCTTAGAATTCAATTATATCAAAAATGAATCTAACGATTTGTTTAGTTTGTACTATATTTTTGACATGGGAAAAGAGCATAATAAGCACTTACCAATTGCAATTAACTATCTTAAATATTTAGGAACCAACGATAAAACTATCGACGATTTACAGAAAGAATGGTTCCGTTTAGGAGTAAACTTTAGTGTTTTTGCAAGTGATGACAGATGCTATGTTTATGTAAGTGGTCTTGATGAAAACATGGAGTCGGCAGTTAAACTTATGGAAGAAATATTTGTCGGAGCGCAATCAGACGAAACAGTTTATAAAGACTATGTTGACGGCATCATAAAATCTAGATTAAATAGCAAATTAAATAAAAACTCTATACTTTGGGGTGGATTATATAACTACTCATTGTATGGTAAAAACTCATCATTTACTGATATTGTAAGCCAGGAAGAACTTCTAAACTTGAACCCCGAAGATCTTACAGCACTAATCCACGACTTGTTGAGCTATGAGCATAAAATATTTTATTATGGTCCACGAGAATCATCTAAGGTGTGCGATTTGATTAAAGCCAACCACAATGTGTCGGGCGATTATAAAGCAATACCGGAACAAGCCGAGTATGTTGAGCAAGAGTTTAATCAGCCAAAAATTTTATTTGTCAACTACGATATGGTTCAGGCTATGATTGCAGTGGTTTCAAAAGATGTGAAATTTGATAAAAATCTCATGCCAATTACAACAATGTTTAATGAATACTACGGTGGATCAATGTCGAGTATAGTATTTCAGGAAATTCGTGAATCAAAAGGTTTGGCATACTCAAGCTATGCTGGATATCGTCAGGCTGCTGAAGAAGGAAAATCTAACTATGTTTTTGGATTCCTAAGCACCCAACCCGATAAAATGAAAGAAGCTTTAGATGCTTTAACCGGATTGCTTAATGAACTTGCATTATCTGAAGAGTCATTCAGTAATAGCAAAGAGTCACTAATTAAACAATACAATACCGAACGTATAGTTAAGGAAAATATCTTTTGGACATACGAAAGCAATAAAAAGCGTGGTATCGATTATGACATCAGAAAAGACATTTATGAAAACATCCAAAAATACGAATTGCAAGATGTTGAAAAATTCTTTAATGAGCATATTACAGGCAAAAAATATGATATTTTGATTATTGGAAACAAATCAAAAATAGATTTTGGTTTGTTAAACAAATACGGGCAAGTTAAAGAGCTAAGTTTAGAAGAGGTTTTTAATTACTAGAAGTTAGTTCTCTTGCCGATGCGCTGCATGGTGTAAGTGAGTTTTGCTTTTGCTTTTACTCACTTGCCTACACGCCCCTTGCGTCCCTAAATGGAGGCCTTGTTGCAGCGCGATTCCTATCGCGTTGCGATATGGTAATCAATTCCCACAGGGATTACAAGCTTCCTTTGGTCGCTTGTGATCCCTGTGGGGGTTAGGCTCAAAAGAACCAGCTGTTTTTTCAAACAGCTTATTTTTGTTTTAATCCCTTCACTTACAAAAACAGGGTTTTTGACGTTCCTTCTGTTGTTGCAGCGCGATTCCTATCGCGTTGCG
>RZYX01000387.1 GCA_009930155.1 Clostridia bacterium | reverse complement strand
TAACTACCAGCAATCATCCACCGTTTACGATTAATGTAGATAAATTTGGGTTTAATCGTCAAGAAGTAGAAAACAACTTGCCCAACACGATTAACAAGGAAAAAACAACTCTAGATCAACTTGGTCATATATGGTATGCAGACCAAATGATGGGAAAATTTGTTGTACAGACAGAGCAAGCTTATCCTGACACACTTTTTGTGATTACCGGCGATCATGCTGAACGTTTTTCTTTTGCAAAAGAGGAATCTTTGCAGGCAAATTTTGCAGTGCCTTGTATATTTTACGGACTTGGCGTAGAGAAAAATTGGTTTAACAAAAATGTCGCTGGTAGTCATATGCAAATAATTCCTACTCTTGTTGAAATGCTTGCGCCGGCAGGGTTCCAGTATGTGAGCATTTTGCCAAGCTTTTATGAAAAGGATGCTGTTTATGGTTTTAACAGCAGGTTGTGGACTTATGAGGGCAGGTTGGGAATGTTGCAAAATATTGATCAAGCTGATTTAGGTCAAGAACAGATCAAGTATTTAGAAAATAACTCTAATGCTGCAAAACTTGTCGGTGCCTGGAGAGTAAAAAAAGGAAATCAGATTAAATAAAAATTGCGCAGAATAGACATATTAATTAAAATCCAGAAAATATGTAGAACCAAATATGCTATTCGATGCGTTAATTAAAGAGGGCTTTTATGGAATACAAAAACATCTTGATTATAAAAATGAGCTCACTAGGTGACGTAATACATGCGTTGCCTTTTTCTGCTGCGCTGCGCAGCCTTTATCCTAAAGCTAAAATATCCTGGATGGTGCATCCGCAGTTTAGTGGCTTTTTGCCGGATCCGCCGACGATTGACGAAGTATTGTTTTTTGACAAAGCAGCCTTCAATAAGATGAGTATACCAGGCAAGATTTCTTTCCTGCGTGAGTTTAGGAAGGAACTACATACCAAAGACTTTGACTTGGTTATTGATTTACAGGGTTTATTCAAGAGTGCCATTGTAGCTTGGCTGACTGGTTGTCCCAACCGTATCGGTTATTGTGAAATGCGCGAAGGCAGCGGTTTGGTTAGTAAGGCTATTTGCGGTTCTCACTCTGATGACCATGTTATAGAGCGTTATCTCGATGTGGCTCGCCATCTTGGCGCCGATATCGGAAAAATAGATTTTCCACTGCCGAATCTTGATAAGGAAATGGTGGCGGTAAAAGAAAAATTATCCGCTGCTGGCATGCAAGCGCAAAAGTATGTAG
>RZYX01000386.1 GCA_009930155.1 Clostridia bacterium | reverse complement strand
ACGTTAGGGTGCATTTAAGAACGCTCCCGAAGCATCTTTTCTTCATTTTGTCGAAATTCAAAATCCTTATGTTTCTGTAAGCAATTCCTTCCGTTTTCGATATAATCTGAACACAAATCAAGTTTCCTCCCATCTTTATATTCAACTGATGAATAAGGAGGTGTTATTTCTTTTCCGCAATAGTCGCAGTAAGTAACTGTAATTTCACGCATTTCTTTCTTTTGCATAATATAAACGCACCCTAACATTAAATAACAGCAAGCGGGTGAGAGTTTTGTCTGTTACTTCGGGTTAATGCAGTCCCGCCTGCTGTTATTATTGCCGTTATAGGGCATTTAAAAACCCACGTTCCTGCAACCATTTTACAACAAAAAACGGAAGAAATCCTGCTGTTAAAACTGGAGCTAATCTTGACGGTCTTAATTTTTCTGCAACACCATCTTTTATATGTCTAAGAGATGTTATTACCTCTTCCGCATAGTTTGACAAACCAAATGGATGTGGGTATTCGGTTTTGCCCAGAACTTTTTTGTTGATAAAAACAACTAATTCAGCCCATTCATCGCTTGTTATTTCTGACAATTCTCTCATTTTGATAAAAATAAACGCCCTATAACAACAAGTATAGCAAAGCAGGGGCGTGTTCTGTATGCTATCTGAGTGCATCTAATTTGCTTTGTTGTGGTTCGACAGGTCAGCACTCTTAATCCCTGCCTTGCCATACTTGCAGCCGTTAGCCACAATACGAAAGATGCAACCGTTTACCGCATTTTTCGCATTTATTTTACTAAGTGGTATTGCTGCCTTTGGGACTGAACAATGGCAAATTAAATCGGTTGCAACCTCATTTAACAAAGAAATTGCCTTATCAATTTTCTCTGAATGTTCGCTTTCGTCATTATGTTCCAAAGTGTTGTATAAATATGCCAATCCATCATGTATTTCGGCAATTTCTTTTAATCCAATGTTACTCATATTTTTAGTTTTAAAATTAAACGTACTGTGGCTAACAAAGGTTACCTGCAAGGCTACGACATACGTTCACCATACTGCCAAGCTCCTTTTACCCATTGCGACATAGATGAACGGTTTTTATCTTCGTGCTTTTCTTTAAATTCTTTCAACTTTTCGGGGTCGGTAATAGCATCACAAGCATCATCAAATGTTTGCCTATCAGATGCACTTCCATAAGAAAAGGATTTAAAACATTCAGCTATTTTTGGCTTATTAGCTTCTAAAAATTCTTT
>RZYX01000385.1 GCA_009930155.1 Clostridia bacterium | reverse complement strand
CTCAACAAGGCTTGTATAGAACTTGTACATTGAAAAATCAGGCGAAAGCGTTATAACTTTGTCACCCTTTTGCAAAAATGCTGTCATTATAACCGAAATAATTTCATCTGAACCGTTTCCTGCAACCAATAGATTTTCTGGGATATTATAAAGCTTTGCAAACTTATTGCAAACATCCTGTGCTTTGCTATCGGGATACCTGTTAATTGCAACATTTGTAACCGCATTTATAATATCCTGCTTTATCTCTTCTGGCGGCTGTACAAATGATTCATTTGCATCAAGCCTTATTGCAAATTCACCGCAAATTGGATCATATGGTTCTAGGTTTTTTATCTTTTCATTAAGTTCAAAAGCCAATTGATTTGCCGCCTTTCTGATTTACATTCTTACTTTAACTGAATTTGCGTGAGCATCGAGGCCCTCTGTTTGTGCAAATTTTATTATATCGTTTCCTGCACTGCAAAGCGCATCTTTTGTGTAATATATAAAACTAGATTTTTTAATAAAACTATCAACTGAAAGTGGTGAAAAGAACCTTGCTGTTCCACTTGTTGGAAGCACATGATTTGCACCTGCATAATAATCGCCAAGGGGCTCGGGCGAATAATCACCAAGGAATACAGAACCAGCATTGTCTATTCTACCAATGTATTCAATTGGATTCCTTATGCAAAGTTCCAAGTGCTCTGGTGCAAGCTCATTTGCAAAATCTATGGCACTATCCAGATTATTACACACAATAACTGCACCAAAATCATCAATTGCCTTTTGGGCTATCTCTTTGCGTGAAAGCTTCGCAAGCTGCTTTTCAAGCTCGTCTACTGTCTTTTCTGCTATATCCTCACTAGTTGTCAAAAGAATTGAACTTGCAAGCTTATCATGCTCCGCTTGAGAAAGCAAATCAGCTGCTAAGAACTGAGGGTTTGCCGTATCGTCTGCTATTATAAGTATTTCGCTTGGCCCTGCTATCATATCAATATCAACAGTTCCATAAAGTTGCTTTTTTGCAGTTGCTACAAAGATGTTTCCAGGGCCTACAATTTTGTCAACACACGGTATTGTTTGTGTACCAAAAGCAAGTGCCGCAACAGCCTGTGCACCGCCAACCAAAAACACCCTATCAACTCCTGCAACAGCTGCTGCTGCAAGAATGTTTAGATTCGCTGTACCATCCTTGGTGGGAGGAGTTACCATTATTATTTCTTCCACCCCCGCAATTTTTGCAGGAATAGCATTCATTAACAC
>RZYX01000384.1 GCA_009930155.1 Clostridia bacterium | reverse complement strand
GAGTAAAGTAGTAGTTATGAAAGTTATTGACGGAGTTACTACCGCATATGATATTTCAGCTAAAAAAGCCACAATAGATGTTAGCGTGCTTGAAGGCGTTCCTAAGGCGAACCAAGATGCTTGCACAATTTCTTATTCAGAGGGCACTACAGCTGGCACTGGTAGCGTTTCTATACTTGCAGCTATGGACGATATGACAGCATATTTATCCAGCGGAACCGGCACTACAAAGAAATGGTTAGGAATTTTGGTTGATACAGGCGAAAGCACGATAATTGGTATTGATTATTATAGTACACCTACATCGGCGGCAGGCGCACTTGGTTCAGCAGATGTATCTGCAGCGGCTGCAGTTGGCGGAGCGGCAGGTGAATTTGTAATTTATATTGCTTGCGAAGATGTTCTTGCTGCACCTAAGACAATTAAACTTTCTAAGGCAGGAAAGACTGACAAGAGCATTACATTCACAGTTACTGACGTATCCTAATAAAATTATAGTTTGTGGGAGGGAAACCTCCCCAAACATTATATTATAAGAGGTAAAAAATGAGCTTATCAACAACAATAAAAAGTAAATATAGCTATTTAAGTGATGACGAAGTCGAAGAAATATTAAACAAAGCTAAATTTTTTTATTATTCAATAAGATATTCTTCTGACCCATTGGCTGACGAAGAAAAATATCCGTTAACAAGTTTTATGGCTGAACAATGGATATTACTTGCGTGTGATGAAATTATAGAAAGATTAGGTGCTTCTTCGGCAACGGCTTATAGAGAAAACGGAATAAATACTAATTATGATAATGCTCAATTAAGTATTGCTTTAATAAGTATGTTAAAACCCACGATAGGTGTAATTGTATGAAAAACGGCACAAGCATATATTTATGCAAAAGAAGTGAATTAAATAACACTCAAACGCCGACATATCAAGAACCTGTTCAATATGTTTTAAGAAACAACTATTTAACAGTACAAGGAGCAAGCGGATATTTAGACACATTAGCTTATGGTGAAAGGATAAACAATTTTTGGAATTGTATTGCAAAACAAGACATATTTCAAGGTGTATTTCACGAAGGCGATTTGGTTTATATAGAGGGCGAAGTTCCTGAAGAAACAACGGAAGAAAACGAAGATACTATTGTATATGGAGAAAACGCAAACGCAAAAGTGCGGTCAGTAATAACGCAAGATAGAGTAATAAGAATTGTATTTGAAAAGGTATTATAATGCTAAATAAAAAAA
>RZYX01000383.1 GCA_009930155.1 Clostridia bacterium | reverse complement strand
ATTTTACACTCTTCATAACGCTAACACACTGAAAATATGACACTAAGAGCTTTGTATTTTTACGCTCAGAACAGGGCTATTCTATTCGTTTATGGGCTGGTTTAGCTGAATCTGATACTGATTTAGCTTCTTTTTGAGTTGCGACTTGCGGTTTCTGATACTATCGGCAGTGGTATTAAACAAAACAGCCATTCCGGTATTATCAACTCCAACAGTCAACAATAGCAAAAGTAACTTTTCGCTTTTGTTGAGTTTTAAAATATCCTCCGCTGAAATGCCTGTAAGCGTTGTTAGTTTGCTATCGGAAAATAAACTGCTGTTACTTATGGTGGTTTTTCGTTGAAAGCTGTCGCATTCCTTTGATATTTTTTCGTAAATCACTGTATTCTCAACAATATAGGGGTTGATTTTCAAATCGTAAAGAAAGTTCTTCATTTCCAGATTCTGCATGGAAATCTGCTGAAAGAAAGATAAAACCAATTGTTTATTCAGCAGCTCCTGCGCCTTTTTAATATTATCGTCCAATAAGTTTACCTGTTTTTCGTGGAGCATTTCTTTTTCACGTTCCAAAAGTTTATTGCGCTCCACTATCAACATCTTAATCTGCTTTTGTTTTATTTGATATAGAAATAAAGCTATGAATATCAACAACAGAATAAGTATCAGTCCCGCCAACAGATATGTCTGGTTTTTGAAATGAAGCACTTTGTTCTCTGCTTCGGTCAGATTATATTTTTTCTCTAATTCAAGGATATGTGTACTTTTCACCTTATCAATATTGCCTGACAAAATATTATACGCATGTTTATAGTTATCAGAACTGAGTTTCCACAATTGTAAATCTGTGGCAATTTGCGCAGCAGTAATATAATAGTGATGGTTTATGTCACTTTTTGCTGTATCTGACAGTTCGATAGTTTTAAGTGCATAATGTAAAGCGCTATCAGGTTTATTTATCTTTTTGTAGGCAATAGCCAGATTATAAAAGTCCGTTTGCAGGGGTTTTTTATATTGCTCCTGAGTTACAAGTTGTAGTATTTGTTTTTCATACATTATCGATTCCTGATACTTCCCTGTCATTTCGGAATAAACCGACTTCATATTCAAAAGGCTTATGCGCGACTTCACATCGGTCGGAATATAAGCAGGAATAGTATCAAGATATTGCTTTGCTTTTGCAAATTCTGATATATTCAGGTGCATCCAGAATAACTCCGAAAAAGCAGTACACAAATAGGTGGTATCCGGTATTTGTC
>RZYX01000382.1 GCA_009930155.1 Clostridia bacterium | reverse complement strand
GCCGCATTAATAATTTCCTGCATCATTTTTGTTTCATTTATATCATATGTATATAAAAATGCTATTAAATCATCACTTTGTGGATCTTTCATGAGCTGAATCGTAGAACGAGCCCACATTATATACCTACCATTTCTTGAGTAACGCCTATAATCAATTGATAGTAGCGTAATACCGGCATCATAAGATTTACTCAAATTGTCCAACTTTAACAAATCAGCAAATTCTTGCCTCTTGCCAAAATCAACCACTGTTGGCAACACTCTTTCTACAAATTCTGTTGCCGGTTCGCCTGGAACAAGAGTTGGCACAGGAAAACCGTGTGGATCATGGTCCACAACCATTCCTTTAGTAACATTAAAGACAAGATATGCCATAAAGTCCAAATCAACACGGCAACGTCTCTGAAGTTCTTTTTTATATCTCTCATCAGCTAACTCACGGGCACGTTTTTGCTCTGTTATATCTGTCATGTACGTAATATAGGCCGGCCTTCCGAGCCATTTCATCATGCAAACATGAACCTGCACAGTTTTATTGATAAAGGAAATATAAGTTTCTGACTTATTGTTATCGGTGTGCGATATAAAAAGCTTACAAAAATTACATGGATGCGTACCTTTACCAAAAAATTCATAACACTTCTTACCAGTGTAACTTTTGGTGGTACAATTCATTAATTGCATAGCGGCCCTATTCGAATAAAACAGATTATAGTTTATGGCATCAACTACGTAAATCGCGGTTTCCATTCCGTCCAAAATATTCCCCTGCAAACAAAAACAATTATCTAAATCTGCCAACATCTCTCTGTTAGCTAGTATATTCTTAATGCGCACTGAAATTACTTTATTAGTGAAAGGCTTACAGATATAGTCATCTGCACCTATGCCAAGTATCGCATTTTCATCAGACGGTTCGCCTTCAGATGTTACTACTATTACAATAAGTTTTTTATAAGCCTCCCTTGACCGTACAATCTGCAAAAACTCCAACCCGCTCATTTTAGGCAATAATAGTTCTAAAAGAACGACCTTAATATCCTCGTCTTTTTTTAATGCCTCCAAGCCTTGGCAGCCATCTTCTGCTTCCAGCACATCATACTCTTGTGATAGAGCGGTCTTAAGCGCTTCTCTTCTACCCCTCACATTATCCACTATCATTAATTTTTTTTTCATCAATTCACCCCGCCAAATAATAGCGATGTCACATAAATTTAATTCTGTTTCAACTTTCGCCCTCTTCAGGCACAATGCAAATAA
>RZYX01000381.1 GCA_009930155.1 Clostridia bacterium | reverse complement strand
TGTGATACGAGAGGTAAAGAACTACGTCTGGGAGCAGAACAAGGATGGCGGGTTTGTCAACCAGCCTGTAAAGGAGTTTGACCACGCTATGGATGCTGCAAGGTATGTGGTGTATGAAAAGACACTTGGGCGCAATGTGGGGCCGATAAGCAAAGACGATTTAGGACTATAAAGGATGCCATAAGGATACCGGACAAGAATAAAAGCAGTAGAATGAAGAAATTAGCAATAGACATAGCTTTACGTTTAACGTTTAGTAAGTGGATTCGCCAAGCGTTTTCCGTGTCTATTGCTTTTATTCATTGTTATGTATCTGGCGGTGGTGAGGTATAGCGTTTATGGCGCTAAAACACTTAACAAACCGTAGTGGTGATAAACCATAAACAGCCACCGCTTGTACATAATTATGGATATAAACAAAACTTATTTAGGGGATTGCTTAGAGTTGATGCCCAAACACGTAGAAGATAAAAGTATTGATATGATTTTTTGCGACTTGCCTTATGGCACTACTCAAAACAAATGGGACAGTGTGATACCATTAGATAAGTTGTGGAGCGAATATGAAAGAGTGATTAAAGATAATGGTGCAATAGTGTTGTTTGCTCAAACTCCTTTTGACAAGGTGCTTGGTGCAAGTAATTTGAAGTTACTTAAATACGAATGGATTTGGGAAAAAGATAGAGCAAGTGGACACTTAAACGCTAAAAAAATGCCAATGAAGGCTCACGAAAATATATTAGTTTTCTACAAGAAATTACCAACTTATAACCCACAAAAAACAACAGGACACAAACCAAGCAATACAAGTGGGCGAAGATTAAAAGAAACTACAAATTACGGAAAGTTTGAACAAATAATAAGCGGAGGGCAAACAACACGATACCCAAGAAGCGTACAAAAAGTAAATGTTGTTAATAGCCAACACGGTATAGTACATCCAACTCAAAAGCCATTATCTTTAATTGAGTATATGATACGCACTTACACCAACGAAGGAGATTTGATACTTGATAATTGTGCAGGAAGCGGAACTACTGGGTTAGGAGCAAAAAATCTTGGCAGAAACTTTATTATGATGGAGCAAGACCCTAAATATTTTGAAATCGCAAAGGCTCGTGTTGGCGAGTAGTATTGCACACAACATAAGGATACCATAAGGATGCCATAAATAACAGATACCAAAAATTAGACACCATGTCAATAGAGATAAGTAGCGTAATAAATGTATTGAAAAACGAGCTGAACGCAGCTCTGGGCCGCAA
>RZYX01000022.1 GCA_009930155.1 Clostridia bacterium | reverse complement strand
GGATGGCGGTAACAATGATTAGTGAAAAGCTTTAGGTGTACTCCTTTGTTCACAATAAAAGCAGCCCACAGCTTTTTAGCTACGGGCTGCGAGTAACATAAGGTTTAAGTATAGTAAATCTTTATTTTGTGTGATGAGCTCTTAAAAAGGATACATTCTCACCCGAAGGGTAGAAGTAAAGCCCTTCTACATTGCTACTTACAACTACATAACTATCTTCAAAATAGACAGGGAAAATTATACCGTTGTTCATCAAATGAGTTTCAGCATCTTTGCAAAGATTTAGCAACTCTTTTTTGCTAGTTGCTTTTTGAATGCTTTCAAGCAAAGAATCATAGGTGGCAGATGAATAGTTGGCAACATTACCATAATTACCTGTGCCAAACCTATTTAAAAAGTCAGAGGCAAGGAATTCGTCTGCAAATATTGGGGCAAAAGCAAGCTCGTAGTTGCCGTTGCACACTCTTTTTTGAAGCTCGTATTCTTCCATAGTAACAATGCTTACAGAAAATTCAATTCCAAATAGTTTTTGCCATTCTTGAATTAGCTTTTTTACCATAGTTTCATGCTCTTTGGTGCAAAGTAAAGAAAGGGTAACTTCAGCACTGTTGCCATTTTGAATGTATGAGTTCCAATACTTTGATGCAAGTGTTGTGTCATAGTTTGAGGGCGAAACAATATTTGAATTGGCACGGTATGAAGAGCCAGGGAAGATTAGGCATGATGATGGAACAATACCCTCTACAATAGCGTTTGAATCTGATTTAAAAACATCTCCGTTGGTAGAATGGAAAAGAGCAAGCCTTAAATCATTGTTGCTTAGCAAAGTGCTTGTATTGTTAAAACACAGCGACCAAACAATGTTTTTATATTTTGTTGTTTCAAACTGCATGTCACTAGGTAAAGCAGAAACATCAGAGCTGGAAAGATGAGCGGCATCATAAGTACCGCTTATAAGCTTTTGTAAATGGGTTGTATTGTCGGGGCTTACATAAAGGTTAACATTTGTTGGTAAGACCGTGTTATCCCCTTCATAATTTTCGTTGGCTTTAAGGTATAGCATACTTTCCTTTTCCCAGTTGCTTAAATAAAATGGGCCGTTACAAAGCAAAAGCCTTGACGAAAGACCATAGCGCCCTAAAGTTTTGTTAAAAAAAGTTTCGTTGCAAGGCATACAAATTGGAGTTGCAAGAACACTTAAGAAGTTTAGGTTCGCATAGTCTAAGGTGATTTGCAAAGTGTAATCGTCAAGTGCAGTTACACCAAGCTTGTTTGTTGGCATCTTGCCTGTGTTTATAGCTTTTGCATTTTTTATAGCATAAATATCTCTGGCATTAGGTGCGTTTGTAATAGGATCTATCGAACGAGTAAAAGCAAAAACAAAATCTTTTGCCTTTACATTTGTGTCAAAGGTTTTTTCATAATCTTTGCCAAGCGTATCTTCTAAGTCTTTTGGCAAAATCCAGTGTGCATTTGAACGCAAATTAAAGGTGTATGTTAGTGAGTCAGACGATACTTTCCAGCTTTTGGCAACACCTGGAATTATGTTGCCTCCTTCACCAATTCTAACAAGTCCCTCAAAGCAGTTGTTGATTAAAATGTTGGCAGAAGTGCCAACGGCGATTTGTGGGTCAAGGCAGATAGGGTCAGAACTTATAGGAAAGCGAATGACATCACTTGTGGATTTACTATGGCAAGAGGAAAATAAAGCAAGTACAAGGAGCATACTTAAAATTATTGCAATAATTTTCTTTTTCACTTTTGCACCTCCGACAGAAATCGACAAATTTATTTTTATTGATTTATATTATATCATCTTAAGTTGCTTTTAAAAAGAGATAATTCGAGAATTAGTAAGGCTAGGCTATAGAATATTATATATTAAATATGTTATAATTATCTAGTATGCATAAAAAATTATTCAAGGGGGATTTTTAAAGCAATGGAATATATATCAGTGGCTCTTATAGTGGCTAGTGTTGCATTAAATATATTTGCAGTTTTCATGTTGATTTCTATAAAAAAATCAAATTCATCAGAGCAGATTCAAAACATAAAGCAAAGTATAGATGATTTATCTCGTCATATTGGGGATGAGTTTCATCGCTCCCGAATTGATACAGTTGCGTATCAAAAGGATATGAGAGAGGAAACAACAAAAAGCCTTAATGATATGTCGCAAAAGCTTTCGGATATGACTAAAGCTAATTACGAACAGCAAATAAATCTAGCAGAGAAAATCTCTCGTTCTCTTTCTGAAATAAGAGAAATAAACACACAACAAAACGAAAAGCAAAGCAAGGTTTTAGAGCAAGCGATTACAAAGATGCAGGAAAGCAATGAAAAGAAGCTTGATGAAATGCGTCAAACAGTTGACGAAAAGTTAACAGCAACGCTAACAACAAGGCTAGAAAGTTCATTTAAAACGGTTTCAGAGCAACTTGAAAATGTTTATAAATCACTTGGAGAGATGAAAGAACTCTCGACAGGGGTTACAGATAATGTTACAACACTTAACCGTGTTCTTACCAATGTTAAAGCGAGAGGAACATGGGCAGAAGTTCAGCTAGAGGGCATACTTGACCAAACCATACCTTCGATGTATGAAAAGAATGTGGCAACAAAAGACGGCTCACAAAAGCGTGTTGAGTTTGCAGTTAAAATTCCTTCGAGTGATGATTCTTCAAAGATTACATATCTTCCAATTGACTCAAAGTTCCCTATGGAGGATTATATAAGGCTTTGCGATGCAGCAGACAAAGCAGATGCAGAGGCACTTGCAAAGGCACGAAAAGCGCTGGAGGACAGAATAAAAGCAGAGGCAAAATCCGTTGCCGAATATATAAATGAGCCAAATACAACACCGTTTGCAATAATGTATCTTGCTACTGAGGGATTGTATGCAGAAATTGCATCATCAAGAACAGGACTTCCAGAAAAACTACAAAGTGATTTTAATGTTATGATAGCAGGACCAACAACAATAACAGCACTGCTCAATTCACTTTCTATGGGCTTTAGGTCAATCGCAATAAATGACAAGGCAAATGAGGTAAGGACACTTCTTGCAGTTGCAAAGGCACAGTATGAAACCTTTGGTGCAGTGCTTGAAAAGGCACGTAGAAAGATTGATGAGGCGGGCAAAACACTTGACGAAGCACAGCACAGGAATTCAATCATCAAAAAAAGGCTTAAAAGTGTTGAAGATATTGGACAAACACGAGCTAATATTTTGCTTGAATCAGAATTTGAAAACGAGGAATAGCAATTGAAATACGCACTAAAAAGTGTATAATATTTATAAGCATTTTTAAGGAGTGGTATTAGTGGCAACAGGTTTGTTGGAAGCTATACAAAAGCAAGCTATTTGGAGAGAAATGATTTCAAAGTATGACAGGCAGTTTATTTGGGGTGATAATGTTCCTAGCTGGGATGATAGCGTAGACCAAGATAAACCCTCTGTAACTTTCTTTAAATCAAAAAACCAAAACAAAAATCGTGGTTGTGTTTTGGTTATTCCTGGTGGCAAATATTTATACAAGTCTACTAATGAGGCTGCAAATGTTGCTCTTAGAATTAATAAGGCGGGAATAGATGCGGCTGTTTTGGATTATCGTGTTGTACCTTATTCAAGAGAAGTTATTTTAAATGATGCTAAAAGAGCAATCAGATATTTGCGTTTTAATGCAGCTGGTTTTGGCTTTGATGCAGATAAAATTGCCGTTATGGGCTTTTCGGCAGGAGGCAATTTAGCAACCCTTTGTGCTTTGCTTGGTGATGATGGTGACATTAACTCTAGTGACCCTATCGAGCGGGTTTCAAGTAGACCAAACGCAGTCGTTCTTTGTTATGCGGCTGTTAATATAATAGATAAATATGAGCAGCAGGAAGATTTTAGTCTTATTTCATACTTCGATGTTGTTGTTGATAGAGATTTTCCGCTTTTTCCGCCAACATTCATATGGCATTCTATGAGAGATAGGATGATAAACTTTAAAACATCAACGGAGCTTGGAGCGGTGCTTGCACAAATGGGCGTGCCTGTTGAAATGCACTTTTTCCCATACGGTGAACATGCTCAAGGGCTTGCAGACACACAAAAGGGAGAGCTTGAGCAAGGGGATAATAAGCTTGCTGTTTGTTGGAGCGACCTTTGTATGAGATGGCTTGAGCATTACGGTTTTTAACTTTAAGGAGGAGCGGTATGAAATACAAAAAGTGGGTTTCTATGCTCACAATCAGAGAAAAGGCACTTATGCTTACGGGCAAAGATTTTTGGCACTTAGGCGCAATTAAGCGTATTGGTCTTCCACAAATAATGCTTGCTGATGGCCCTCACGGACTTCGCAAGACAAAGAAAAAAGAGGAAGGCATAGGTTCTTATACTGTAAAATCAACCTGCTTTCCAACTGGATCGGCACTTGCCTGCACTTGGGACAGAGAACTTATGAGGGAAATAGGCAACGCACTTGCGGAAGAATGTATACAGGAAAGAGTTTCTGTGCTTTTAGGGCCGGGGGCAAATATTAAAAGGTCACCACTTTGTGGCAGAAACTTTGAATACTTTTCAGAGGATCCATTGCTTGCGGGCGAGCTTTCAGCAGGGCTTATAAATGGCTTGCAAGAAAAGGATGTTGGTGCATCACTTAAACATTTTGCGGCAAATAGCACAGAGACACGCCGTATGAATTGCAACTCAATTATTGACGAAAGAGCAATGAGAGAGATTTATCTGCGTGCGTTTGAAATAGCTGTTAAAAAGGCACAACCATGGACTGTTATGAGTGCATACAACAAAATTAACGGAACATATTGCACAGAAAGTGAGTGTTTACAAAATCAAATACTCAGAGAAGAATGGGGCTTTAATGGTGCAGTTATAAGCGACTGGATGGCAGTTAATGACAGAGTGAAGGCACTTAATGCTGGGCTTGACATTGAAATGCCATCGTCAGGTTATTATAATGTTTATAAAATTGCTAAAGCGTATAGGAATAACAAAGTTTCTATGGAAACCTTGGATACAAGTGTAGGCAGAGTGATGGATTTAATTAGTAAGTCTGAGAACAATTTGATTAAGTCTAGCAACTTTGATAAAAAGGATAATTATAGTCTTAAAAAAAAAGCGGCAGAAGAATCAATTGTATTGCTTAAAAACGATGAAAACATTCTCCCTCTCAAGGGTGATTCAAAGGTTGCTATTATTGGCAGCCTTGCAAAAGAGCCGTTTTATCAGGGCTTTGGTAGTTCAAGAACAAATCCAAATAAAGTTGAAAATGCATATGATTGTTTGCTTGACAGCTTTTCTCAGCTTGTTTATGCACAGGGTTATTCCAAAAATGCAGATAATCCTGACAATCAACTTTTAGAGCAGGCACAAATAGCTGCAAAAGATGCAGATGTGGCAGTTGTTTTTGTTGGTGCTGGTGACAGTGATGTTTGTGAGGGTATTGACAGAGTTGATATGCGTCTTTCAAATGCACAAACAGCAGTGATAAAGGCTGTTTGCAATGTAAACAGTAATGTTGTTGTTGTCGTGTCTGGCGGTTCGTGTGTTGAAATGCCATGGCATACAGAAGTAAAGGCAATAGTTCAAACGTATTTGTTAGGAGAAAGTGGCGGGTCAGCTATTGCAGATATTCTTTTGGGTAAAATTTCTCCAAGTGGTAAGCTTGCAGAAACTTTTCCGTTCTCGTTTGAGGATACTCCTGCAAAGGATTATTATGCTCCAGATGCAGATGATAATCTTCAATATAGAGAAAGTATTTTGGTTGGATACAGATATTATGAAAAGGCAAGAGTTCCTGTAATGTTCCCATTTGGTCACGGGCTTTCATATACGCAGTTTAATTATACGGATTTGGAAGTTAGCGCAGGGCATATTTTAGCCAACGAGACTCTTGATGTTTATATAACCGTTGAAAATGCAGGGTATTATGATGCACAGGAAATTGTACAGCTCTATATTGTAAAAGGTGACACAAAAGTATTTAGACCTGAAAAAGAACTCAAAGGTTTTGAGCGTGTAGAGCTTAAGGCAGGAGAGAAAAAGAAGGTTAAAATTACTCTTGATCGTAGTGCTTTTGAATATTACAGCACAAGTCTTGGTAGCTGGTGTGTAGAAGATGGAATATACAGCGTGTTTGTAGGCTCATCTAGCGCAGATATCCGCATAGCAATAGATATTGCTGTAGAGTCTTCTGAAGTAGCTTTTGGAGAGGTGTGTTACAGTGAATACATTCCATCATACTTTAATGCGAATGTTGCACAGGTAACAGATGAGGAGTTTGAAACACTTCTTGGGTTCAGGCTCAATTCGTTTAAACCGAGCGGGGATACGGGCTTATTTACGGGTGAGAATACACTTTTAGATACTGTTTGCACACCACTTGGCGAAAAGCTTGAAAATATTATCAAAAACAAATTACACGATATGTTTAGTGATGATCAAATAATGGAAAAATTAGTATATGATTCAATGTGCAATATACCGATAAAGCGGTTTTCATCTGTAAGCAAAGGCATAATAAGTGATGGTATGGTTGACGGATTTTTGCACTTGCTTAACAACGGAGATAAAAAGCGTAGCATAGGGATGATTGCAAAAGGAATGATAGGGGTTATAAATAGTGTTATTCCACTTGTTAGCAGTAATTTTGAATAGTGAAATAAGAATAAAAAGTTAGGCGGAATTTGATTAAATAATAAAAAGGAATGGGTTTTGTTTTACACAGAACTCATTCCTTTTAACTTTGCTTTATGTGTTTGATTATTATAGTAGTAAATATAATTGTGCTTTTATCATATTTATCGATAAAAAGACAATATAATTACGGAAGAGAAATATTTTTAAAAAACCTTAATTATAGGAGCTGTAAAAGTCTAGTAATAGAAGTATAGCTAAAAGTTAATAATCTTTGTGCAAAGTTCACAATAAAAACTTGTCGATATATGTTAAATTTTTCATGCTTTAGTTTGACATAAGAGAGGAATGTTGATATAATATAAATACAGTACTTCTTGTCGAATTATGACTGTTGTACCTTAAATTTGATATCTTCTTTGCCCCTTCGTTTTATAAGGGAGACCCCCCAAACATTATTTTGTTTGGGGTTTTTCCTTTGCTTAAAGGCTTTATTGGGGGATTTTCTTAAATAAAGTTAAAAAGTATTGTCGTGATATCGTGATATTGTTTTGCATTGATAAACCGTTAAAACAATGTATAATTATACATTAAACACAGTATAAAGTTGGCTTGATTAGGATGAAAACATTGTAAACAAGCTGTTTTATCTTGTTTAACTTAATCATTTATTAATTAATTATTGAATATAGTTATAAAAAGAGTCACTAACAACCCATTATAATGGAGAAGTAGCGACTCTTTATTTTTTATTAAAAAATCATAGTTTTTAAACTAAGGTTGTTCCACCGTCAACTAAAATAAATTGACCTTGAACATAGCTAGAGGCGTCACTTGCCAAATAAATAAGTGTTCCATTTAGCTCGCCTTTTTTGCCTGGTCTATCTGCGGGTGTCATAAATGAATATTTCTTTAAGAAGTCATCTGACTTAAACAGAGTATTAGCAGTCATTTCGGATTCAAACAAAGCAGGGCCAACTGCATTTACACAAATACCGTATTTTGCATAGGTAGCGGCCATACCTGTTGTGAGTCCAAGCACAGCACTTTTGCTGGCGTTATATGAATGGCGAGTGAAAACCTCAGCCTTATCAGCAACAATAGCATTTACACTTGCAATATTAATGATTTTGCCATAACCTTTTTCTTTCATAGTAGGAATAGCATATTTGCATGCTAAGAATATGCCCTTGCAATTTGTGTCAAATGATTTGTCCCAATCTTCAACACTTAATGTATCAACACCGCCTCTAACGGCAATGCCAGCATTATTGAGCAGAATATCAATAGTACCAAAGTGGGCTAGGACTTCTTTCATTGCAGTTGCAACGCTGTCCTCGTTTGTGACATCACACGCAACGGTAATGACATCTCTACCTGTTTCGGCAATTTTACTTTTTACTTCTTCGAGTTTTTCGACCCTTCTTGCTAACAGAGCTACATTTGCACCAGCTTGTGCAAATGCTTCAGCGGCATCAGCACCAAGGCCTGAACTAGCGCCAGTAATAACTGCGACTTTTCCAGTTAAATCAAACAGATTCATCATAACAAAAACTCCTTTTTAATAATTAAATTTTGAAATAGAAAATCAAAATACATAATATAACTAAATAATATATTTAATCATTTAGCAACTATATCATAACACTAATATTAACGGTTTTCAACAGCTTTATACAAAACAAATGTGAATATTTTATATAAATTAGTTAAAAAATCACACACAATTAAAACTAAAATAGCCGTAATCGTGTGTGATTTATTTAGTAATATTTAAGCAGTTAGCTTTTATATGATTACATACTTTCGGGAGCGTTTATTTTAAGCATTTTAAGAACATTGCAAATAGTATCACGAACACAAATGCAAAGGTAAAGCCTTGCTTGCATTAAAGCTTCGTCTTCAACGCTTACACGGCAAGCGTTATAGAATTTGTGAAAAAGAGTAGCTAGCTCAATTACATAGCGTGTAATTTTTGCAGGGTCATAGTTTTTTGCAGCCATTATAATTTCATTAGTTAGAGAAGATAGATGGCAGATAAGAGCCTTCTCTTCAGGAGAGTTAAGCATTTTAAGCTCATCTACGGAACACTCTCTTGGTTCAACACCATCTGCTTTTAGCTTTTTAATTATGCTGCAAATTCTTGCATGTGCATATTGGCAGTAATAAACAGGGTTTTGAGAGCTTTGCTCAACAGCAAGGTCAAGGTCAAATTCCATTTGAGAGCCTGCCTCACGCATATTGAATATAAATCTTGCTGCATCAATCGGGATTTCCTCGAGCAAATCAACAAGAGTGATAGCCTTGCCAGTTCTTTTAGACATACGCACGACTTCGCCACCACGAGTAAGACGCACAAGCTGCATTAAAACAACATCAAGCCTGCTTCCGTCAATACCGATAGCATCAAGAGCACCTTTCATTCTGGAAACATGGCCGTGATGGTCAGCACCCCATATATCAATAGTCTTGTCAAAATTACGGGCAATGAGTTTGTTGCGGTGATATGCAATGTCGGCAGCAAAATATGTTGGGTTGCCGTTTGCACGGACAAGAACCTCGTCTTTTTCTCCGCCATGTTCGGTAGCCTTGTACCACAAAGCATCGTCTTTTTCATAGGTAAGTCCACGAGTTTTCATAAGTTCAAGGGTTTCCTTAAGCTCGCCATTGTTGTGCAAGACACTTTCCTTGAACCATGTATCATACTCAATGCGGTATTTAAGCAGTGTTGACTGCATATTTTCAATGTTTTTTGGCAACGCAAAGTTTATTAAAGCTTCACGCCTTTCCGCCTCATCAGCTTTAAGAAGTTTGTCGCCATAAACTTCGGCAATTTCTTTTGCAAGCAAGGCTATATCCTCACCATGATAGCTGTCCTCAGGAAGTTCAATAGCATCTTCACCAAGAAAATGCTGTTGATAGCGAACATCAAGAGACAAGCCAAATTTGTCAATTTGATTTCCAGCATCGTTAATGTAAAACTCACGAGAAACATTATAGCCAGCATAATCTAAAACAGCGGCTAGACAGTCGCCCAAAGCGCCACCTCTTGCGTTGCCCATATGCATTGGGCCTGTAGGGTTTGCAGAAACAAACTCGACCAAAACGCTTTTACCGTTGCCGTAGTCGCTTCTACCATAATCGTTTCCAAGTGTTCTAATGTCTTTTAGAATGCTTGCGTAATATTCATCACTTAAAAAGAAATTTAAAAATCCAGGGCCTGCAACTTCGCACCTGTCAAAATAAGTATTATCAAGGCAGATGTTTTCACAAATTGCATCCGCAATTTTTTTTGGTGCAAGTTTAAACGAGCGGGCTGAAGCCATGGCGGCATTTGCAGAAAAGTCACCATTCGCTCTATCAGCAGGAACCTCCACAACAAAGTCGCAAAGATTAGCATCTGGTAGCGTTTTACTTAGGACAGCTTTTTCGGCTGCGTTTTTAACGACATTTTTTAATTGTTGCTCTGCAATATTAACTAATTTTGACATTGTGGTATCTCCTTGACATTTATTGTAAGCTGATTTTTTGAAGCATAATCAGCATTAAAATCAAGCGTGTATTCAAATGACAATGTTCCGCCGTCATCCTTCATATCTGAGTCAACACGCTTTGCAAAAACACCCATTGTAAAATCACCGTACGGGGTGGAATAATGGCAGGTGTGTCGCTTGTTATGCTCGATTATTAGCTGGGATGCATATGCTCCTGTTCTTGTCATTGACACACATTTGCCTTTAACTTTAAGGCTAGTAATACACCCGTCAAGCTCACCACCATGCTCGGTATATGTGATTAAATAATCATCTCCCATACCTTCAAGTGTGCCTACTGTGGACATTTCCATGTCCATTATATCACCATCGGTATCATGAGTGTCTAATATATTAATCATAATATTTTTTTTCAATTTGTTATTCACTCCACTTTTCAATTGCAAGATTTAAAATTTTATCAATTAATTGAGAATATTCTATGCCACTTGCCTCAAACATTTTTGGATACATACTGATAGAGGTAAAGCCTGGTATAGTATTAATTTCATTAAACAATATTTTTTCTCCGCTACCACAAACAAAAAAGTCAACTCTAGAAATGCCGCTGCAACCAAGTGCTTTGAATGTACGAAGAGCCTCTTGCTTTACATTGTTTTGAACGGACATTTCAAGCCTTGCGGGTATAGATAGCTTGCTTGTTCCGTTTATGTATTTTGCATCAAAATCATAAAATTCGTTGCAAGGAGTAACTTCGCCCAAAACGGCGGCAACAGGTTCACTATTGCCTAAAACGGCACATTCGATTTCAACTCCTTGAATAAACTCTTCAAAAACAACCTTCTCATCATGAAAAAAAGCTTTTTGTGCAGCCTCTTTAAGAGATGCAAAATCTTTTGCTTTATTGATGCCAACAGAAGAGCCAGCATTAGCAGGCTTTACAAAAATGGGGTAACCAAGTTTGTTTGCAATGTTTTGTAATTCGTTATCTGTGCAGTTGGTTTTTAAAAGTGATGCCCATTTTGCTTGTGCAATCCCGTTTGCATCTGCCATTGTGTTTGTTAGTGCCTTATCCATACAAATAGCAGACGAAGCAGCGTCGCATCCAACAAAAGGGATTCCTGAAAGCTGCAAAAGACCTTGAATTGTACCATCTTCACCATTTTTGCCATGAAGAACAGGAAAGACTACATCTATATATTGTGTACGATATTTTTCGTTTTCTAAAATTACAATTCCATGAACATTAGAATCAGGAGAAATAAAAGCAGGCTTGCACTTTTCGCTTTTAATCCACTTGTCCTCTGGCAAATCATTTGGATCGCCTTCAAACAACATCCATTCACCGTTTATGGTTATTCCAAGCATAAAAACTTCATACTCTTCTTTGGAAATATGCTTTATAACAGAACTTGCAGAAACCGTCGAAACTGAATGCTCGCTCGAAGCACCGCCAAATACTACTAAAACTTTTTTCATTAGATGAATTCACCTCTCGATAAAATATAATATCACAGTGCTATATTATATGTAAATAAATAAATTAAATATTTTACTTTAATAGCGTGATATAAAAATAATTTTAATGACAAAAATTATTAAATGTGGTAAAATTAATTTAAATAAAAGTATATTTTTGATTATAAGGGGATTTACAATGATAGAACTTAATAGTGTTGTACAGACATTGCTTAAATCTATGGAAGAAACTATGGCTCTTTGCGATTTGTCTGCAGTATATCCAGAAGGGGTTAAAAAATCAGAAACACCTTTTGTAACAGAAGGTGACAAGCATATAATAACACTTTCATCAAACTCAGGCGCAGTAAAGATTGAGCTTGAAGGGGGCAAAGTACAACTTCTTTGTGCAACCCAAAATGCAAGCACAGCACAGGAAAGTGATTATAAACAACTTTTGGTTTCGTTGCTTGAATTTGAAGATCAATCTTTTGAAACAAAAGATGTTAAATATATTGCAAACGAGATTTGTGAATCTGTTGAGAGTTTCTTTGGAAAAGCAAAGAAAGTAACTGTTGGTAAGGATGCAAAAACAGCGGTTAAAAAAGGTGGAAAAAATAGCACGGTAACTTATGAGCCTGAAAATCTTGCAGTAAGATTTTCAAATATTTACCCAGAACTTAAAGAAGTACTTGATGCAAACTCAGAAAAGTATGAAATGACACTTTCTGAGGAGTTCTTTAACGAACACGCCAATAAGTTTATTATGGCAAGCATTAGGAACGGTGAACAGCAAAAAATTAAAAAAATGTTTAATGTATTTAATATGTTCTACGAGGAAGGCCCAAAAGACACCCAAAGTCTTATAGCAGTTTCAATACTCGGAATAAATCTTAAAGATGATGAGAAACTTTTAGAAAAAGTCGAGGGGTATATGGAAAAAGATTTAAAATCAGCAGTCACAGGTGTAATCAAATATTTTTCTACAATTTCTGGTAAAAAGGCTTTAAAGGCAATTGAAAACCCAAAGCCCTATGTATCTAAGAGAATGATGAAAAAGTAAGTGGCTGGTCCTTTTGATTTTATAAAGGGGTAGTAATTATGTATCGTAGTAGCTTTAAAGAGAGAATAAAAGATTATTTTGGAAGTGACATTTCGATAGAAAAAAGGCTTGCCAACATGCTTTTTTCTGGCGGGACGCTTATGGGTATTGTTTGCATAGCTGGCGGTGCAGTAGCGGGAATGTCATTGCGTGCAGTGCTTATTTGTGTTTCACTAGTATGTTATATGTGCATAACATTCTTTTTTTCGATAAAGACAAGAAGCCAAGTGCTTGTAACCAAAATTTCGTTGATTTCAATTAACTTCTTTTTCTTTCCTCTGATTTTTTTAACCACAGGAGGGGTACAGGGCGGAATAATATCATACTTTGTTTTAGGTGTTATTTTTAGCTATCTTATGTTTAGTGGTTTTGCTTGCTTTGTTGTAACAACTGCTGAAATTATATTTTATGCATTTGTTATTCATGCAAGCTATAAATGGGATTATATCACTGAGAGTGTAGACAGTAGAGAATACACATATTTATTAACATCAACTATTGTTGTGGTTTCAGCATTGGCAACAGGGCTTATTGTAAGAGTTATTCTGATGCAATACCGCAAGGAAAAAAAGAAAATTGATAATGCGGTTATAGATCTTGAATATTTAGCAACAAAAGATCCTCTTACAGGAGTTTTTAATAGGCGATATATGCTAGATTTTTTACAGTCCAACATAAACAGAGCCTATAATTATGGTGCTCAGCTTAGTGTTGTTATCTTTGATATAGATAAGTTCAAATCACTTAATGATGATTATGGCCATATTGTTGGAGATGAAATATTATCTAGTTTGTGTAAAGAAGTTAGCGTCAAACTTCGTACAAATGATATTTTTAGCCGTTACGGTGGAGAAGAATTTGTTGCAGTATTTCCAAACACTTCTGCAGAGATTGCATATAGGCGAGCAGAGGAAATAAGGAAAATTGTTGAAGAATCCGTGTTGTCAGAAAGTGTAGAAAGAACAATAACAATAAGTGGTGGAGTTGCTGAGTATAGCAAAGGAATGAGCATAGAAGAGCTTATAGATGCCGCTGATAAAAATCTTTATATTGCAAAAGACACAGGAAGAAATAAGGTTTGCGCAAGCCATGAATATGATTTAATTGAACAGTAAAAAGATAAAACAAAAGCCCTGCAACCATATTTGGTGCAGGGCTTAATTTTTATCATAGAGCAGAGAAAAATATTAATTGTTATTATTTGCTGTTTGGAAAGAATGCAGCATGAACAGCAGAAACAGCTTTGTCGGTTTCGTCAGCGTCAATCAAAACAGAAATCTTAATCTCGCTCGTTGCAATCATTTTGATGTTTACATTGACCTCATACAAAGCCTCAAACATCTTTGCAGCTGTGCCAGGGTGAGTTTCCATTCCTGCACCAACAATAGAAATTTTTGCAACATTTGTATCAATAATAATTTGACCTTCTGCAATGTCAAAAGTTTCTTCAATAAGCTCTTTTGTAAGCTCACTATAGCTTTTTTGAACGGTAAAAGTAATATCCTTTGTTCCGTCACGGCCAACAGATTGCAAAATAATATCAACATTAATATCTTTTGACGCTAGTTTGCTAAATATTTTAAAAGCGATACCTGGGATATCGGGTAGAGCAATAATAGAAACTCGGGCAACATCAGTGTCTTTAGTGACACCTCTTACAAGCATTTTTTCCACATTAGCAACCTCCTTAACAATTGTACCAGGAACTCTCGTAAGGCTTGAGAGAACCTCTAATTTAACATTATACTTTTTTGCCATTTCAACAGAACGGTTGTTTAAAACTTGAGCTCCTAAGGTTGCAAGCTCAAGCATTTCATCATAAGTAATTTCATTGAGTTTTTGAGCGTTTTTAATCTTGCGTGGGTCAGCTGTAAACACGCCCTCAACATCTGTAAAAATTTGGCAACGGTCAGCTTTGAGTGAAGCTGCCAGGGCAACTGCACTTGTGTCTGAGCCACCTCTGCCCAAAGTTGTGATGTTATCATATTTGTTAAGACCCTGGAAACCAGCAACAATTATGATGTTCTTTTTGTCAAGCTCTGTGTGTAATCTTTCGTTGTTTATTGTCTTTATTCTTGCATTAGTATGTGCAGAGCTGGTCATGAAACCTGCCTGCCAACCAAGCAAAGAAACAACGGGAAAACCGAGCTTTTCAATCGCCATTGCAAGCAATGAAATTGAAATTTGCTCACCCGCACTTAGCAACATATCCATTTCTCTTCGGGAGTGCTTTGGGTTAATTTCGTTTGCCTTTTCGACAAGGTCATCAGTTGTGTCACCCTGTGCGGAAACGACAACAACAACATCATTGCCTGCTGCGTAAGTTTCAGTTACGATCGAAGCAACATTCATTACACGCTCGGCATTGGCAACAGAGCTGCCGCCAAATTTTTGAACTATAAGTGACATAAAATCCTCCTATATAAGAATTTTCCATGAAACATGGTAATTAAATTAGCAATCACAAACACGAATGATTGAAAGTGGATTAATAGCTTTTATGCCATCAATTTTTTCGCGAAGTGTGCGTTCGCTTGCAATTGGAGTAACAAACGCAAATTCATTCTTTGGTGCATCGTTACGGCTCAAAACGGTTACAGTGCCAAAGGTATTGTGTATAAGACCTAAAGCCTCTTTAACATCACTTGCTTGTGCTCTAACATAAAGGGCAAGCTCTTTATCAAGATAATCAATAACATAGTTGTCTTGATAATCTCCCCAGCCAAAATCCTTGCGTCTTTCAAGGTTGTTTGAGCAATCAATAACATCTGCAATAACTGCGCTTGCTGTTGGCAATTTGCCTGCTCCTTTGCCATAAAAGACAACATCGCCTGTGGCATCGCCTTTTATTAAAACAGCGTTAAACACATCATCGACACCTGCAAGCTGGCTTGATTTATTAACAATAGCTGGGCTAACAAGTGCATATATTTGGTTGTTATCAAGTTTTTTTGCGGTTGCAATTAACTTAATAACACTACCAAAATTTTGAGAATAAGCAATATCTGCAAGTGTAATTTTGGTTATACCCTCAGTGTGAACATTTTTAGGATAAACATGATTACCAAAACAAAGAGAAGATAGAATGCAAATTTTACGGCAAGCGTCAAATCCCTCAATATCAGCGGTTGGGTCTTTTTCTGCATAACCATTGTCTTGAGCGAGTTTAAGAGCATCTTCAAAACTCATATTATCTTTTATCATTTTTGCAAGAATAAAGTTGGTTGTACCATTTAGTATTCCAGCAATTTCTTCAATTTCGTTTGCGGCAAGGCACTGTGAAATAGGGCGAATAATAGGGATTCCGCCACCAACGCTTGCTTCAAACAAAAAGTTAGCATTATTCTTTTTTGCAGCATCAAGAAGCTCAAGCCCTTTGGTTGCAACAAGCTCTTTGTTAGAGGTTACAACGCTTTTACCTTTATTTAGGCACGCAAGAGCAAAATCAAAAGCAGGGGTTACACCGCCCATAGTTTCAACAACAACTTTAACATCATCGTCGTTTAGAATTATATTAAAATCCTTTATAAACTTATCAGCATTAGGGTCTTTTGGAAAATCACGCAAATCAAGAATATATTTGATTTTAATGTCATCCTGCACACTTTTTTTTACGATATTATTATGATTCTTTGAAAGAACCTCAACAACACCGGAGCCAACTGTGCCGTAGCCCATAACAGCAACATACATAGTTAAACCGTCCTTTAAAAAGATATTTATAATAAAATTTATATAATAAATGTTATTACATTTTAACACAAAAGGATAATAGAATAAAGAGAAAAATTAAAGTTTTTCTAAATTTCACATAATATGATTGTTAAAAACAATTAGTTAGTGTAAAATAATATTGATTTAACAATTTCAAATGTGGTCAAGCAAAAATGGAGGCGATTCTTTGGAAACAATTGAAAGAAGAAGGAGATTTATAATAAATTTAATTTATTATGTATCTGTTATGGGGCTGTTTTATTTATTTATAAAATATGCTTTTTGGCCTTTTTTTCCACTTATATTTGCTTTTGTTTTATCAATAGCAATTCAAAAACCTGTTGACGAAATTACAAACAAGTTCCATTTTAAAAAAGGTATCGTATCCGTTTTTATGGTTTTGCTTGTAATCGGGATAATAGGTATGTTAATAGGGCTTTTAAGCAGTAAAATTGTAAATGAGTTTCGTGATTTTATTGACTATTTAACTATTCGGATAAAAGATATTAGTTGGATTGAAAGAACGGCACATTCAGCCGTTGGAATTTTGCCAAACTTTGCTCAAAAAAGTATTTCTGGTGCAGTTGACGGATTTCTTGTAGAACTTCGTTCAATGATGCAAGAGGGTGTTTTAAGCACAGGGCAATCAGCTCCACTTAAAATAGGCTCATTTAATTTGTCGTCTATTATTTTTCCATCTATTACAGGGGTTTGGAATACGGCAAAGCAAATTCCGTCAATTTTAATTGCGGTTATTGTAACAATTATTTCATGCTGTTTTATGACAGCGGACTATGAGCGTATAACAAAAGGTATAAAGAATCTTTTGCCAGAGGATAAACGCTATATATTCTCACGAACAAAGGCTATTTTGTTCTCGTCGCTTAGCAAACTTGCAAAGGCATATGCGGTAATTATGCTTATAACATTTTCTGAAATGCTTTTGGGACTTAGCATTATGAGGATTGCAGGAGTTTATAACAGCTCATATATTTTTGTGATAGCATTTATTACGGCTATTTTAGATATATTACCAATCTTTGGAACAGGTACAGTGCTTATTCCGTGGGCAATATATCAACTAATAATGGGCAACACAGGGTTTGGAGTAGGGCTAATATTGTTATATGCGTTAATTACAATTGTTCGCCAGATTGTTGAGCCAAAACTTGTTGCAACACAGCTTGATTTGCCACCAGTAACAACGATTTGTGCAATGTATATTGGTCTACAAATCTTTGGAGTTATAGGAATGTTCCTTATGCCTATTACTTTGTTTTGTGTTAAACTTTTGGGTGATGAGGGAATAATAAATATGCCTGGCTCTCAAAACCCGAGCAAAAACAAATCTGATAATGCAAAAAAGCAAATATCGCATAAAGGGAATAAGAGTAAGCAAGACGTGGAAAAGAACAAGGTTTAATACTTTTGTAAGAATTATATAGTTTGATTTGTAATAATCACCTGGTAGATTTAATACTGTCAGGTGATTATTTCTATTTTAAATTATCTATGCTATTATATTTTTAAAAGCGAATAGGGGGGGATGTATAATGTATAATGTACTAATTTGTGATGATGATGTAGCGATACTTGATTCTGTGGAGATTTACCTTAAACTGGAGGGTTACAATGTTATAAGGGCGGATAATGGAATTCAAGCAATTAAAGCAGCGGTAGACAATGAACTGCACTGCATAATACTTGATATTATGATGCCACAGATGGATGGGCTAAACGCTACACTTAGACTTCGGGAAAAGAGAAACATACCGATTATTCTTCTCTCTGCAAAAAGTGAGGATACTGACAAAATAACAGGGCTTAGCTTTGGTGCAGACGATTATGTTACAAAGCCGTTTAATCCATTAGAACTTATGGCAAGAGTTAAATCTCAAATTAGGCGGTATACAAGCCTTGGCAGCATTCAAAAAAGTGAGAATGTAATAGTGACGGGCGGGCTTGTTTTAGATACAGATGCTATAGTGGTTACACTTGATGGCGATGAAGTGAAGCTTACCGCTACCGAGTACGGTATTGTTGAGTATCTTATGCTAAATATGGGCAGAGTGCTTTCTACCCAGCAAATTTATGAGGCAGTGTGGAATGAACCCTCTTATGCAACAGAAAAGACCGTAACAGTTCATATACGAAGAATAAGAGAAAAAATAGAAATAAACCCTAAAGACCCAAAATATATTAAGGTGGTGTGGGGAATTGGATACAAGATGGAAAAAATTTAGAAATAACACAGTGCTAAAAGTAATTGTGTTTTTGCTTGCTTGTACTTTTGCATTTTTAACAGTTTATTCAGCTCTACGCGTGATTTCATTTGCATCAGAATACAGTAATAAAGAAGATGCATCAAAGCTGTTTACAGAATATGAGGACAGTGCGTTTACAAATTCATCAGAATTTATAGATGCTTTTTCAGAAGATATGACAGCAATAGAAATGATGGTTACAGAATACATAAGTGATGAAAATGTACAAAGCGGTAATGCTTTTGCAAACCGTGAAGCAGAGCTAAAGCAAGAGATGGAAGAAGAAATTGCACGCAGAATTTTAGAAAAAAAGCAAGAAGTTATATTAAACGCTGCAACTTATGACGATGATGGTAAGCTTAAATATAGTTTTAGTGATGGGCAAAATACCACTCAGTATACACCTGCCTATGATTTAGCAAACGATGAGTGGGACAGAGTAGTAACAATTGGTGAAAACCAGTATTACAATGGGTTTTTGCTCAGTGCCGTTGTTATTGACGAGGAGTCTATTCGCAAAGAAGTTGAGGATGAATATAGGTCTATAATAAACTCCCAAAAGCTGGAGTATAACTCGCAGTATCGTAATGATAAAGAAAAACTAGAAGAACTTAAAAACTTAAAGTTTGCTGTGCGTAACAGAGCAACAGGTGAAGTTTATTCAAATATGGGTGACACAGTAACTTCAAATACTGATGTTTTGTCACTTGTTCAAAAGGACGGTTGGAGTGTTGCTTTGCAAAGTGGCAACTATTCAAGTGGCAAAAATGTCAATGAAAAATATTACCTTGACGAGTATCAAGGAGAAGAATATTATATTGTTTCAATGCTTAGCGAAAAGTTTGATGAAAAGGGCTTTGATATTTTTTTAGAGTTTAATGATGATGCCAAGACAATGCAAGAGGGCGACTCATACTATAAAATGCAAAAAAGCTATGAAAAACAGCTTGCAAGCGTAGAGGCAATGAGAACAAGCACTTATGTTTGTTTTAGTTTATTTGTTTTATTGACAGTGCTACTTTGTGCTTTGGCAGGTAAGCTAGATGAGCAGGGCAAAACAAAAAAAGCAAAGATAGACAGAATATATAACGATATTCATTTTATAGTAACGGCTGGTCTGCTTGTTGCCTCTGTAGGTTTAAGGATAGAGGCTGGTGACAGCTTTATAAATAGATATAATTCATCATTTGAAAATCAGGCTGTAATATTTGGAATAAGTGCTATTGCGGCAGCTTTTACAGCGGTGTTTATAGAGTGGCTTATGTCCGCCGTTCGTCATGTTAGATGCCATACATTTTGGAAACATACTTTCTTATATGTTATATTTGTAAAGAATGCAAAAAGATTTAGAAATTTTTGTAAAAAAGTTTGTCGAAACATAAAATCATTTTTTATGTTTGAAAAAACAAAGAGTTTAAAAACAAGAATGTTTAAAATAATTGCATGTTATGCAGGCGCAAATGTGTTGCTTGCAGTTATAATTTATATTCTTGTATATGACCGTCACACTGTACGCGCGTTATTTGTTTTATTTATAATAGTTGTATTAAATTTGTCTCTTATGGTATTGGTGCAAAAGTCAATAAAAGCACTTGATGATATAATGGAAGCAATAATAAAAGCAGAAAATGGTGATTTTGATTTACAACTTAATATCTATTCAATGCCTTTATACTTACAAGATTTTGCAAAACATATTTTAAGTTTGAGGGACGGAATAAAAATTGCAGTTAATGAGGCGATAAAGGGAGAGCGAATGAAAGCGGAGCTTATTACAAATGTTTCGCACGACCTAAAAACCCCGCTGACTTCAATAGTAACTTATGTTGACTTGCTTAAGCATTGTGAACTTCAAGATGAAACGGCAACTAGCTATGTTAAAATCTTAGAGGAAAAAGCGGAGAGGCTTAAAAAGTTGATAGAGGACCTCGTGGAGGCTTCTAAGGTGTCGACAGGCAATGTTAAGCTAAGCCTTACAAAGGTTAACTTAAATGAGCTAGCAGTCCAGCTTACGGGCGAGAATGAGGAAGAGTTTACTGCACTTGGGATAGAGATGCGAGTATCAATTCCAAATTCTGCACCAATTGTTCAGGCAGACAGCCAAAAAGCATATAGGGTGATCGACAATCTATTTAGTAATATTAGAAAATATGCGATGCCAGGGACAAGAGTTTATGTTGATGTTGCAGCAGATGAAAAATACGGTATAATCTCAGTGAAAAACATCTCAAAAAATGCACTTGATGTGCCTGTGGAGCAGCTTACCCAAAGATTTGTAAGAGGAGATGTTGCAAGAACTAGTGAGGGTAGCGGGCTTGGTCTTTCGATTGCAGAAAATTTAGTGACATTGCAAAATGGAGAGTTTAATATTGAGATTGATGGAGATTTGTTTAAAGCAACAGTAAAGCTTCCTTTGGACAAATAAGCAAAAACCATTTGCCACCTAAAGATTTATTCTTTGGGTGGCATTTTGATTTAAAGATATTTTGAAATTCTTGTTTTACAAGATTCGACAAGTTATACGGAGCTTTGAGTGGGAATAATTTCAATAAGATTACAGTTCTTATTAAGAAATTACAAATTGTAATAAAAGGGTGTTATGGCTTACAACATTGTAATTAACTGTAACCGATTTTTGGTTTATTTATAAGTTCTTTTTGAGTATAATAAGAGTGTACTTAAGAAGATTAAAAACGGAGGCGATATAAATGAAAGAATATATTAACAACAATCGAGCAACGGTGGTTTCTCGTGCAATTGTAGCAGTAGTGTTTGCAGCAACTGCGATTATCGCCGTTATGTTTGATGATATAACTCCAGCAGCAATGCTTTTGATTTAATTTAACCATAAAGCATGATAATGCTTTGAGCGTACCCCAAATGTTAGGCAGTGTTATATGCTGGCAACATTTGGGGTAGTTTTTATGCTAATAGGATATAGATAGAGAATATGATAGATTTGAAATAAGTACTGATACTGTTACAATAAAGTATAAGCCTTAGTCGATAAACAAAAATAAAAAAGCTAAAATAATTAATGAGATATGATGTAAGCATATAATACTGCACAACTATAATAATAAAAAATTAAAAGGAATGAGTTTTGTATAATACAAACTCATTCCTTTATTATTGCCAAGATAAATTTTATTTAATTAGGCGTTATGTATTTTGTTATGACTTTTTACCACCACAAACAGGACATTCAGGGTTAAATTTAAGGTCTATTTTTTCAAAATTTGCTGACAACCCATCATAGTATAAAAGTTTGCCTGAAAGTGGAACATCCATTCCAAGTATATATTGAATAACAGATGTTGCTTCAAGCGTTGAGATTGTTCCAACAATTGAAGATACAGCCCCAAATTTTTCCTCCGGTGGCAAATCAGTGCCATAAAGGCAAGCAAGACACGGTGTGATATTAGGCTGAATAAAGACAGAAGTACCAACGAACCCATTTGTTCCGCCGTCTGCAAAAGGTCTTCCAAGTGCAACGCAGGCCTCGTTAACAATCATTCTTGCTTGAGCATTGTCAACAGCAAGAGCAACAACATCATACTGGCTTATAATCTCATAAGCGTTGTCCTTATTGATTGCAGTAGCATGAGGAATTATATTGATAGAACTGTTAAGTGCCTTAAGTTTTTTTGCGGCAGACATAACTTTAAGAGTGCCAATATCATCCTCAAAATGAATATATTGCCTATTGAGATTGCTTATGTTTACAATGTCATTATCTGCGATACCGATAGTGCCAACGCCTGCAGATGCAAGGCAGTACAAAAGGGGAACTCCCAGACCACCAGCACCAATGACGAGAACACTAGCTTCAGAAAGCTTTTCTTGACCGTCAGGACCAATTTGTTCGAGCATTATTTGTTTTGAAAACCTATCAGAGTTCATATGTGTATCCCCCTGTTATTTTATTTAAAGTTTCTCTTTAATGAGCTAACAGGATACATTATAACAAGCAATACATAAAAAGTAAACAAAAGAAAAGCTAAATAATATTAAAACTTTTATACAAAAAATCACAATATTCTTACAATACACATAAATAAGTTAAAAGTGATTAAAAACAAAAGCCTTTTATTAGTGCATATTGATTAAGAAATGTGCAAATTATAATTTTTTTAGCAACAAAAGATATAAAATAAATTTAATTAAACATATGACAATATTTAATAATTAAGCAATAAAAGAGTTTTAATAAAAATAGATTATATTACCGTTATGGAGAAAATCAGAAAAAATATTATGTACTCATAACTCAAATAGGTGCTAAAGGCAGAGAAATAGATGCGTGTTGTTTTTTGATTGGTAAGAAGATTTTTGTTAATAGGGCAAAAAAAACTACAAGGGCCACATTAAGCGACCCTTGTAGGTGTCAAAGCAAGTGTTAAAACACTTATTAACTATGAAACTAGATGCGTGCTACGCCACTATCTCTTGCAGCTTTTGCAACAGCTTTTGCAACTGTTGGGCCGACTCTTTCGTCGAATGCTCTTGGGAGAATGTATTCAGCAGTAAGCTCATCATCAGCAACAAGATTTGCAAGTGCGTGAGCAGCTGCAAGTTTCATTTCTTCATTGATATCGCTTGCACGAACATCAAGAGCACCTCTGAAAAGACCAGGGAAAGCAAGAACATTGTTGATCTGATTTGGGAAATCACTTCTACCAGTACCAATAACTTTTGCTCCAGCCTTGATTGCAAGGTCAGGCATAATTTCAGGAGTAGGGTTAGACATTGGCAAAACGATTGGATCAGGAGCCATTGACTTAACCATTTCTTCTGTAACAATTCCAGGAGCAGAAACACCAACAAAGATGTCAGCACCCTTCATTGCGTCAGCAAGGTTGCCCTTTTTGAAAGTACGGTTTGAGAAAGCAGCAATAGATTTGCGAGCTTCGTTAAGAGTTGGGTCACCTTCATAGATGATTCCACTTCTACCACACATGATAACATCCTTAACACCAAGTGTTAAGAGAAGCTTTGCAATAGCAACGCCTGCAGCGCCTGAGCCACTGAAAGCAACTGTGCAATCTTCAATCTTTTTGCCAACAATCTTAAGAGCGTTGATAATAGCAGCAGCACAGATAATTGCTGTACCATGCTGATCATCGTGGAAAATTGGAATATCACAAGTTTCCTTAAGTCTCTTTTCAATTTCAAAGCAACGAGGAGCAGAGATGTCTTCAAGGTTAACGCCACCAAAGCTACCAGCAAGAAGCTGAACAGTCTTTACGATATCGTCAACATCTTTTGAACGGATGCAAAGAGGAATAGCATCAACACCGCCGAACTCTTTGAAGAGAACGCATTTGCCTTCCATAACTGGCATACCAGCTTCAGGGCCGATATCGCCAAGTCCAAGAACAGCAGTACCATCTGTAACAACAGCAACTGTATTCCAACGGCGTGTAAGTTCATATGACTTATTTATGTCTTTTTGAATCTCAAGGCATGGCTGTGCAACACCTGGAGTATAAGCAAGAGAAAGAGCCTCTTTGCTGTCAACTTTTGCACGAGCAGTAACTTCAAGTTTGCCTTTCCATTCATAATGCAATTTGAGTGATTCTGTTGCGTAATCCATTATTATATAACTCCTTTAATTTTTAAAATTAGTCTTCCCATGGGAATTTATAATCAAGCTTAAGTTCGTCTCTAACTTTGCAGAATTCCTTCTGAACAGCAGCATTGATTGGAACGCCTGAATCTTTACGATTAAGCCATACATCCCACTCTTTTTCGCCAGCTGTGTAGATTCTGTCTTGACCTGGAGCTACTGTTGAGTTACGAACACTGCGAACAATATCTCCTGCTTTCTTTCTTGCAAGGTCTTCACCGAGGAAGTGGTTTGTATCAATAGCAATGAAGAAGTGACCAAGATGATAAGGTGCAAGGTTACCGTTTTCGTCTTTACCATCGAGAGCTTTACCATAGTTACCGTCTTGAAGTGCAGCTGAAAGAAGTTCTACAACCATTGCATAACCATAACCCTTGTAACCGCCGAGAGCTTCGCCGATTCCACCAAGTGTTGTAAGAGCAGCTGTGCCTTGACGAATACGCTTAAGAGCTGCGCCTGCGTCACCTTCAACAGGAGCACCGTCATTACCAATGATTGTACCTGGAAGTACGTCTTTACCAAGTCTTTCATAGTATTCAATTTTACCGTTCTGTGTAATTGAAGTTGCACAGTCAAGTACGAAGTCGAAGTCTTCGTCAGTTGGAACACCAAATGTTAGTGGGTTAGTACCAAGCATTCCGTCAACACCGAAAGTAGGAGCAACTGATGGACGAGCATTAGTTCCTGTAACACCGATACAACCTTGCTTTGCAGCTTGTGTTGCATAGTATCCAGCAATACCATAATGGCAAGAATTACGAACAACAACCATACCCATACCATACTCTTTAGCTTTATCAATAGCTAATTGGTTAGCTTTATGACCAATTACTTGACCCATACCGTCGTGACCATCAACAACAGCTGTTGTTGCAGTTTCTTTAATGATTTCAAAATTTGTTACTGGGTTTTGGATGCCAGCATTGATTCTGTCAATATAGATTGGCTTGAAACGGTTAACACCGTGTGATTCAATACCTCTTTTGTCAGACTCAACAAGAACATCAGCACAAATTGCTGCGTCCTCACGAGGGACACCTACACCACAGAAAGCGTCAATCATAAATGATTTAACGGTCTCAAAATCTACAACATTGTTTGCCATAATACAAATCCTCCTAAAGTAAATTGGTATATAATAAACGGGTTGACTTTATTCGTGGTCTTCCCAGTTCATCGCTTTTGTAACAGCCTTTTTCCAGCCCTTGTAAAGAACTGCTCTTTTCTCTGGGTCAAGGTTAGGAGTAAATATTTTATCAACTTGACGGTTGCTTGCAATTTCATCTTGGTCTTTCCAAACTCCAACGGCAAGACCTGCAAGATACGCAGCACCAAGTGCTGTTGTTTCAACAACTTTTGGACGGTTAACTTCAACATTAAGCATATTAGATTGAATCTGAAGCAAAATGTCACTTACGCTTGCACCGCCATCAACACGCAAATCGCAAATATCAATTCCTGAGTCTTCCTTCATAGCATTAATAAGGTCAACAACTTGGAATGTAATACTTTCGAGAACTGCACGAGAAACATGGGCTCTATTAACACCTCTGGTAAGACCTACAATGCAACCTCTTGCATACATATCCCAGTATGGAGCGCCAAGACCTGTAAATGCAGGAACAAGATAGATTCCGTTAGCATCTTCAACACTTTTTGCAAGTTCATCACAACGACGAGCGTCATCTATTAAATGTAGCTCATCACGGAGCCATTTTATAACACTTCCAGCATTAAAAGCACTACCTTCGATAGCGTATTCAACTTCATCGCCAATACCCCATGCAATGCCTGACAGAAGATTGTTTTTTGACCTAACACGCTTATCTCCTGTGTTCATAAGAAGAAAACAGCCTGTTCCATATGTATTTTTTGCCATACCAGCTTTGAAGCAAGCTTGGCCAAACAGAGCGGCTGTCTGGTCGCCGATAG
>RZYX01000380.1 GCA_009930155.1 Clostridia bacterium | reverse complement strand
GGTTTTGCTTGTCGGTTTGTTTTGGGATAATCTGTTGTCCTGTAAAATTTAATTCAAAAGTGTACACCTAATTAAATTGAAAAGTGTACAGGTAATCGAAGAAAAAGAGTAAAGGTTAGCCCTGCGAAAGAGCGCAGGCCCAGAAACTGGAAAAACAATCAGACAAATCGCAAACTTTTTTGATTAATCGCTAAGTTCTATGAACTTCGTTAAACTTCGTGAACTTTGCTGAACTTCTACTGAACTTTGAAAAGTGTCATTATCGGATGCTTACTTTTAAGCAAAATTTTACTTTATAGCTTTTTTAAGCAATATTTAAATTAATTGCACTTTAAAGCAATGTTCATTAATATGTCGGGCCCCCTATTAGTAGGACAGTTACACTTTAGACAAATTTCAATAAATTTGTAAGGAGAAACGACAAGATGAATAAGACAAGAATTATTTGAGCTCTTACATCCAATGGAAAATTTAACAACTGATTACATACCACTACTTTAACTGAAACATTATGATCATTCGAGCTACTTCCAAAACACTGAACATTGCCAGGATTGCGCCTGTGAAAAATCTAGCTGAGATTGAGGGACCTCTGCCCGGGGAATGGTATGTATCGCTGGTTCCTACTGGCCGCAAGGGGGTCTCTGCAATCCATTTTGTGCACAACCCGACAATGTTATCGGTGGTGGTAATGGGGCGTTCGCTCAATAAGGCGTTGGCGGAGTTTCCTTTGAGGGCTGCGGCGTTGTTGAGGCGCTTCGGGTTTGTCGAATTGATGGAGAGGTTTGAGTTTGACTCTGCACGAGAAATTTATACGACCAACAATCGAGGCATCTTATCCAACATGAACCAAATGAAATACTATATTGAGTGGGAATTTGCGATGGCCGAGGAGTTGGACAGTGCTGTGTTGGGTCATATTGAGAATCATTTGATCAAGGATATTATCGGTGGCAAAGTTGCCCAAGGGCAAGATTACATTCGGCCAATTGATGTACTGGAGAGCCTGCTACAGGGGGCACGGGAGGCATCCCTCGGATAAGACGCATCCCTCGGATTAAATAGCAAGCAACTTAAATATATTCACAAATCTACTTTTTAATTCTTTTTATGGGTATTTATCCCTATTTTTTCAACTTTATTGTTGTTTTTCATAAAATAAATATAAATTTGCAACACTAAATTACATGAGCACAGAAACAGCTGCAGCATCATTTTTAAAAGAATTTAAAGAAAAGATGAAGTTTTGGGATGTACTCTTCCGGGA
>RZYX01000379.1 GCA_009930155.1 Clostridia bacterium | reverse complement strand
GAGGTACACAGTGGGAAACATTTCCGGTAAAACCCAATGATTTTGTATTTGAGTTAAAAGCAGATACGATAAACACTTTTCTGTATGTAGGAGGGCAATTTACAGCAGTAGCAGGAGAGCCCTCAGTTGGTTCTGCAATGTGGGATGGTTTTAATTGGCATCCTTTGGGGGATTACTGCGGTGCAACTGTGTGGCAACAAGCCATGGAGATATACAGGGGCGATCTTTATACCGGTGGTGGACTAATTGACAATGAAGGCAACCTGGACATGTATATTGCAAAATGGAACGGGGAATCATGGGATAGTATCGGCGGTAACTTTAGCAGTTCAATTTTTGCTCTTGAGATTTTTCGGGACACTTTGTATATTGGTGGTGCTTTCAGAACATGGGATAGTATTCAAAACGGTGGAGGGATTCGGTCTAAAGGTATGGTCAAACTATACATGCCCGACAATGGCTGCGATTACTTAAAGCCACGAATAAACACTTATGCAGATACTTTTTACTTAAATGGTGGAGAGGCTGTTGTTAATTTGTACAATAATAATCCTTATGTTGATAGTTGGGAATGGGACTTTGGCAGTTCGACAAGCTCAGTAACCGCAACCCAAGCAGTGGAATATACTTATACTCAAGTTGGCGAGTATAATGTACAAGTTACTGTTACCAATGGCGAGTGTGTAAAAACCGCTAACAAAACGATTTACATTGAGCTTGGTAACGAAATTAAAAACTTTGAGCAAATAGATATGCAGGTTTTTCCGACCCCAAGTAATCATGATTTTACAGTGCAAGTTTCACTGCCAAATTATCAAAATGCAGAAATTAAAATTGCTGGGCTTAATGGGCATTTAAAGGATATTATTCCTGTTACTAGCGAAACAACAGTTATTCCAACAAAAGGATGGAGTGCTGGCACTTACATTTGTAATCTTTTTATTGAGGGGAAGTTGGTGAAGGTTGAGAAATTGGTGTTTGAGTAATTTGTCCCGAATCAGAGGTTCGTGGATCCTCGATAAAAAAAGAAATTGTAATGAGTATATTTTTTTTTCGAGTCTTCTAAAATAGGATTGGAATTGTTTCTACTAAACTAATACAATTTCTATTTTATCGGGATTTGTTGATGGGAAGTTGGTGAAGGCGGAGAAGTTGGTTTTTGATTAGAGAGTGGTGTGTGAAAAGATTTAACCCGCATTATTCACCGCTTTTTATTTAAATTCAAATAAATAACTGATAGTTACATGTTTACAATGTAAAACAATAGTTATTTATATGCCTAAA
>RZYX01000103.1 GCA_009930155.1 Clostridia bacterium | reverse complement strand
AACTTAGTTTTAATAAATACATCCCTGAACTAAGTGATAATTCATTAAAATCGACACTTTCAGTGTATTTGTTTATAGCTTTTGTAAAAATAATTTGTCCTTGCAGATTCATTATTTCGGCAAATACTTCATTATGATTATTGTCTATTTCCAAGGCAAAAGAACCGTTATTCGGATTAGGATATACGTTAAAAACAGGATTGTCGAATTCTGATATGTTTACTGATGGAGTAATTGTTAAAAGATATTCGCAATCTGCAGCACATCCTGTTGTTGGGTTTGTGTAGGAATAGATAATTGTATAGTCGCCTATTTCATACGAAGGTGGATTTATATAGGATATCACCCCGCCACCGATTGAGTATTCTCCACCTTCTGGTAATCCGCCTTGTAAGGTGTATGGAGCATCGTCAACAGCTAGTATTAAGTTTTCGGGGCAAGTAACATTAGGATTTTCATTAACAGTAATATAGTATTGACAGGTCTCTGTTTCATAAGTATAGGTTATGGTAATTATTCCTGTGCCGGTAAGTGATGGATAAAAATAGCCTGATTCTATGCCGTTTCCACTATATTCTCCTCCTGTTGGTGTTGCTCCGGTTAATTCAAATGGTGAGCTGTTCTCACAAACCGAAAAACTATCAGGGCATGTTAAGACTAGTGGTTCGCTAACTGTAATGATAAATGTGCATGAATTAACACAATTGTCGGGAGTTGAAGTGTATTCATAGACGACATCGTGCTCGCCTTGCCCGTAAATTTGTGGATCAAATACTGATATTGGATTGCCGTTGATTAAAAACGTTCCTCCTTCGGGAATTCCACCTGAAAGTGTTATTGGTGAGTCAGTAGTTAACATGTTAATGTCTGAAGGACATACAACTGAAGGAGCCAAATTTACTGTTATCTCAAATTCGCATATTTCTGTATCATAGGCGTAACTTATGGTATGAGAGCCAACTCCTGCAAGTGCCGGATCAAATACATTTGATGTTACACCATTACCGCTATATGTACCTCCAGGAGGTGTTGCGCCTTGCAAAGTGAATGGCTCGGTATATACGCAAACATAATTGTTTTCAGGACAATTTAGCACCAATGGTTCAAAAACAAAAATGTTGAAAGTGCATGTGTTTGTGCAATTTTCAGGAGTACTGGTATATTCATAAGTTACTTCAAAATTACCTATACCGTAAGTTGCTGGATCAAATTGTGTTAATTCTGTGCCCCCGATACTATATGTTCCGCCTGTTGGATTAGCACCTATAAGTGTTAAAGGTGCATCGTTAACAGCAATGTAAATATCTTCGGGACAGATAACATTTGGCATACTGTTTACAGTTATGAAAAATTGGCATGTTTGAGATTCATATTCATAAGTCTCGGTATAAGTGCCGGGACCTGCAACCGAAGGCATAAATATGTTGCCGGCAATACCTGTTCCGGAAAATGTTCCACCTTCAGGACTTGCTTCAAGAGAAAAAGAAGGAGAAAATTCGCAAACAGTTGTGTCGTTAGGACAAATTAGACCTGAAACTAAGAGCCCATCTGATGTGGATACATTTGAGAATAGTCCTGCACCATTTTCTGCTTTAACATTGACATAATATGTTGTGCCTGGGATTAAAGATATTGAATTGACCGAAAAGATTGTATTCGATCCATTGTTAGTCCAACCAATAAAATCAGTGGCTCCCGGACTAGTGCCAATAGAATAGTAATAAGCAACAATTCCTGAGTTTACATCAGCGGAGCTTGTCCAATTTGAAGATATTTCTGTGAGGTCGTATGTTATATCAATATCTGTACTAACTCCGTCATTTATTGTGATAATATCTGAAGGAGCAGTCCAATCAACTTTTTGAGCAAAATTTGCTTGTGACGATATGTTTTTTGCCGAGTCGTGAACAATTGAATAAATTGTAGCAGCTTCGTTGCCCGGTGCAGTGCTTTGATATCTGACATCAGCTGTTGAGTTTCCGATACTTATGTCAACATCAGGATAGCGCGAACGATAAACTTTAAAGTTGTCGATAGACATATTTGAATTTCCACTTCGGAATGATACATAATCTCCCGTAGTATATGGTTCAGAATCAAGATATTCTCCAACCAAAACATCATTAAGATAAACAAGAGTTTCGCCAGTTATCCGATCAAATATAATTTTCACATTATACCATTGGTCGGCATTAAATTCAATATCAGTATATTTTTCGAGTGAGAAAACGTCATCTGTAACCTTATAAAATTCTAAATCCTGGCTTGCCCATCTGAACCAGACAAAGTAACCGTTTCCTCTATTTGGTTGTGTTGGATTATCAGCAAAGAAGTGAAATCCGCCTCGTTTGTTTGCATCCGAACCGCTTATTTTAAGATCGAATTCGTAGAGATATCTGTTTGATAAATCTTGAACTAATGGTGCATAAATATTTGTATTGCTATTGGTTTCGTCGGTTTGAACAAGTTTTCCTGTTGAGTTTATCCATGTTCCTGTTTGGGATGTCCATTCTGCACCTATTTCAGTATCGAAGCTATTGTAAGCAAATCCATTGTCAGAATTTGCAGTCCATTTGCTTCCATTAAAATCGGAAACTAGGTAAAGACTTTTTTCAATACCGCTCAATGCATCACCATCATTAAAATTTAGTTCAAAATTGCTTGTTTGCCAGGTATTTCCGTTCGCACTTGCGATAGATGTTGTTGGGGCATCAAAGTCTGTAAAAATATTTTTAGAGATGCTTTCCGACCAGTTGTTAGCATTGTCGATTAGCATTGTTCTTATTCTGCCTGCTTCTTGTGACGAAGAAGTACTTTGATATCTGATATCAGCTGAGCTCGAAATTGCAGGAAGTACATTTATCGTATTTTGTCGGTCAACATAAACTTTGATGTCGTCGTATTCGGTTTGGCATCCTCCTGTTCTTGGCGAGATATAATTTCCTGTCGTAAGTGGACTTGGATCAGTTGCTGTTGCAGCAAGATTGTCGTCAACGTAAAGTGATATTTCGCCCGTAGTAGTATTTAATATTACTTTGACATCATACCAAATATCAGGATCAATGGTATATGTTCCTGAAGTAAAAAATCCACCATAAGTTGTTTCATAAGTATTATTCATGTATTTATAAATCTCTGCAGTATTGCCATCAGCTCTTAGATAAACCATGTATGATTCCAGACGTCCGGTTTCATTTGGGTTACTACAGAAGAAGTGCATTCCGGAACGTTTGTTTGAACCTGTTCCCGAGATTTTTTGTTGCCAGTGATATAAGTAAATATTTCCTGCTTCTTGAGTAAGAGATGCATATATGTTTGTGTTTGTACTTGATTCGTTTGTTTGTAATAAATGTTCCTCATTTATTGACCAATCGCCCCATAGTGGAGTCCATTCAGGATGTATTGCAGTAGTGAAATTGTCGTTAAAAAATCCATTTTCAGAATTAGCTCGAAATTCGGTACCATCAAAATCCAGAATTTGATAAAAACTATGATTTACACCTGTACCACCGGCATTGTCAGCATCAGAAAAATGCGTTTCAAATGCGGAGTTATACCAATTTCGGTTAGTTGATATTGATGTAGTTGGAGGTACGATATCGGAAGGAGTGGAGCAATCTAAAATGATTTGATTCGTTTGTGTTCGGATATCCGGTAAGAGGTTGTAAAGTGTTGTGCCCGGACAAGTTGTTCCACCTGGATTAACATCTTTATGTCCACAAATTATAGGCTCAGAAATCCATTCGGTACCGGCTTGATTTAATATGCTCGCCGAACTTAGTGGGTCAAAAGACTTGTAATCGTACCACCATGCTAAAAACTCGTAGCATTTTTGTAATTGTGGAGTCGTTGGAGCCGTGCCAACTGCGTCGGAATTGCCCAAGAAATTTATCCCGATAGAATAGGTGTTTGAGTAACCGGCATGAGCAGCATGCACATCCTGATATGGCATATTTGGATTGTGACGACCCAGGAATAAATTTCCGTATTTATCAACTAAGTAATTATAACCAATATCGCTCCATCCATTGTAGTTTACGTGATAATTCCAATAGCTCCTTACAACTGCATATCCATCAGTATATGAGTCAGGACTTGCTCCATGATGGATTACAGTATGAGTAGGTGTGCGATAAGTAACAGAATACGTTGGGTTGTGACAAGCGTCGTATGAACCACACCAGTCCGCTCGGGGGATAATAGCCGGCAGTTCGGGGCAAGCTCTTGTTCCACTAGCTTGTGGAGGATTAAAATCTTCCGCGTTTATTGTTTTGCTAATATCCATTAAAATCAGATAAATATCTGTTATGTATTCGCCTTCGGGACAATGAATGTAAAACTCCAGAGAGTCGTGCAAGTACTCATCGATACCAAACATTAGATTTGATTGATAATAATTGCTGCGAGTATCTCCCGGATTTGTGAATCCTTCGTCAGTTTTCCAATCGGACCAGCCTATGCCGGGTTTATGTACTTTAAATATAATTTCGAAAATTCCGGCTGGATAATTATCTGTAGAAGCGTCCCAACCAACTGCAAAAGAAGTGAATTCGATTGGTGTTTTGAGTTTAAATCCATAACCACCATTGCTATCTACAACAACAGGATGGTCTATTTTATATGAGTTTAAACTGGTCTCAAATTCAATTTGCGATGATATCTGTGTGTATTCAAGTTGGGCAAAACTTGAAATAGTGAGTATTGTTAGTACAATAGTAAAAATTTTTCTCATGTCGATTGTATTTTTTAAACAATACAACAATAATAAGGAAAAAATGCCTAATATGTGAAATTTTTGATAACTTTTTTTATTATAGTTCATGGCTGATAAAAGGTTTTAAAAAATTGTTAATTTTGTGACAAATATAGTTTTATGCCAAATTTTTTAAATATTTTAACTCGTTTTCCACGAACTTTCTGGGTTGCCAATATAATGGAGTTGTTTGAGAGATGGGCTTGGTATGGTATGTTTATGCTTTTTGCATTGTATTTAACAGGTTCGACTGATACAGGTGCTTTAGGATTTTCTCAAGCTCAAAAAGGAATGATGATGGGTTCGGTTGTAGGTTTTTTGTATTTTCTTCCTGTTATTACAGGGGCAATTGCTGATAGAGTAGGGTACAAAAAGGTTTTAGTTATTGCTTATTTATTGTTGGCATCAGCTTACTTTTTGCTCGGAAGAGTTCGAGAATATGAATGGGTTTTTGTTGTCTTTATAATGTTGGCTTTGGGAGCTGCTCTTTTTAAACCAATAATCTCAGCTTGTATTGCAAAAACAACCAACGATCAAACTTCATCAATGGGTTTTGGGATTTTTTATATGATTGTTAATATCGGAGCTTTTGTAGGACCTATTGTGGCATCTCTCGCCAGACAATCGGGCTGGGAAAATGTTTTTAATATTTCGGCAGGTGTTATTCTAGTAAATTTGGTTATTGTTTTATTGTTTTTTAAAGAGCCGGAAAGACAAGTTGGTAAAACCGGATTTCGAGAAGAAATAGTGAAAATTTTTACTAATATTTATGAAGCTTTAAAGGATTTAAGATTTGTAGTTTTTTTAATTATTATTATTGGGTTTTGGACAATGTATAATCAGTTGTTTTACACCCTGCCGGTTTTTATTGATCAGTGGATGGATACATCAATCGTTTATGATAATATTTATAAAATATGGCCATGGTTAGCTGAACAGATTGGTACTCCCGAAAAAACAATTGCTGCAGAAATGTTAACAAATATCGATGCAATGTATATTATTTTATTTCAGCTTATTGTGTCGTATTTTGTTATGAAATTGAAACCAATACATTCAATGATTAGCGGATTTTTGGTATCTACAATTGGTTTGTCATTGACGTTTCTGACAAATAATCCAATGTTCTTGTTTTTAAGTATATTTATATTTGGAATAGGAGAGATGGCCGGTTCTCCAAAAATCACTGAATATATCGGTAAAATTGCACCTGCCGGTAAGACAGCACTTTATATGGGATGCAGTTTTTTACCAATGGCAGGAGGTAATTTTTTCGCTGGAATTTTGTCGGGAAATGTTTATCAAAAATATTCCGATAAAATTACATTACTGCAAATCGAAGTTGAGAAGCGCGGTTTGGATATACCACAAATTTCTGAGAACTTCTCGCAAACAGAATATGTTAATCGAGCCGAAGAACTAATTGGATTAAACGGACATGAGCTTACAGTTTTTCTGTGGAATACTTATCAGCCTTACAATATTTGGATGATTTTTGCCGTAATTGGAGGTACAACAGTGATTGCAATGTGGCTTTTTAATAAATTTCTTGTTAAAAAAAACTAGTCACTAAATTATTCAGACCAGACTAGTTTAT
>RZYX01000378.1 GCA_009930155.1 Clostridia bacterium | reverse complement strand
CCATTAGTAGTTGTCGGCCAGCCCACAATTTCGTAATTTGTTCTCACATAAGGTAGGCTTTGCAATATGCTATACACGCTCCCATACAAAAGTGGGATCGGCGTCACACCATCTTCTTCATAACCAAAATTTGACACTTGAACTGCGCTTGTCACGCCGTCTACATAACTTGCGAGACCACTATTTTTGTTGTATGTTATGATAACATTGCCATATTCATACACACTATAAAGAGTTATTGAGTTATTCCCCACTGTAAATTTATTTTGCGCGTTAAAGATTTCCATAGAGACATCTTCATTTATTAGTTTTAATAAAAGACTCTCGCTCCAACCCACAAAATTATAGCCAAACACAAACGGCAAACTAGAATTACCGCCATTTGTTAAGTAAATCTCATTCAAATTTATCTCTTCGCCTGCATAGGCTGAAAATGAAACTGCCCTGACAAATTTATTCAAAACTGTGTTATACACTTGAAGTTCAATTTCAATTAGATTTGCTTGCCATTTTGCCACCAGCGTAATGTTGCCTGAAACCGTCAGAGCCGAAACGCTTATCCCATTATTTTCCCAACCAGCAAAACTAAAACTCTCGATGTTTATCCCAAAATAAAAACTGTTCAACATAAGGTCTGTGCCACAATAGAAATCTTTTGAGAAAGACGTCTCGCTTGAAACAACTTGATCTGGGTTGTAGTGACTTATGACAGTCATCTCCTGTGGAAAATTGCTCTTGGCAACATAACTAAATATAATGGTTGACTTCCAAATGGCATATAAAGTGACTGTCTTTGTCTCCTTATTGCCATAAAGTTCAAGGAGTTCTCTTGTAATAGTTGCTGTATCCCCCCAATTTATGAGGTCATTTTCGTTTTCTGGCAATTTTGACAAATCTCTGGTGTAAAACCAACCTGCAAATTGCCTGCCTGTATAGGAAGTGTTATTGTCATTAATTATATCAAAAGTGGCATAGTCGCTGTCGCTTGGTGTCACATAGGACGAAACATCACTTTGCATAGCTTGCTTTGAAGTCACTCCGCCGTTAGCATTAAACTCCACGGTGAAATATTCCTGCCACATTGCTTTAATTCTCACAAAGCCATTTTCATTCAATGCTTCCAGTTGTTCTGCCGTGCCTGAAAAATTATATTTAAAACTAGTTTCACTATTTCCCGTTATTATGCCAAATTCGTCTGTTGCCTTGAAGCCCAAGAAAGTGAAGCCCTCCTTTGAAAGCCCATTGAAGAGAAGCCCAATTCCATTTGTCCCGCTCGTTGTGAATGTT
>RZYX01000102.1 GCA_009930155.1 Clostridia bacterium | reverse complement strand
ATCTACTCCTGCTGTAGCACATTCCAGTGCAATTTTATAATCAAAATGAATGTCTGCAACAATTGGAACAGTTACTGCATTTTTAAGTGCATATATTAATTTGACTGACTCAATATCTGGAACAGAGGTACGTATTATTTGGCATCCTGCCTCTTGCAATTCTTTTGCCTGCTGCACATTTGCCTCTATATCCTGTGCTGGCTTACTTAGCATTGACTGAACGGTTATTTGTGAATCTCCGCCAACTTTAACATCGCCAACCATTACAACACGGCTATTTCTCCTGTTTATCAAATCATTCACCTCTTTATTAGGTTTAATATGTCATTGAATGTTATTACAACCATAAGTGCAAGCAGCAGAATTATGCCAATACTATGAACCATAGTTTCGTACTTTTGCGGCACTGGCTTGCGTCTTATACCCTCAATTATTACAAAAAATAAACGGCCACCGTCAAGTGCTGGAAGTGGTAAAAGATTGAATACGCCAACATTGATTGTTATAAATGCCATTATGGTCAAAAGCCCTGTATAGTCTGTTTTAGTTGCCTGCGATGCTGTGTCTGCTATTATCTCCATTGTACCTATAGGGCCAGACAAATCATTAAGGCTAAACTGGAATGTTGCAATATCAAAAAGGCTTAGCCAAACCATACGAGCAATTGACAAAGAATCAAGTGCTGCATACTTTAAAACCGAACCAAAAGTCTTTTCAATACCAACTATTCTAAAATCATATATTACCGCTTTTATTCCATCAATATCTTGTGTTGCAAACTTAACACTGTTTAATTTTACTATTTCGCCCTCACGCTCAACTTCAAAATCCATTATAGCATCTTTGTCACGCATCATAAAAAAGTTTATGTCGTAGGTAGTATAAACTTTGTTTCCGTTAATTGACTTTATATTGTCGCCAACCTCAAGCCCATAATTTTGGCTTTGAACATTGTCACCAATAAATTGTGCAATACGAGGTATTCCAATATTACCTTCACTCGTTGAGATGATAATAGCCATAAGAACTATGCCCAATAATATGTTAAGGAATGCTCCTGCACATAAAATTATAGCACGTTTCCACGCAGGCTTTCTGTTAAAAGCTGCATCATCTTGGCTTTCTTCATCTTCGCCCTCCATACTAACATAACCGCCAATTGGAAAAAGACGAACAGAATATTTAGTTTCCCCTTTTCCAAATTTAAATAGTACAGGACCCATTCCTATGGCAAACTCATTTACCCTTACCTTAAATAATTTAGCAAAAGTAAAGTGCCCAAGCTCATGTATAAATATTATTACACCAAAGAAAAGTAGCGCTATTAAAAAAGGCCAAACAGAACTCCAAATTGTCCCTATGCTTGCTAAATTTAAAATTGTTACCACCTCTATTTTAAAATTATAGTATCGACGAAAATGCATCGCCAACTTTATCCATTACAAAATCTCTTGCCATTCTATCTGTCAAAAGAACATCAGAAAGTGTATAGTCTTCTATATTTTCTGCCATCTCCATTGCTTCGCCAACAAGTTCGCCAATCTGCAAAAACTTGATTCTGCCTTGGCGGAACATAGCGTTAGCTTGCTCGTTTGCCGAGTTTGCAGCAGCAGGATATAGCCCGCCTCTTCTTAATGCATCCTTACATATTGAAAGGCAATCAAAGGTATCATAATCTGGCTTTGAAAAACTAAGTGTTCCAAGCTTTGCCAAGTCAAGCTGGTTTACGGGTGATTCATATCTTTCTGGATATGTAAGTGCGTATTGAATAGGTATTCTCATATCGGGGAGCCCTAGCTGGGCAATAACCGAATTGTCATCATACTCTACCATTGAGTGAACTATACTTTCACGATGAACAAGAACATCAATTTTATCAAACGGCATTGAGAACAGCCAAGCAGCCTCAATAATTTCAAGTCCCTTATTCATCATTGTTGCAGAATCTATTGTGATTTTAGCACCCATACTCCAGTTTGGATGATTGAGTGCTTGCTCTATTGTTACATCCGTAAGCTCTTCTCTAGTTTTACCAAAGAATGGGCCACCTGATGCTGTTAATATAATTCTTTTAAGTGCCTTATTTGATGGTTTGCCCTGTAAGCACTGAAATATTGCAGAATGTTCACTGTCAACAGGGAAAATATTTATCCCTTTTTCACGAGCTTTATCAATAACAAGCTTGCCTCCTGCCACCAATGTTTCCTTGTTTGCAAGAGCTATATCCTTACCCTCATCAATAGCGTCAAGCGTTGGCAAAAGACCTGCAATTCCAACTATAGAATTTAGCACTATATTTGCTTCTTTTTCCCTTGCACATTCACAAATACCCTGAATGCCTCCAAGAACCTTTGTGCCTGTATCTGCTACACGCACAGCCAAATCCTTTGCTGCCTTCTCATCTACAAGTGCCGCAAGCCTTGGTCTAAACTCTCTTATCTGTTTTTCAAGTTCATCCGCACTACTGGATGCGGTAAGTGCAGTAACCTCAAAGCCACATTTTTTTGAAACTTCAAGAGCCTGCTTACCTATTGAACCTGTGCTACCAAGTATTGAAAGTTTCCTGTTCATTATTATGACCATTCCTTCCCGAGATACAAGCCTAAAAACGTATTCATAATTTATATATCTATATTTGATTTATCAATAATTTTCTATTATAGGTATCATGGCGCCCAAAACATACGCAAACGAGCCACCCGATATGTGCCTTTACTCAAAATACTTCAAACTTCTAATGCAGATTTAAGTAAGGCAGTAAGTGCCACGTATTGTTAATACGCAAACGAACGACAAACTCGATATGCACTGATTTATTAAAACTAAATGCTATGAATTATTGTTATTACTATATAAAGTATAGGCATAACAAAAAGGCAACTATCAAACCTATCCATAATTCCACCATGGCCAGGAATTAGATTGCTATAATCCTTTGCACCATAGTTTCTTTTAATAACTGATGCAACCAAATCACCACACATGCTTGCACAAGAAAGAAAAATAGAAATAAAAGCAAACATAAGATAGCTTATAAATGGTGCTTCAAAGATATATGTATTAAACAAATAAAGTATGAGCATATTAAGTGCAAGGCAACCAAAAACGCCGCCGATTGCACCCTCTACAGACTTTTTAGGGCTAATTACAGGAGTCATCTTATGCTTGCCGAATGTCACTCCAACAAAGTATGCGCATGTGTCTGTAAGCCATGAACAACTTATGCCTATAATCACAAGGAAAAGAGCATGATTTTTATTAATCTCTAACGGATACATTTTGTAAAGGTCACGAACCAATAAAAATGCAGAAAAGCAAAACGGAATAAATATAGATGAGTATACAGCAATTGCTATATGCTCGAACTTTGTATTTTCATAGTTTGCAAGCATTATTAAAAGCAAAGCAAAAATAAAAATAAGAATTGCTATACCGAACGGCACCTTAAATCCATACTCAATATAAAGTGGAACAATAAATGCAAACGCCATTGAAAGAGCAAACACCTCTTTATTTTCGACCTTAGCTACTCGCAAAATTTCAAACGATGCCATTGCGGATAAAAGGCCGAAAAACACACCAAAAACGGGTGTGTAAATGCCCCAGAAAACAAGCCCCATAATCATTAATAGGACTGCACCTGAAATCACTCGCTTTTTCATATTAACTACTCCTTAAACTGCTCCAAAACTTCTGTTTCTTTTTGCATAATTTATCAGTGCTTTATCAAAATCATCTGTTGTAAACTCAGGCCACGGAATATCTGAAAACCAAAGTTCTGAATACGCTGACTGCCATGTTAAAAAGTTTGACAAACGGCACTCTCCGCTAGGTCTTATGATAAGGTCTGGATCTGGCAACCCCGCAGTGTAAAGTCCTCTTTCAATATCTGCTTCTGTTATTGTATCGGGGTCAATCAAGCCCTTGGAAGCTTTTTGTGCAAGCTCACGCACGCTCTTTAAAATTTCTTGCCTGCCCCCATAATTCAAGGCTATATTTACTACTGTTTTTGTACGGTCGGTTACAAGTTGTTCGGTTTCATCCATAAGATTAACCAAATCTTTTGGTATTGCTCCTGTATCCCCAATAAAGCGTAAACAATATCCTCTTTTTTCATTTTTATCTTTAGAATCTTCTGCAACAAGAAGGTATTCCTTGAAAATCTGCATTAAAGTATCAATCTCATCAACAGGTCTTTTCCAATTTTCAGTTGAAAAAGCATAAAAGGTTACGCAGTCAAGTCCAATTTTGTAAGCGTAATCACTAATTGTGCGAAAAACCTTTGCACCTTGCTTATGGCCATCTGTTCTAACCAATCCTCTTTTTTTTGCCCAACGACCATTACCATCCATAATTATACCAACATGTCTTGGCAAATATTTTTTATCTGGGAGTTTCGCCAATTTAAATGCCTCCTAAAAACTACAACTTAATTTGCAATTTGGGCGGGACAATGCCCGCCCAACAAGAATTAAGTTGACTATATTTCCAAAATCTCTTTTTCTTTTACTGCAAGAACATCCTCAACTTGCTTAACATACTTATCTGTTATTTTTTGAAGTTTTGTCTCGCCGTTTTTCAAATCATCTTCCGAAATTTCTGAATTCTTTTTCATCATTTTGAGCTTTTCAATGCAATCTCTACGGATTGAACGGATGGTTATTTTACCGTCCTCAGCTCTTTTTGAAATATCTCTAACAATGTCTTTTCTTCTATCCTCTGTAAGCTGTGGAAACATAAGGCGAATAACTTTTCCGTCGTTTTGTGGATTAATTCCAATGTCTGCCTTTTGAATAGCCTTTTCGATTAGTTGAAGAGTAGAAGTGTCCCATGGCTGAATAACGAGAATCCTTGCCTCTGAAACAGAAACGGCTGCAAGCTGCTGAATTGCTGTTGGTGTACCATAATAATCTACCATAACTTTATCAAGCACCCCTGCATTTGCCCTGCCTGCTCTTATTCCTGCATAATCATGTTTAAGTGAAGAAATTGATTTTTCCATTTTTTCTGTTGCTGTGTTAAATACTGTTTCCATAAGTATTGTCATCCCTTCAAGAATCAATAATATTTATTTTATTACTCTGTAACTACTGTTCCAATATTTTCGCCTACGATAGCACGAACAATATTCTGTGGATCATTAAGATTAAAAACCAAAATTGGAATTTGATTGTCTCTGCAAAGAGAGGCAGCTGTACTGTCCATAACTCTTAGTCCGTTTTTGAGTATTTCTGTATGAGTTATTTTATCATATTTTTCAGCATCATCATACTTGTTTGGATCCTTGTCATAAATTCCATCAACATTTGTTGCTTTAAAGATTATATCGGCATCAATCTCCGCAGCACGAAGAGCGGCTGCTGTATCTGTTGTAAAGAAAGGATTGCCTGTTCCACATCCAAATATAACTATTCTGCCCTTTTGAAAATGGCGTGTTGCTTTATTTCTAATATATGGCTCTGCAATCTGCTGCATAGCAATAGCCGTCTGAACTCTTGCGGGAACTTCAAGCTGTTCAAAAGCATCTGCAAGTGCCAGTGAGTTCATAACCGTTGCAAGCATTCCTATATGGTCTGCCCTTGTTCTATCCATATTCCCGCTAGTACGGCCTCTCCAAAAATTACCACCGCCAACAACAATGCCGATTTCAACGCCCATTTCATAACACTGCTTGATTGCAGCACAAATATTAACGACTGTTTCAAAGTCAATTCCACTGTGCTTATCTCCTGCAAGTACCTCGCCACTTAGTTTAAGTAAAATCCTTTTATATACAGGTTGCATAAACATTTTCCATTCCACCGCCGTGCACGGATTATTTATGTTTTGTGCCGCACGGATAAAATTGGCACAAGCTACTAAATATATTGTTACACATTTACTTTATTTTACTTCATAATATATTTTATGTAAAGAGAAAACAGCTAATTCTTTTTGTTTTTACATTGATTTAATTATTTAAGAATATGTTGTGTATACAGTGAAATAATATAACTACAAGGCAATTTTTTTGCCGTAATTATTAAAGAGAGGTGAAACTTAAATGGACTCAAATAAAAAGCATGACCAACCAGATGTACAACAAAGCGTTGCAAGACAGCCTGACAAAAAGCAAAACAAGAAAAATAAGAAAAATAAAAAGGCTAACAAAGACCAAGATAACTATTAAAACTAACGGGTGTGTGGAGTTAATTTAAAAACCACACACTTTTACATATTATTTTAAAATGTTTAATTCACAATTACTAATTTTATCTTTTATAATGAAAAGTCCTCCAAAGTTGCTGTGCACCCTGTTTAACGGACACGAAATAAAAGGCTCTATCATAGAATATCTTTGATTTTCTTGAAATAGCTTTAAATTGCTAATGACTGACATC
>RZYX01000101.1 GCA_009930155.1 Clostridia bacterium | reverse complement strand
ATTTTAACACGGTATCTAACATCGCTTCAAGAGCAAAAAAATAAAGGGTGTCATTGCCTTAGCAATGACACCCTGCTGAAAATCAAATATGAGTGGTCCACTGGGATGTTACTGTTTTTTTAGTAAAAATAATATTAATATCGGCACAACCAAAAGCTTGACTGATGGCTATTATTGTTTTAAAATAAAACTAAAAGTTTTATTTATGGTGATATTTTCAAAACTGGGTGGTGATAATTTTGTCGAACAATCTTTCACTAAGGTTAATTGAAAACGAGTTGCCCAAACACAAGTCGCTTTTGTCTACCCCCGGGGAACAAATTGATCCAAATATATATCAAGAACGAATAATTCAAGAATATATTAAATTTGGCAAAAGAAAGAATTGGGCATATAAGACAATAAAGAATCAAGAAACTTACATCAGAGAAATTATAGATGTTAGCCATAAATTCATATGGGAACTATATGAGGATGATATTGACTCCTATGTTGACATACTAATAGAATCACAAAATTCTGCAAGCTATCGCAGAAAAAAGGTTAGTACTTTCAGGTCTTTTTATGAATGGCTGATACGAAACTACTATACTGAAATAAAGCAGCTTTTTAATTGTTCCTTGCTTCAGCCAGTAACAGACGATAATCAGATTACGCATGTCTACGATTTGGAGCGTGAAAATAAAACTCCGCCACCAAGTCCCGAAATATTAACATACTTCTTCGATTGTTTTAAAAGAGATCTTAATTTATTCGCCCGTCCAGAGATAGCCGCTCGTGAGTATGTGCTTTTTCGTCTTATGTATGCTTCTGGCCTTAGAATTGACGAAGCCGTACATCTTGACCTAATAGATATAAACTTTAGTCATGGTAAATTAGGAATGATACATGTTCGATTCGGTAAAGGAAGTAGAGGTAGTGGTAAAAGAGAAAGATGGGTGCCAATGTTGACAGACATCGACAAGCTTTTGAAGTGGTATTTAAAATACATAAGACCAAGATTTAAACTAGCTTCAAGCACACAAGCGTTATTTCTTACTCAGAAAGGAACAAGACTAACTACTACCTATGCTGCTCAAGAGCTAGAAAGATACCAGCAGCTTTTCGAGATCCCTGAAACTTATAAATGGAGTACTCATAAATTCAGGCATGCCTTTGCAACACACAATTATGAGAGTGGCATGAAACTAACAACTATTAAAGATTTACTTGGCCATGTAAGCATCTACACAACACTGACGTATGTTTCTCCTTCTATAGAGTTTGTCACGGATAACATAATTAAAACCAACAGCAAAGTTAAGGAATACTTAAAAAGCAAAGGGGGCACACCACCGTGGATAGCAACATCATATGGAAATTAAGACAGAAATGTGCAGAAAGAAATATTTGGACAGCAGCCGAGCTTCAACGTCTCCTATCTGACCAAGCCGGACTCAACTTATCACACACCGCGGTAAATAAATTAATGCGCGCTAAACCATTAGCTCTTACGTTAACAACGTTATATGCTCTTTGTTATGTTTTAAAATGCACACCATCTGATTTAGTTGAATTCGATTTTGCATCATTAGAAAAATTCAACGCGCTTAACAATTCAGAAATAAAAGTTGCTAACGGCTCTTCCTCAGATTCTTCTGCAACTAATAAAAAGACACGAGTACCAGCTCCACCGATTTAATCAGGAGGTTTCATAAATGTGGTCAAACGAATATGAAATAGATTTTTGCGCCACCTGTAAAACTAGTGATCATCCACATCAAGCTTTGGGTTTGTGTACTGAATGCTACAACAACTACTTATCAATGCCTTCAGATGAGCAATCAAAAGAAAAGCGACGCATTCGTGATCGTATAAGATATATCCGCTATCCAGAAGCAATAAAAGCCAAAAACAGAGCTGGTCACTCCAAGCACAAGGAAGCTAGAAATGCAAAGCGCCAGCAACAGAGAGCAGCAAATCCAGAAGAAGCCCGTAAGAAAGATAAACAACGTTATGACAGAGACCGTGAAAATCGTTGTGCACAGGCAAGAAAGTTCAGAGCCAAAAACCCTGAAAAAATAGCTGCATGGAACAAGCGCTGGTGGGAACGTGAAAAAAGAAGGAAAAGACTAATAAAACTCAGAAGCTATAAATTAAATATCCTGCCTCGCCTTTCATTCGTTAAAAAACTGTCTAGACCCAAAGCTATGCAGAAAATTTATAACAGGAAAAATTCCACGCGTTTGAAACGGGCCAGGCGTTTATATTATGAAAGGAATAAAGCTCAAATACTTGCTAAGGATAAGATATATAAGGCTAGCAGACGAGAGCATTATCTTAATTATTACAAAAGCTATTACAATAAAAACCGTACTGAAATTTTAGCAAAGAAAAAGATTCGTGAAAGCGCTGATCCGGAAAAATATAAGGCTATTGCCTTAAAGTATCGGTTAACACACAGAGACAAAGTTATAGCAAAAGCCCGGGAGCACTACCATGCAAACGCAAAAGCGATATTGGCAAAGCTACGCATCAAAACCTTTAAAAAAGTTCAGCAAAGTCTAGATCCTTATGAAACAGAAAACCGTATACTGCGAAAGATCGATAATCAGATTAACAAAGCCCCTGATGACTTTAGGAACATTATTGCTGATTATGCTCGTTACTTAATCGAGAAAAGGAATAAGCAAATAAGCCGTGGAGCTGTTTCAGCAAAAAAACTACCAAGCATTTACGTTGCTATAATAATAGCACGTCAATTAACTTCTTGGTTATCCGACAATGGCTACAATTCACTTTACAGCCTCAATACGAAGGCAATACTTCCGTATATCGATAGTATCAGTAATAGCTATGCCCTTTCTCTTAAAAAGTTTTTTAGCTGGTGTCGACTGCGAAAACACCTTCTGCATAATCCTCTCGATTATATAAAGAATACAGAACGTGCACTACATTTTGGAAAAGTGTTATCAGAAGAACAGCAGTTCGAATTATATGACATCATGACAAGTCCAGAAAACAACCCTGATCTTTCATTATTAATAATGTTATTGCTTATGCATGGATTGACTCATATGCAGGCCCGGCATATTAAAGTATCAGACATTGATTTTGAAAATGCTACGATATCGATTCCAAAAGGACAATTCACAGACGAAAGACTAATTATTCTTGATGATGAAGATTTATCTATCCTCTGCAATTACATGGAGTATAGAAATAAACTTATAGGCCCATTACCTAATCCAAATTACTTATTTGTTGTATACCACTCAATACCAAGAAACAGGCCCATAGGCTTTAACACTTTATCTGCAATAATAAAACGCATAGACCCTTGTCTAACAACGACTGTAATCAAAAATACATGGCTAAAAAACTTCGTTTTCTTCGAAGATGATGTTCTTATGGCCGCCAAAGCAGCGGGATACGATCCAGCCTACTTTGCAAAAAAAGCAACATTGTTAGGCCTAAATTTGCAGCTATAATTTACATATCGTTATATAGTTCATCTATTACGGTCCAATTTTCCCTATAACGCTCTAGTCTTGATACATCAACACTTCTAATTTCTGCGTCAGGCAACGGATCAATGTCTCTCATAGGAATTATGTAACAGATTCCACATTGCTTATCTACAGCAGCATATATATCGCAATCCGCTGCTGTAATTCTTTGTCCCTGGTTTCTAGGATTGTGCGTATCAATGCCACGACCACCACGATCTCTATCCTTAAAACTAACTGTTGTGTTGCTAATACCCTTCACCTGCACCTTAAATAAACGGCCCCTATAATCAATTATTGCGTCATAACGACTAGAGCGAACATCAACATTCGAACAGTTATATCCTGCCAATATAGCTCTAGATAAAAACAGAAATTGTGCAGAATCACCTGCATTGGCAGTCATAACACCGCTTTCAACATTGTTTATATTTAGCAAAAATCCTTTTTGTAATAATAGAAAAAGAACCTTTCCTGTTAATACCCTAATCGAACGATTTATAAAACTTCTCTTTCCTTGGTTTAAATGGCCATGCTCATAAATGCAGTTGATTATTGAATTACTCAAAGCTACATGGTCTGTACTATCTTTAAGCTCACTGTAGATACTATCTTCAATTACTTTCTCAACGTCCGGCGCATAGTATATTAGTTCGGTTGCAATATCTTTAATCCTTGCTTTCACAAAATTATAATCTTCAAATCGTTGCATGATAGTTGACCTTGACGTTTCAATTTCACTAATTAACTTTGACTTCAAATGATTCTTTATATCAGTTTCGTCATAAGTTGCTCGGGGACAATAAGATTTTTTGAAATTACTTATGTTTTGATTAATTTCCTCGATATTATCCCTTACGTACAGATCAATATCATCTCTGTGTGTTAAATCTGGCATATTTACACCTCCTGGCAATATACCATGATTATAACACTTTAAAAATACCTTAAGTAGTATTATGAAAAAAAATCTGGACTCTATGTAGCAAAAGCTAAAGAGTCCAGATTTTTTATGCTATACAACACTTAATTTTTATTTGCTTTTTCAAAAGCAAGAGCTATTTTTTCCGCTATTCTGGTTATTACAGGAACAACGACAGAGTTACCTGCCTGTTTATAAAGATGGGTATTTGCCATATTTTCTGGCAATTTGTAGTCAGAATCATAGCCCTGAAGATTAAAACACTCCCTAGGTGTTAGTTTGCGGATACCATGGTTAGTATATATTATCGGAACATTATGTCCCCCGGTTCCCATGTTTGCAGTAAGAGTTGGACACAGGTTGCTTTTGTTTTCACGCACGTAAATTCGTCGCCATTGATACAACGTGTCGGAACGAACAACATTTTCCTTTAGCAAATCATAAAAGCCGCAGTTAGATGGCTTATAATAAAAACGATCGTCCTGTTTCGTCTCGAAATCAATCATGTCCTTCAGGCTATGAGTTAATTCAATGGGTTCAGGAAAGTCAAACTCTTTATAAACATCTTCATCCAAAAAGGCTACTATATATATACGCTCTCTATTCTGAGGCAGGTTTCCATATTCACAGGCGTTCAATACTTCTTTCCTAACATGATAGCCAGCATCTTTGAGCTTCTTCAGTATTACTCTAAACGTATTGCCGTTATCATGTCCAACCAGATTTTTTACGTTTTCCAAGAATAAAACCTTTGGTTGCCTATCTTTCTCAGTAAAAATGCGTTCCAGTTCAAAAAATAAGTTCCCTCGATCGTCATCAAAGCCTTTGCGGTATCCGGCAACGCTGAATGCTTGACAAGGAAATCCCCCAATCATAACGTCATAATCCGGTATCTCTTCAACCCCTACTTTTCTGATATCTTCTACCACTATTTCAGATGTAAAATTCAGCTTATATGTTTCAGCTGCGTTCTTATCAAACTCATTTGCCCATATAATATCAAAACCTGCCTGTTCAAAGCCTTTGTCAATACCGCCTACACCCGCAAAGAAACTAGCTACTTTCATGTTAAACCTCCAGGAATTGCGGCGCGCCGCTTTTTCTGTTAGTTTAACATAAACAGACTCTATTAGCAATAGATAAATCGATTGCTATGTTTTTATAATTACTGATTACATCATCATTTTTGCTCATTCATCAAGTTGTCTTTGATCCAATATCCACTCTAAGACAGCCTCATCAATGGTTTTAATACAATCGTCTGTGTTTTTTTTAATATCTTTTCCCCAAAATCTTATAACCGTCCAGCCTAGTGCCAATAGTTCTTTGTTGTTTCTGTCGTCTCTTTCAATGTTTTTGGCTATCTTCTTTATCCAATAATCCTTGTTAGAGCCGGCAGCAATTTTGGGTTTTAAAACCAGCCATCCTTTTCCATGGAAAAATTCACCATCGCAGAAAATGGCGATTTTGTATTTAGGCAAAACGATATCAGGTTTCCCAGGTAAATTATCAACATTTTTCCTATAACGATAACCTTTTTGCCACAGAGCTTTACGAAGTGTAATTTCAATACTGGTATCCTTTGATCTAATGTGCGACATGCTCTTGTGCCTTTGTTCTTTAGTCAAATTATCCAAAGCTTTTCACTCTCCATAAAGCAACATTTTATATTCTATAAAATATTATATATGGCTTTACCAAAAACCGTAAAACATAAAAACAAAGCACCCAATGTTACTACCATAAAAATAAGAAGGCCTTACCCATACTGGGTGTTAGACCTTCTTAATAATACTAACAGTTTTAAAATAAATATATTTGTTGTATTATCGCTATAGCAGCTGCATAATACAACTATTATATTTACTAAAGGTGTACAATTCTGTCTGCTACTTCTTTTTTCTTTGCGTCGTTAAACCGCGGCAGCGTACTTAAATATCCTGTAATACGACGAACTCTCACAATACTATCATAGTGCGGT
>RZYX01000377.1 GCA_009930155.1 Clostridia bacterium | reverse complement strand
AGCTCCATTTACTGGAGGAGGTTCTGTTTTGGCAGCCGCAACAATTTCAGCATCACTTGCAGGTGCCGGGGGCATTGCTGCCGGAGCAGCTTTAGCAGGAGGAGTGGCTGGTGCTGCTATCCAAAAAGTCGAAAATAAAGGCAAAGAACATGTTGTTAAAGAAGCAAAAGCGGCGGCTTTTAGAGATGGAGTGAAAGAAGGAAAAATAGAAACTGTTGATGAGATAAAAAAATTTGCTGATTTCTATTTAGCAACGACGGCACTTTCGTATTTCGTTGCAAGGTGTGATGGCAATATTTCAAAAGAAGAAGAATTGGAAATTGAGTATGATTTAAATGCAATAATAAAAAATGTCGATGTACCGGAGCAAGTCCGGAATAAGCTCGCAGAAATTTCAGCAAATGAACATTTATCATTTGAAGACGTTAAGGTATATCTCGACCCGGTATCTATAGAAACACTGGAACAATTATTTATTGATGTAGATGAAATTATAGAGGCCAGTGATGGAATAACGAACGAAGAGGCAGAAATCAAGAATTTGTTTATTGATTATATGAAAAGGCGAAAAAATGAGTAAAGCACAAGAACTATTTGAAATGAGAAAGCATAATTGTGGAGATGTAGAAATCCATCATTTAGAGAAGAAAAATAGCAAAACAAGCATTGATTCCTATTATGAGAACATTTTATCAGTAGAAGAAATCAGTCGTGCGGTAGAAAACTACAAATCGGAGTTTGATGAAATCGGCATTGAGTTTGCTAAACGAACGAAACTGTCTTTTCAAGATTGTTCATTTTTAATTCTAGCAGTAGCATTACAGTGTTTGCGGCAGTATTTGCTTACGAGTTTTAAACCGACCGTCGATGAAAAAGCAACAAAAAAGGGCGATGAAGCGAAATTTGCAGATAAGACATCACGACTGGAAAAAAGTAAGGATAAAGCCAGCAATCAGGGCGGATATTATTTCGCAAAATTTGATTCCATTTGTTTGGATACCTCGGTTCCTTACGATATAATAGCTGGTTCTAAAAATTTTGAATTGGGCTTAGGTGGAATAACTCATCGTTATAAAACAATAGGCCACGACCCAATATTAGGTTATTTTTTTGGAACGATGAATATTCTCACGAACACATTAACGACTTGGACCTCCGGCTCATATCACATAAGGGCAAACAGGGTGTACTCAAATGCAGATACAGCAATAGCAATAAAAAGTATGATGAATAGGGTTGAACATGACCCAACGGCTGTAGCTGCTGCATTAATTAAACAAACGATTCATATTAAATCTGA
>RZYX01000376.1 GCA_009930155.1 Clostridia bacterium | reverse complement strand
GTGTCAAAGACGGCTCAAACAAGATAACCTGCTCGAACAAGGACGGGGAACCCGTGGAATTGACCTTTGGAGATATTTCCTTTGTTTTCGGGCATTACAAGCTATCAGGGCTTGAAGTGGAAACAAAGGATGGCAGACGGATGAAGGTCGTTTGTATAGGCGAAAACGGCACAGAAACGGGCTGCAACAAGGTTGTTTGCTCGGTAGGCAGGAAAACCGAGGACATAACTTTTCAAGATGTGGAAAGGGTGTTTGGTGTGTATAACTTTTTCAACTTCAAAAAGGGAACATTAGGGTAAAAAGAGAAACAATGAACAATATTAGTTTCAAAGCAGAAACAATAAAAGGTGAAATTATCGAAGCGTGTTGTGTTATAAATAAACATGATAGACTTCTTTTAAGTAATGAAGCTAAAGCAGGATTTTGGATAGAGTGCAAGCCAGACACGCTTCAAGTTGTAACCAAAAAACAAGTAGAATATTGTTCGCATTGCGGAAAATCTTCATGTAATGGTAGCTGTTTTTAGCATTACGCACAACGGACGAGTGTATGAGTAGTGGCAGATTAGAAGCGACTACTTTCCGAAAAGCACTAAAGATTGATAGAAGAAATGAACTTTAATATATAAACAATAACTGCCATTACTTATACACATTGTTATATGCTGATGGCGGTCTAAAAAAAAATAAACAGACGATTATGGGAAGTATAAAAGGACAAAAGCATAACCCGTACATAGAAGGAAAGTACGGACATTTAAACCCAAATGATGTAGTATTTACACCTGATTGGTTAGCAAAACAAATTGTGGATATGTTCCCGATTGAAGGCAAGGTATTAGAACCGTGTAAGGGCGAAGGGGCATTTTTGCAATATTTACCTGCTGATGCTGATTGGTGCGAAATAGCAGAAGGGAAAAACTTTTATGATTACAATGATAAAGTAGATTGGCTCGTAACTAACCCACCTTACTCAGATTACAATAGGTTTCTTGACCATAGTTTTGACCTTGCAGACAATATTGTACTACTTGTACCTGTTGCAAAAATGTTCAAGAGTATGGGAACTTTGCAAAAAATATATGATTACGGTGGATTTGTAGAAATACATACCTTACCGAGTAGTAAAGCAGGTTTTCCATTTGGGTTTCCTTCGGCTGTTTATTTTTTAAAGCGAGGATATAAAGGTGAAACGAAAATTAAAATGTTAGATGGAATTTCGTTTAAAGCACGGAAGTAGCCATTTGCATATAACTCGGATATAGAACCAATACCTATACACCCCCAATTAAGGGGGATAGAAA
>RZYX01000375.1 GCA_009930155.1 Clostridia bacterium | reverse complement strand
CATATACTCCTTTATATGCATAGGACTTTTTCTTAACAAAAAAGTAATAGATGACGAAAACTTCCCTTTAATTTCAAATTCAAAAGATAATAATTCTATTATAAAAAAAATAAAATCTAAAAGTTTATAATAACCTTTGAATTTATTGGAAAATCAACAAAAAAGACACCAAAATTATGGTGCTCTTTTTATCATTTTCAATTTTTAAAAATTATTTTACTCAATCACAGAGTTGTTTTTATATTCAACATATTTTGAAGAGTCCACCGTGAAAGAAGTTAAATCAGTGCTGACATAAGTGTCCGTCGTGCCACTTTGCAATCTGTCCACGACAAGAACAATCTCGTCGCCCGCACGTGCTGTCAGCATAAAATTACTAATTTCATAGCCTGTGTTAAAACTAATTGTTTGAAAAGTGTCACTTCCCGCTCGCTTAATTTTAAGTGACCTCACGATGTCACCCACAGCAAGCCCAATCTCACTTGCAATTGAATTTTCACCCACCAAATCAACTGTTATGTCTGCGGATTTGTTGTTTGTGAAATTCTCTGAATTATAAGTATTTGTTGGGTTTAGGTCGTATGAAGAAAATCCAATGACATATTTGTGGACTCCCACGCTATTATCTTCGGCTAATTCATCAAAATTTTGTTCATAGAAATAAACTATATTTTCCACAACATTTTTGACATTACTTGCCAAAATGGCGTTTGCAACATTTTCAATTGCCACACTCGAATATTTTGCGTTTGTAATACCAATGAGATTTCCGTTTATGTCGAACACTCCGCCACCGCTGTTTCCGCCATTAATGGCAGCATCAAGCCTCAAACAAGGAAGAGTTCTGTCTGCTCCAGCGAGGGAAACGCTCACCATTTCCCTGCTCACACTGACAACCCCACTGGTGACCGCGATGCCTTCGCCCAAAGGATTGCCAATTGCAATTGCCGTCGTCCCCGGTTGAAGATTTGTCGTGTCTGCAAAAGTCACTGTCTCTGCGTCTGTTGCGTTTAATCTGGTGAAATATTCTCCAGTCACTTTAAGGACTGCAATATCATAGTCCGCACTGCCTCCAACATATTCTGCCATATAAAACTTATTTCCATAGTTATATTCACTTTCCATTGTGACTCCAACTGTTTCCGCGCCATAAGTGTAAAAATATATATCCGTTGCAGGAGCATATGTTGTCGTTGAGTCAACTGTTGTCGAAAGCACGACCACGTGATAGTTTGTTATAATATAGGCAAATTGTTCCTCTTCGTTAATTTCATAGATGACTCCAGCCCCAGAGCCGTCCTCTGTGT
>RZYX01000374.1 GCA_009930155.1 Clostridia bacterium | reverse complement strand
CGAAGAACTAAAAGAGTATGAGGAAAAGATTCTTGGTGCCGAAGATAAAATGCAAAGTATCGAAAACAGGCTTTTTAACGATTTAGTAATGGCAATTTCCGATTTTATCGGTGCAATACAGTCTAATGCAAATATTGTTGCAAAACTCGACTGTTTGTTGTCCTTTGCAAAAACTGCATTAGAAAACGATTATTGCAAACCAGTTTTAAACGATTCCGATATTCTTGATATTAAAGATGGGCGTCATCCCGTAATCGAAAAACAATTGGCTTTTGGCGAAGAATATATTGCAAATGATGTTTATCTCGATGATAAAACTCAGCAAATTATGATGATCACCGGTCCAAATATGTCCGGAAAATCTGCTCTACTAAGACAAACTGCTTTGATTTGCATTATGGCTCAAATTGGGTGTTATGTGCCTGCTCGCAAAGCAAATTTGGGAGTAATCGATAAAGTGTTTACTCGTGTTGGTGCGTCAGATAATATCTCAATGGGAGAATCAACTTTTATGGTCGAAATGCTCGAAGCTGCAAGCATTATGAATAATATTTCGCAAAAAAGCCTTATTCTGCTCGATGAATTAGGGCGCGGTACAAGTACCTACGATGGAATTTCAATTGCTTGGTCAATTGCAGAGTATATTCACGAACATCCAAAAGCAAAAGCCAAAACATTGTTTGCAACTCACTATCACGAGATGAACGAAATGGAAAAATCGTTTAAAAGAATTAAAAACTTCAACGTATCTGTGCAGGAAACTAAGGATAAAGTGATTTTTCTTCGTAAACTAAGACCCGGAGGAAGTGAACATAGCTTTGGAATCCACGTGGCTCAAATGGCCGGAATGCCAAAATCTATCGTTTATCGTGCAAAAAAAATCCTTGAACAGCTCGAAGGCGAAGCTAAAGATATCAGCGCAAAAGAATCAAAAAATCTTTCTAAACCCGTGGGCGAGATAGCTAAAAACAGAGATGGCTATCAACTTAGCTTTTTTCAACTCGACGACCCTGTGTTGTCTCAAATCCGAAAAGAAATACAGGGAATAGACATTGATAGCCTGACGCCTCTCGAAGCCCTAAATAAGCTTAACGAGATAAAAAAGCTAAGTGGAAGTAAGTAAACATGCCAGAACCTATAACCTGCATTATTCATGTTTATAACGGGTGTTTCGATATTATATTGGTATTATAGCCCGGTAGGGCTTAAATATTAGCCCGCATTATTCACCACTTTTTATTTAAATTCAAGTAAATAACTGATAGTTACATGTTTACAATGTTAATCAATAGTTATTTATATGCTTAAA
>RZYX01000100.1 GCA_009930155.1 Clostridia bacterium | reverse complement strand
CCCTTAAGGGAGAACGGCCTATATTACATAGCGACAGAGGTTGTCACTACCGTTGGCCTGAATGGATACAACTGACTACTAAATATAAGTTGATAAGGTCAATGTCAAAGAAAGGCTGTTCTCCCGATAACTCTGCCTGTGAAGGCTTCTTCGGTCGTCTTAAAAACGAATGCTTTTATGGCAATAATTTTAATGACTGCAGCATCGAAAAATTTATTGTTTATATAAATAATTATATCTTTTTGAAATTTAGTAACTTAAATGAAAGACACAGAAGAAAAAATATTACAATATATAAATATTTCTTCTCAAAATCTTCTCAACAAATAAAAAAGCCTTCATTTGAAGACTTTATTTTTAATATGGTGACGCGTACGGGATTCGAACCCGTGAATGCCGCCGTGAAAGGGCGGTGTGTTAAGCCGCTTCACCAACGCGCCACATGCGGCTTGTAACTCCTGCGAGTACGTTTTAAATAATACCAAATACTTATAAAGAAGTCAATAGAATAATTAAAAAAAATTAAAAAAATTTATAAATGCAAATAAAATGCAAAGATAAGCATTTTTATTACCTATCTTTGCATTCATCAATACTAAATAACACCTTAAAACTTTGTTTATAAAACAACTAAATCATTCTCTTATTTCTAATGTTGTTACCCTAATAATTTCACTAATACAGCTTTCTGTGCATGTAAACGATTTTCTGCTTCTTCAAAGATTTCATTCGCATGAGCTTCAAATACTTTCTCTGTAATTTCTTCTTCACGATGAGCAGGTAAGCAATGCAACACCATTGCATCTTTGTTGGCCAACGCCATTAACTCATCATTGATTTGATAAATCCCCTTAAATACTTTCTGACGTTCTTCAATTTCCTCCTCATCACCCATACTTGCCCAAACATCACTAATCACAACATCTGCATCTTTAACAGCCTCTTTTGGATCATTGCATAAAGTAAAGTTAGGATTTTTTACAGCCTGTGCAACCACTTGCACATCTGGCTCATAACCAACAGGAGTTGCCACACTCATTTGCATACCTGCCTTTAAAGCACCAGCAATTAATGAATTACACATATTGTTACCATCACCGATATAACACATTTTAAGGCCATCAAGAGTCCCCTTGAATTCACGAATCGTCTGTAAATCTGCTAAAATTTGACAAGGGTGTGCAAAATCAGTTAGCCCATTAATAATAGGAATACTTCCATAGGTTGCCAAATCAATCACATCTTGTTGAGCGAAGGTTCTAATCATAATACCATCAAGATAGCGGGATAACACTCTTGCACTATCTTTAATTGGTTCACCTCGACCTATTTGCATATCGTTCGCATTAAGATATAGTGCATGTCCACCTAATTGATACATTCCTACTTCAAAGGAAACCCTAGTACGAGTACTAGCCTTTTGAAAAATCATACCCAAAGTCTTATTTTTTAAATAAGGTTTAAATTCATTATTTTTAACTTCTTTTTTTAACTGATCCGCTAGATCTAATAACTCATACAGTTCTTCTTTACTCATTTCACTAATACTTAATAAATGTTTCATCTTAGTCCTCCCATTCATTTAAAACATGCTCTAAAATTGTAAGTCCCTCATCTATCTCTTGTTTATTCATAGTTAGTGGAGGTAATAAACGTAGGTTTGCTTTAGCAGTGAGAAACAAAGCCCCTTTGCGTAGACAAGCATTTACTAATTGTTTACTATCAATATGATCTAACTTTACCCCTAGCATCATGCCCAAGCCATTTACTTCTTTTACATGAGGCATTGCAGCTAAACGTTCTTTCATATAAGCACCTTTTTCTTCTACCATCTGAATAAAACTAGGTGTCATATGATCTAACACCACATTTGCCCCTGCACAAGCGATCGGATTACCACCAAAAGTTGTCCCATGATCTCCATATTGTAAAACATCTTCACACTTTTGATTCATTAGAATTGCCCCAATTGGCAACCCATTACCTAAACCTTTCGCACTAGTTACTAAATCAGGGTGTAAATGATAATGTTCATAAGCGAATAATTTACCACATCTACCAATTCCTGTTTGTACCTCATCAACAATCAATAAAATATCATGTTCATCACAAATGCTTTGAATCGTTTCACAAAAGGCTCTCTCTAAAGGAATCACACCACCTTCTCCTTGTACGATTTCAATCATAATTGCCAATGTTTGCTCATTAATCGCTGCTTTTAGCTGTTCGATGTCATTTGCGTTTATATGTTTAAAACCAGTAGGAAAAGGATCAAAATATTGATGGAATACATCTTGTCCAGTTGCACTTAAAGTTTCCATAGTACGACCATGAAATGAATTTATTAAAGTGATAATTTCATTTCTTTGATAATCATATTTTTGATTCGCATACTTACGAGCAATCTTGATTGCCCCTTCATTCGCTTCGGCCCCAGAATTAGCAAAAAACACTTTCTTCATACCACTTTTATCACACAGTTTTTTTGCTAAGGTAATCATTGGCTCACTATAATATAGATTCGAGATATGTGCTAATTGACTTGCTTGTTTGCTAATGGCATCACACCATGCTTGATTTGCATAACCTAAAGCATTAACGCCAATTCCACTAGTAAAATCAATATATTTGTTATTCGCATCATCATAGACATACACACCTTCTCCTTTTTCAATACACAAATGGTATCTTTGGTAAGTATGTGCAATATAATGATCATCATTTATTTTAAAAGCATTCATCATCAACCCTCCACAATCATCGTACCAATTCCTTCATCAGAAAGAATTTCAATTAATAAGGAATGAGGGACTCGACCATCAATGATACAAGTTTTCTTCACTCCTTGTTCAATCGCTTCTACACAACAATTCACTTTAGGAATCATTCCCCCAGCAATGACACCTGTTGCTTTTAAATGATCAATTTCATTTAACGACACCTCACTAAGTAAAGATGATTCATCTAATAGATCCTTTAAAAGACCAGGAATGTTGCTTACAAGGACCATGTTTTCCGCACATAGTTTAGAGGCAATCGCCGCCGCTGCTAAATCAGCATTGATATTGTAAGCATGATTGTTTTCATCGACACCAATACTAGCGATAACAGGAATATATTGATTGTTTAATAAATCAATGATAAGTTTTTCATTGACCTGTGTAATTTCACCAACATACCCTAAATCTTTATCATGCATATATTTTTTAGCTTTAATGAGATGAGCGTCCATACCACAAATACCAACAGCACTAGCCCCTGCTTGTGAAATCATTGAAACCAAGTCTTTATTCATTTTTCCTGCTAACACCATTTGTGCCACTTCCATTGTTTCTTCATCAGTATAACGAAGCCCATTAATAAATTTGACAGGTTTATTCATCTTTTTTAAAACGGCATCAATACCAGGTCCACCACCATGCACCATGACAACCTTAATTCCTATTTCCGAAAGCAATACAACATCGTTAATGACATTACGCTTTAATTCTTCATTTAGCATAGCGTTTCCCCCATACTTAACGACGATGATTTTGTTACTGTATTTTTGTATATAAGGTAATGCCTGAGATAAAATCGTTGCTTTTTCAATTGCCTTTTTCATTTCGTTTCCTCCTTAGTATGAATATTTGTTTTATGTTCGATAATCCCCATTGATTTTTACATAGTCATAGGTTAAATCGCACCCCCACGCCGTAGCATGATAGTCCCCATCTTTTAAATCCACCAGAATCTTAACTTCTTTCGCTTTTAATATGGCTAATGCCTTCTCTTCATCAATACCACTTTCTTCCTGTGATGTCTTTACCCCTTGTGAATTTTTACATACTTCTATTGTTCCATTTTCACTAGCTAAACTAACATCAATTTGATTCTCTTTAAAGTTTGCATCTGCATAACCAATGGCACATAGAATACGCCCCCAATTCGCATCATTACCAAACATGGCAGCTTTGAATAGAGAAGAAGTAATGATCGATTTAGCGACAGCTTTCGCATCTTTAATACTTCTTGCATGCACAACCTGACAAGTTAACAATTTAGTAGCCCCTTCACCATCACTTGCCAACATTTTACTCAAGGTTTCACAAACCATATAAACAGCTTGTTTAAAAATCTGATAATGTTCATTTTGTTCGATGATTTCGGTGTTATCTGCTAAACCATTACACATGATACTTAACATATCGTTTGTTGAAGTATCCCCATCAACACTTACCATATTAAAGGTATCATCACCGACTTCTTTAATTAATTGCTGTAATAATGGCGATGAAATTTTTACATCGCTAGTAATAAAGGCAAGCATGGTTGCCATATTTGGATGAATCATGCCACTTCCTTTAGCAATTCCTCCCACTTTACATTGTTTTCCATCAAGCATAAAAGAGATGGCACATTGTTTCGCAAAAGTATCGGTTGTCATCATTCCACATACGGCATCATTACTACCATACTCATTTAAACCATCAGCGAGTTTTTCCATATGTGTAGCAATCGGTTCAATCGCTAAAGGTTGTCCAATGACACCAGTGGAGGCAATAATAATATCTTCACTTTTTAAATGTAAGGCATCTGCACATAATTGACTCATCTGTTTCGCAATGAATTCTCCATCTGCGTTACAAGTATTCGCATTTCCACTATTCACAATAATTGCCTGAGCCTTACCATCTTCAAGATGCTTTTTAGTAATGGCGATGGGGGCTCCTTTCACTTTATTAAGTGTATAGATCGAAGCAGCCTGACACATGACTTCACTATATATCAAAGCAAGGTCTTTTTTGCTTTTATTTTTACGAATCCCACAATGAATTCCATTTGCTTTAAACCCTTTTGGAGCACATACTCCGTTTTCTATTTGTGTAAACATAATACTCCTTCCTAAAAAGATGGGGCAATGTATGATAAGCCACAATCTTCTTTAAAATCATACATCAGATTCATATTTTGAATGGCTTGCCCTGCCGCACCTTTCACCATGTTGTCAATACAAGAAACAATGATTAAGGTGTTTGTCCGTTTGTCTAAATGTAGCGAAATATCGCAATAGTTACTATATTTTACAAATTTTAAGTCGGCTGTTTTTCCTAATGGCAAAACACGAACGAATTTTTCCGTTGCATAAGCCTGTGTATATAGAGCGTGAATCGCTTGTAGATCACTTTGCTCTTTCAATGACAAATACATCGTAGCGACAATCCCACGATTAATAGGCAATAAATGTGGTACAAAGGTAACCATTGTCTTTTGCTTAGCAATTTCACTAAGCATTTGTTCAATCTCAGGTGTATGTCGATGTTGTGCTACCTTATAAGGTGCAAATGCTTCATTGGTGCGTGGGAAATGTGTTGTTTCACTTAATTCTTTTCCCGCTCCTGTGGTCCCCGATTTTGCATCAATGATGATATGCTTTGTATGCACAAGGTTTGCCTGTAAAGCAGGGTATGCACCTAAGGAAATGGCAGTAGGATAACAACCTGGATTAGCAATAATGCTTGCTTTTTTTATATTTTCACGATGCAATTCGCTAAGTCCATACACACTTAATGCATGTAATGATTTTTCTTGGTATGACAAATGATACCATGTTTGATAATCTTCTTCCTCGTGTAAACGGAAATCAGCTCCTAAATCAATGAATTTCTTATTTTTTGAAATACATTTTTTCGCAATCTTTTCACTTAATCCATGAGGTAAAGAAGCAAAAATCAACTCGCTTTTGGCAATGACAGTGTTTTCTTCCTCAAAAATTAATGTTGTGATATTTTGTAATCCTGAATATAAGCTGGCAATTGGTTTGCCTAAGTAACTACGAGCGTTAACACCCACAATTTCTACCTTAGGGTGTTGCAACAAAAGGCGAACTAATTCAGCTCCAGCATAACCACTGGCACCAATGATTCCTACTTTTAGTTTATCCATTTGCCTTCATCTCCTTTACTTCTGCTTCTACTTGTTTAATATGTGCTTTTACTACCTCAGGAGCAGGACCACCAACTACATTACGCTGCTGTACACACGTTTCTAAAGCAATTGCATCATAAATATCATCTTCAAACAAATTACTTGTTTGCTTATATTCCTCAAGTGTTAATGTTTCTAACACCTTATCGTGTTGAATTGCATAATTCACTAATTTACCAATAACCTGATAGGCATCACGAAATGGCATTCCTTTCTTAGTTAAATAATCTGCACAATCGGTCGCATTGATAAAACCTTTCGCAGCAGCTTGATACATATGCTCTTTTAAGATAGTACAAGTGTCGATCATTGGTATAATTGTTGTCAAACACATAGAAACAGTAGTTAAAGCGTCCATGAAAGCCTCTTTATCCTCTTGCATATCTTTATTGTATGCTAATGGTAAACCTTTCATCATTACTAATAATGTTTGCAAATCGGCAAATACACGCCCACTTTTTCCACGAATCAACTCACATACATCAGGGTTTTTCTTCTGTGGAATGATAGAACTACCT
>RZYX01000373.1 GCA_009930155.1 Clostridia bacterium | reverse complement strand
ATATAAGAGAGTATCCTGATTATTTGCGGTATATAAAAAATGAATACAGTAGATAATAAACTGTTTTTTATTAATAAAGAATAATATTTATGGAAGTTAAAGTTTGGAGCTATTTAAAAGAATATATAGATAACAAAAAAGAGATATTAAAGGCGGTTGAAGAAACATTTGAATCGGGGCAATTGATTTTGGGCGATAAAGGGCGATTGTTTGAACAAAAATACGCCGATTATTGCGATGTGTCTTATAGTGTGGGGGTCGATAATGGGACTAATGCAATTGTTTTGGCACTTCGTGCTTTGAATATAGGTGTGGGTGATGAAGTGATTACAGTCTCAAATACTGCTATACCGACAGTCTCTGCTATTGTCACAGTAGGTGCTACGCCTGTATTTGTGGATATTTGTTCTGATTTTTATTTAATGGATGTGAGCCTTGTTGAAGCTAAGATTACTGCAAGAACAAAAGCGATATTACCGGTGCATCTTTTTGGGCAATGTGTTGATATGGAACCACTTTTCGCTTTGGCTAAACACTATGGGTTGGCTGTTGTAGAGGATTGCGCACAAGCTCAAGGAGCTTTGTATAAAGGGAGAAAAGCTGGTTCTATGTCAGATGTTTCTACAACGTCATTTTATCCGACAAAAGTTCTAGGAGCTTATGGCGATGGAGGAATGATTTTGACAAATAGTGCTGTTTTATCAGATCGTTTGAAGCGTTTGCGGTTTTACGGAGCAGAAAAGACTTATTTTGCATTAGAACATGGTTACAACTCTCGTTTGGATGAGATTCAAGCGGCTATTTTGTTGACAAAGTTGCCTAAGCTGGAATCTTATATTACAAGAAGACGTGATATTGCTGCATTATATAAAGATAAATTAGAGGAGACCGATTTGATATTGCCTCAAGAAGCCAATGATAACACTCATGTTTATTATCTTTATGTTGTACGGCATCCTCAGCGGGATATAATTATAGAAAAATTGAAAGAGGCTCATATTTATGTGAACATTAGTTATCCTTGGCCAATTCATATGATGCCGGCTTATAGTTATTTGGGGTACAGAGAGGGCGATTTACCTAAAACAGAATTAGCTTCAAGAGAGATTTTTTCTTTGCCAATGTATCCTTCTTTGACTAACGAAGAGGTTCTTTATGTTTGCGATCATTTAAAAAAGATATTATTATCAATATAAATTTTATAAAGATGATTTTAGCTCCGATTGTATTATTTACTTATTGCCGTCCTTGCCATACGCAACAAACGGTTGAAGCCTTGCTTGCTAATAAAGAAGCAGCAGACTCTGACTTGATT
>RZYX01000372.1 GCA_009930155.1 Clostridia bacterium | reverse complement strand
CGATAAAGAGAATGAATTATTTGACGGAGCGAAACAAGGACTCCGTAAAATAAAGAATTGCATTGATAAATTGACGGTTGACGGATATTCGGAATACTCTGTAATCTCGTGTGAACTTGATGTCAGCAAAGGTTCCGTTACTTTATTAGCATTAGTTAAGGACTTAAATGCACGGTTTTCCGCATTAAAAGAGACTTTGTTGGGTAGACAATATAAGCTCAAAGAAAGCCTTCAAGAAAATATATCAAAGACTATAGCGAATAATGAAAAGCTAGAAAATTTAAGAAAAAACATCAAACCTTATCCGGAATATGTAATTACTCTCATTGCCAATATTAATCGGCGCTTATCTGGAAAGTATGGAAAGAGAATTGAAGTAAAGCCTCTTTGTGAGTATGTTGATAGTATAGATGAAACTTGGCGTAATGCGCTTGAAGGTTATCTTAACACGCAGAGATTTGACATTATATGTGAACCAAGCATATTTGATGAATGTTTGGAAATTTATGAAGAGATTAAGTTTAAGTACGGCATATACGGCATTGGCATCGTAAACACAAATAAGTATTACAAGGATGTTGAGTTAGTGGCAGGAACGCTTGCAGATAAAATTACTTTTCATAACAAATTCGCTCGGAATTATGCTTATTGCATCTTAAATAGGGTTATTTGTGTTGATAGACTGCACGATTTAAAGTTGTATGACAATGCAATAACAGCTACTTGCATGAGATATGCAAATCATGTTGCACGGCAAATTCAACCACAGATTTATGCAACTCCGTTTTTAGGTCTTGAAGCCAACAAAATATTTATTATGGCGTTGGAAAAAGAGAATGTTAAACTAACAAAAGAACATTTAGTGCTTAATGATGAGTTGTACGCAATAACCAGACGTGTTGAAACCTTGAGCAACACGGGCATTGAATGGTTAAGCAACAATGACCATTGTATAATGTCAATTGACAAGCGGCAAGAATTACAAAAGGAAAAAGCAAAAGAAGAGAAGGCAAAGAAAGAGTTGGAGGGAAACCCCAATTATTTATTCTTAAATGCTCAGTTGGAGAAAGAAAAGAAAAAGTATAGCATTATTAGAGACGAAGTAATAAAGACTTCTTCTTCAATTGAAACAATAGGAAAACTTATCGAAAAAGACAACATGGCTATCGATGATCTTATGGGCAGAAGGACAGAATATGAAGCTCGACTTAAAGAGGAAGAGAAAAGTAATAGAGTTTTGATACCAGAGGCAGAGAAGCGTTATATTGAAAGCGCAAGCGCAAAAAAGGACTTGCAGGCTATTTATACGAGTTTGGAC
>RZYX01000371.1 GCA_009930155.1 Clostridia bacterium | reverse complement strand
ATGAATTATTAAAACAAGGACGGTGGATATATGAAATATATACGCAATTGTGTTGCGTATACACAGATTTAGCTGCAACCAAAAAAAACAATAATAAAATGACACAACTACCTAAATTTGACAATTATAAAGAAGAAGGACCTTGCGACAGCGGGTATGAGACAATACAAGACTTTTTCCTAAGCTGGACTTTAAGGTGTTCGCCTAATAACTATAAAGAAGCTGACCCTAAAGTTCAAGAATATGCCAGAAGAATTGTATATGCATTAATTTTTGGACACAATATTACCGACTCATACTCAATTGTTGGTCAAATTTCCGATACATTTCAGGTAATACAAGTAACAACTAAAAGACAATTATCAAGTATTGACTTATTGGCAGAAGTGACAACAAATGAGAATGGTTTAGAAAAGAAATACGTGCTTAATATTGAAAACAAATGGTATTCAGGACTTAAACAAGGACAACTTAAAAAATACAATGAATTTGTTCAAAATAGATTTCAAGGTGTCGAAAGTGTGAATCTTTTCATTACATGTGACGACTGTCGTAAAAACTATGATTCGGAAAAAGAAGAATGCAGGCTCAATAATTATAAGTACTTGACGATTAGAGATTTGTTTTCACTTTCTAAAATGTCATATGACGGAAAGACTGGAAATGCTTTGTTTGACGAATATTGGTTTGGTTAACACATATGGCAGCAGCTAACACCACCTAAGCGACAGCCTTCACTCAGCGCTTCGCGCTTCGTCTCCGTACGTTCGCTTAATTATCCGTTATAAACAGCTCAATATTTTGAGGGATAAAATTTTGTCTTTAAAAGCAATTGTAATAAGTATAAGTACAATACCGAAGATCATACCTACAAACAAAAGTTTGAAATTAAAACCGGCTGTCGGGGTGATTTTCTCTTTAAGAGAATGGTTTTCCTCTTTTAAAGTTTCAAGGGTGTATTCAAGGTTTTGGTTCTCCCGGGTTAGTTTGTATATCTCATTGTTGTACTCCTGTTTGAGGAATTCAAAATCCTTGATTGTTTTATCAAGCAGGCTTTTGCTTTGGGTGATCGTTTCACTTGCAATGGGATATTTACCTGTGTGGGGATCCATAGTGGCCGCGGTGTCGTAGTTTATCGTGTGGGTTGAGGCTTCACTCAACAAGCGGCTGTTCTCTTCTCTGAGGCGCTTAAAATCGGTTTTGAGTGTTTCTAACTGAATCTCCTTTGCGTGAAGCTCAGTCTTTAAAGAGATCACGGCTGTACTGTCGATTGTTGTCACCACTTTTTCCGTGATGATTTGTTTGGGTTTGCAGCCGACCAGAAAGAGG
>RZYX01000370.1 GCA_009930155.1 Clostridia bacterium | reverse complement strand
CGGTTATTCAGTCCCGTTTTTCGAGTTTAAACAGGTAAAAACGATATGCGCCCTTACCCCGAAAACCCATTGTTTCCGAGGCTGAGGGCATACTCACCAGCATAATAATCGATTTTATCATTATAGCAATAATAAAAAACGGCGTCAAGCAAAATGATATCCTTTTTTTTTGATTTTATAAGTATATTTTCGCAAAAATAGACTATAAATACAGATTTCTTAAAATAAATGAATGTACAAGTACAATGTACAAATTACAATGTACAAATTACAAATATGGAAATCAAATATAATTCTATTTGGGAACCTCTATTTCGCCCCCGCTTTTCATTAGAGTTTATAACAGTTATAAACATAATCCCAGTTTCATTAATTCATACATTATACACTTTAGATTATAATGCAATATCATTTCCAAAACTCCACACTCCACATTATAATTCACCTTATTTGTAATTTGACATCAGTCTGAGCGAAGTGCCAAAACAGGATTTTTCTTTGCCGCGACATAAGCGGGTAGCAGTCCTGCAATAAAGGTGAGAAACACGCTTATCGCCACCAGAATTACAGCATTATAAGGGATTAGCGCGGCAATGTTGGCAGTAAGACCCGCAAAATGCTTGATGATGGCATTAATCGGGATAGACAACAAATAGGTCATTATGATACCTATTACCCCTGAAGAAAAACCGATAATGGTTGTTTCGGCATTAAACACATTAAAAATATCAATCTTTCGCGCGCCGATACTTCGCAAAATACCTATCTCTTGTGTTCTTTCGACAACGGAAACATAGGTGATAATGCCTATCATCACTGAACTGACCACTAGCGATATTCCCGCAAAACAGCTCAACACAATGGTAATAATATTAATCATTTCGCTTGCCATTCCCGTTGCGGTCTCTGCCATATCGGTATAAACAACTTTTTCGTTTTGGGATTTATCTCTGTTATATTCGTTAAGAAACGCCCTAATATCGGCTTTTGCATCAAAACCGTCCGGGAAGATATAAGCAGAGACCGGTGTCTTATTGCCGCCAAGTTTTTTGAGGACTTTATTGCAAAGCGTTTCTATACTGGGAGGTTCGACGCCCATAAGGCTTTGCATCAATATTTCGTTGGCAGACGGAGAAAACTTACTGCCTGTAAGAACATTTCTGAGGTCGAGGTCTTTGTTAGATTTAAAGCCATTCTGTTCGTCTATAGCGATTTGCTCGGCAAGCACCCCTTTTGCCTCTTCCAACAACTCTTTTTGCAACACAACAACTTCGCTTGTGATACCTGTTTGAAAAGCGAAATCCACAAGCTCTTGTGTATAGGCTACTCC
>RZYX01000369.1 GCA_009930155.1 Clostridia bacterium | reverse complement strand
ATCATATACAAATCAAAATAGCTTTTAATCTTGCCTTTCCAATTCTGAAAATACTTATACACATAATCAAGTTGTTGCAGATTAGTCATTTGATAAAGTTTTTGAGTGCTTGTGCCAAGTCCTTCAGCGGTTTTAGGCATAAACTGTATAAGTCCTGTTGCTCGCTTTGCAGCTCGCTGAAAACTATCTGATGTATCGCCCTTTTGCTTATTAACCGCCTGAGCATTTAACCTGCTTTCGTTGTACATTACAACCATAAGCCAGTTGGGATTTATACCAAGCTTTTCGGATATAGCTTCTACTTTAGCCTGAAAAGCAGAACGGCTCTCGCCTTTATTGCATATAAGTTTATCAATAAGTATCATTTTTCAATAATTTTAATTTTGTTAATATCAATCCAACGTTCAGTATTATCAAGGGTTTGGAATTTAACAAGTACGTTTTTTCCTGTGTCCATTTCACCTTTGTACTCACCAAGCAAAGTGTTCTCATTTACTTTAGTGTATGGAGTAAGTTTTTCGTTAAGTATTGTAGCAACTTCTGTTGTTAGTACATACCTTACAGGCAGTCCATTAACGCCTGTGCTGTTAGCAAGTGGTTTTTTGTATTTAATATCGGTTGCAGCTTTGGGATATTTTGTGAGCAAATCCTTAGTATTATCAAATTTATCAACATAATTTATACTCGAGCTAACCCAGCCTGTAAAGGTTTTTCCTGCATATTGTTTGTAAGTTGAGGGGAGTTCATTTGCAGAAACTACCGTATAAGCTATTTGAATAAATTTAACATTGTTTTTAACATCAAAACTTTGTGAGCCAGTTGCATAACCGATAAAAGTCCCTGCCTTAGACTGATATATAATGTTGTCGTTAGTTTTATTTTCGTAAATAGCACCATTATAAGAGGCATCGGGAGTTTTACGGACATTAACTGCCTTTTTTGCAATAATAATCTGCGATTTTTTAGCAAAAGTAACAGGTGCAGCACCACTCGATTTGTTTGTAGAAGTAGAAATAAGAGTTAAAAACTTTTGATACTCTTTTGTGTCTAATTCACTTTGCAGGTCACTGAGCAAGTTTGAACTGTATAATTTACGGTAAGCCTTAATAACTTCATCAATACTACTGATTTGTTTAGCAGTATCGTAAATCATATTTTCGTTAGTACGGTCAAAACTCATCATAAGAGGAATTCCAGAAGGGTTCATTGCATTGCGAAGTAACATAGCTTGTCTAACGGCAGGACTATCATCAATAAGTTTTTCGGTACTTTTGCGTCTTGCTGTATCAATTATTTTCTTTCCGAATTTGTATAAGAGCCAACCACCAACAC
>RZYX01000099.1 GCA_009930155.1 Clostridia bacterium | reverse complement strand
ATATATAAGTTTCAAAGTAACTGGATTGATTAAACTTTTAACATAAAAATATTATATCTAAAAAGTTTAATTAAACTCAGCAAATCCCCCTTTAACAAAGCTCATAAAAGCATAAAAAAAGCAGGGTGAGTAACTCACCCTGCTTGTAATTTATTAATTTTAATTACTTAATGTTGTTCTTGAGAGTTTCAAGAGATGACTTGAGTGCTGTTGGAAGTTTGCTACCAAATTTTGCATAGAACTCTTCGATTCCTTCTGCTTCTGTTTTCCAAAGGTCCTTTTCAATGCTAAGCATTTCTTTAACATCATCGATTGTAACATCATCAAGACCTTCAATATTAATATCTTTAGCATTTGGAATGTAACCGATTTCTACTTTGTCAGCATCTACTTTGCCTTCGCAACGGTTAATAATCCACTCAAGAATACGGATATTGTCGCCAAATCCAGGCCACATAAATTCGCCCTTGTCATTCTTTCTGAACCAGTTAACATTAAAGATTTTTGGTGCTTTATCTGCATCAAGAGTCTCACCAATATCAACCCAGTGCTGCCAATAGTCAGCCATGTCATAACCACAGAATGGAATCATAGCCATTGGGTCACGACGAACAACGCCAACTTGTCCTGTTGCTGCTGCTGTTGTTTCAGATGCCATGATAGAACCAACAAATACACCGTGGTTCCAGTCAGTTGCCTGATAAATCAATGGAGCAAGCTTTGCTCTTCTGCCGCCGAATACGATTGCAGAAATTGGAACGCCCTTTGGATTCTCAAACTCACTGCTTATGCATGGGCAGTTAACAGCAGGTGATGTGAAACGGCTGTTTGGGTTAGCACCTGGTACTGTTGCTGTTGAGCCATCCCATTTGTTGCCCTTCCAATCAATTGCATTTGTTGGAGGATTCTTATCAAGACCTTCCCACCAAACTGTATTATCGTCAAGATTATGAGCAACATTTGTAAAGATTGTGCCCTTCTTTGTGCTCTCAAGAGCATTAAAGTTTGACTTTTCATTTGTTCCTGGTGCAACACCAAAGAAACCGTTTTCAGGGTTAATAGCATAAAGTCTGCCATCCTCGCCTTTTCTAAGCCAAGCAATATCATCACCTACGCACCAAACCTTATAGCCCTTTGCAAGATATCCCTCTGGAGGAATAAGCATTGCAAGATTTGTTTTTCCGCAAGCTGATGGGAAAGCAGCAGAGATGTACTTAATTTCGCCCTGTGGATTTTCGATTCCAAGAATAAGCATATGTTCAGCCATCCAGTTCTCTTTATGGCCTTGATATGATGCAATTCTAAGTGCAAAGCACTTTTTGCCAAGCAAAACATTGCCGCCGTAACCAGAGTTAACAGAAACAATTGTGTTGTCATGTGGGAAATGGCAGATATATCTATTCTCTTCATCAACCTGGCAGCGGCAATGGAGTCCACGAACCCAATCGTTACTGTCGCCAAGTGCTTCAAATACTGACTTGCCAGTGCGAGTCATTATTATCATATTAAGAACAACATATATAGAATCTGTAAGTTCTACACCTATTTTTGAAAGTGGAGAGCCAATAGGACCCATTGAATATGGGATTACGTACATAGTACGTCCCTTATAACTATCTTTTGCAATCTTGTAAACCATATCATAAGCTTCTGCAGGTGCCATCCAGTTGTTTGTTGGGCCTGCCTCCTCTTTTGTAGGAGTACAAATGAATGTGCGATGCTCAACACGAGCAACATCATTTACAGCAGTGCGATGAAGATAGCAACCTGGAAGTTTCTCCTGATTAAGCTTTTCCATCTCACCTGTTGAACAAGATTGTTCATGAAGCTCATCTATCTGCTCCTGTGAACCATCAATACAAACTACCTTGTCAGGATTGACAAGTGCAATTTTCTCTTCAATCCAATTCAAAACGCTTTCATTTTTTGTGAATTTTTCCATGTATCTTTCCATGTATTTTGATCTCCTTTCATATTGCCAAAAAGTATGCGCTTACATATATATTATAACCGCTAACCTTTTCACTTTCCATAGTGTATTGTAAAGAATTTTAGGGCATTGTGTTGAAAAAATTTGTACTATTTTTTACCTTTTACACAAAAGTCAATATATGTCGATAACATTTAATTGACGTTAGTACAGCATTTATAGTATACTTTATTAGTTTGATAATGTAAAGGAGGAATTTTTTATGAAGTTATCTCTTATTGTCCCTTGTTATAACGAAGAAGATAATGTTTATAATTTTTATAATGCTGTAAAAGATACCTTTAATAATTGTTCTTTTGATTATGAGATAATCTTTATAAATGACGGAAGCCACGACAATACTTTCAAAAACCTCAAAAAAATATATAAAGAAAGTCTTCTTAAAATAAAGATAATTAATTTTTCACGCAACTTTGGAAAAGAATCCGCAATATACGCTGGGCTTGTCAAATCTGTAGGCGATTACGTTAGCATTATTGATGCAGATTTACAACAAAACCCAAAATTTGTACTTGATATGATTGAGTTCCTTGATAATAATGATGATTATGATTGCGTTGCAACCTTTCAAGAAAAACGAAAAGAAGGAAAAGCACTCATCTTCTTTAAAAACTCTTTTTATAAAGTTATTAACAAACTAACTGATTTGGACTTTGTTAATGGTGCAAGTGATTTTCGAACATTTCGCCGTTCAATGGCAGAATCTTTAATTAGTATGTCCGAATATCATCGCTTTTCTAAAGGACTTTTTTCTTGGGTTGGATTTAATACCCATTATATGCCTTATCAAGCAAGCGAACGCTCTGCTGGCAAATCTAAATGGTCATTTCGCAAGCTTTGCAGGTATGCTGTAGACGGTATTGTTGCATTCTCCACAACTCCGCTTCGTATATCTTCTATAATTGGAATATTTACAGCTATATTATCTGTGATTTATTTAATAGTTGTTATTATACAAAAAATATTTTTGTCCATTGCTGTACCTGGATACGCAACAATTGTTGTACTTATTCTTTTGCTTGGTGGTCTTCAGCTTTCTGCTCTTGGTATTATTGGCGAATATCTTGCCAAAATATATATCCAATCAAAAGGCAGACCAATATACATTGCAAAAGAAATAATTAGCTATGAAGATAAAAAAGATTAAATCAATTTAATTTACACCCCTTCAGTTATTTATAGTATACAATACTAAATAACTGAAGGGGTGTTTTAATTTCTATAACTATATTATAAACTAATAATATTTTTAGATATCAAAAACTCATGTGCTTTTATAAGGATTTTTTTATCGTTTTCAAACTTAAGTCTGTCAAAAGCATTATCAAAATTAAGCCAAATATAATCCTCTATTTCTTCCTCTTGGATAATTGTTGTAGTATCCTTTGTGCTAGCAAGAAATATGTTAACGGTCTTTTCAACTCTACCCTGTATTGTATATTCTGATTCTGTAATAAAATCTGGTAAAAGGTCGATATGTAAACCCGTTTCCTCAAGCACTTCTCTGCAGGCTGTTTGCTCCAAACTTTCACCACGCTCTACATGACCCTTTGGAAAACTCCAATGAGCACTTCGCTTGTTTTTTATTATTAAGAATTTAATTTCATTATCAATATCCCTATAAACAACTGCACCACAAGAGTGTTCATAAAGGCACTCCAACCGCCAATCATTATTAAAATTTGCAAACTCAGTAGAGTCTAAAATTTCGGTTCCTATAAATCGTTTGCTTTTAGGTGCTACTATAAGTATTCTCCTACCAGCCTTTGAAAAGATGGCGATTACTCTTCCATCAAATGTTTTAACAGGATGATTAATGCCCATTATATAGGCTTCAAACTTCTCCCTTTTTTTTGTCGTTACAAAGTCAATTTCGCCATAATTCAGTCCCAGCTCCATGCCGTTTTTTTCATCAATCGAGCCAAATGGCTTAGTAACTTTAACTCTGACATATCTGCCAAGCATCTTGTACCTCCGCATATAGTGCTACGCACTTTAAGTTAATTTCAACATATTATACTCTTTTTTATTGTTATATACAAGAATTTTTTCATTAACATTGTATAATGATTTGCTATATGTTATTCTTTTAATATTAATATAATAATATATGTTCGTTGAGATTTGAGGATGAAATTATGAGTACACTTTACATAACTGATTTGGATGGGACCTTACTAAACCCTGATATTTGCGTGTCTCAAAAGTCAGCAGAAATTTTAAATATGCTTATAGACAAGGGTATGATTTTCTCCGTTGCAACTGCAAGAAGTCAAGCATCTGTTAGTGGGCTTCTTGATAATGTTGACATTAAACTTCCTATTGTTTTGCTAAATGGCGTCTTTATTTATGATGTTAAAAATAAAAAGAATCTGTATAATTACCCACTTGATAATAATGCTGTTGCAGAAATTTTATCTGTATTTTTAGGTGCAAGCAAAAGCCCATTTATGTACCTATTAAAAGATGATGGAATAGACCTTGTTTTTACTGACCTGCAACTGGATATTCATAAAACTTTTTATGAAAAACGCAAGCATCTTTTTGACTATAGATTTTATAAAACAGACAGCTATGATATTCCACAAGGGTCTCAAGTTGTATATTTTAATCTTATAGATTTATACTCTGAACTTTTGCCTATTTATGAAAAGCTGTGCAAAATTCCTGGAGTTTCTTGTGCTTTTTACGAAGACAATTATTCTCCACACTGGTTTTTGGAAGTTTACAGTAACAATGCAAGTAAAAGTAACGGTGCGATTATGCTTAAAAATATTTATAAAGCTGATAAAATTGTTGCATTTGGAGATAATCATAATGATATCATAATGTTCAATTCATCCGACGAATGCTATGCTACAAGTAATGCTGTTGATGAGCTAAAAAATGTTGCCACAGGAGTTATTGGTGCAAATTTTGAAGACGGTGTCGCACAATATTTGCTAGATAGATTTAAAAGCGATAATTTATTTTAACTTTTTGTTTAAAGTATATTCATACTTTATAAAAAAATTGTGATAAACTGTCTTTTATATTAATAATAAGGACTTTGATTTTATGGGTAAAATTTTTAAAGCTTATAAAAATTCATATTTAATTGAGAGTGGTATTGACGAGGGATTTTACGATTGTGTAAAAGACCTTTTAGCTACTGAACAAGTGCTAAATCTTTCTCAGTATTCACAACATCTTGACATTAACCGTTTGCAACATGTTATAAGTGTTTCTTATTTAAGTTATTTAGCTTGTCGCAAGTTTGGACTAGACTATAACTCAGCTGCAAGAGGTGCAGTTTTACATGACCTTTTTTACTATGACTGGCGTGTAAAAGACGATAATAGTCACAGACTTCATGGGTATCGTCATCCAGGTTTTGCGCTTAAAAATGCAAAAGCTCTTACGACTCTTTCAAAAAAAGAGGAAAACATCATTCTGCGTCACATGTGGCCACTAACACCTACTCCTCCCCGTTTTATGGAGTCATTTATTGTGTGTATGTCTGACAAGTATTGTGCAACTATTGAAATTATTTATTCATTTTGTACACGCTATAAAATTAAATTTTTAGACTTTGGATTTGAAATCGGATAACTTTTGGGGAAGTGTTTTTTTGGACAAGTTTATGCTTTATGCTGCTTATTTTTTCTTTTATAGCTTTGTGGGATGGATGCTTGAGTGCTTTTGGTGCACTGTAAGTGAAACAAGAGATTCAAAGAAATTTACATTTATTAATCGTGGTTTTTTGATAGGTCCTTTGTGCCCTATTTACGGCTGTGCCGCTTTAACAATGACTATTTTTCTACAACCTTTTGCACACAACTTATGGATTGTATTTTTTCTAGGAATTCTTGTTTGTGATATTGTTGAATACCTTACAAGCTATATTATGGAAAAGATTTTTAATGCTCGTTGGTGGGATTATTCTCAGCGATTTATGAATTTAAACGGCAGGATATGCCTTCAACATACTTGCATTTGGGGATTCTTATCTGTTTTGTTTATTGTGTTTATTAGCCCTACTGTAACAAAACTAATTTTAACAGTTCCTGAAAATTACTTTATCATATTAATCTTCTGTATGCTTGCCATATTTATTGCAGATTTATTTATAGCCGTTGTTGCTACTATTGATATTAATATATTGAGAAGCAAAATCAGGTCAATTCGCTCAGCTTCTGAAGATATTGAAAAAATTGAAGTCGTTGAGATTGGCTCGTCTGGTAACAACAATCTTTTTGAGAGATTTAATGACTTTAAAGAAAAGATAAATTCACTATCCTTTCCACGCCGCATGAATATTAAAAGAATTTTAAGAGAAATGCCAAGGCTTAAAGAACAGATGCGATATCAACTTGAAGAACTTAAAAATATTCCTGTTGATATAAAAGAGGATTTCAAGGATGTTCAAAAGGATTTTAAAAGTCTGTTTTGGTTCGACTCCAACGACTAAATGCATTAATAATATTAAAGACCTCCAAAAAATTGAACAGCCCCCTGAAAAACGGACGTTGAATAAAAAGGACCCTCTATTGTAGAATTAAATAACTACAATAGGGGGAATTTTTATGCCATGCAGAAA
>RZYX01000368.1 GCA_009930155.1 Clostridia bacterium | reverse complement strand
TTTTTTTTATAATTTTGAAACGGATATAAAAAACATGCATATGGAAGATTTAATAATGATTGCTGTATTAGTTGGTATAATGGCCATTCCTGTAACTTTAGCATTAGTCAAAGGCAAAAAAATGGATAAAAAGAATCCACCTGTAGATGATGGTTTTACAGGAGTGCCTATAAAGAACATTAAGTACACTTGTGGACATCCAGCTATTGATTATCCAGGGCAATATATGCTAAGGTTTAAAGAAGGGAACATACATATTTGCACAGCCTTAAAGAAAGAACTGGGAGTGATACCAGGAGACAAAATTAAAGACATTACTGTGGAAGATGAGACAACTTTTAAAGATAAAGTTACACTAGGACGTATCGCATTAGTTGGCGTTTTTGCTTTTGCTATACCAAAGAAAAAGAAAGTCGAATTAGCATATTTGACAATTAGCTGGAACGACGGCAGGTTTGATCATAATACTATATTTGAATATGAGGGATTTGCAGCTTTGATGAGCGCAAATACACACAGAAATAATATCATAAAGGAAATAACTAAAACTGTTCCTCAAATAAACTAATAATCACACAAATCTAATACTATGAGCTGCTTGCGATGTAAGCGGCTCTTTTTTTGCGCTTGTGTCTTGTACGTGGCAGTTGTAACTTTCCTGCAGGTGCATAATTTCGCTAAAATAGTGGTCTGTTACCGATGTTTTTGATGTAAGTGCATCGAATCCGGTTCCGGTTAAGCCGTGCAAAGCTTTATTTACGGCATCGGGCAGCTCTAAAAATGCAAATGCCTGGTCTTCGTATTGTCCACCGTCTTTTGTTGGTGCAATTTCACGCATAAGAATATGTAAATTTACAGTTACATCTGCTTCGCGTACTCCTTGTAAGTTGTGTCGCCACTGTATTGGCAGAAACTCGATAAAAACAGCCGGCAAATTAAACGGCATTTCATCTTCTATTGTCTCAAGCTGATTATTCCATAGGTCGAAATGTTTAATTGCAGGATCCTGCTCGTCCGGATTGTCAATAATTATATATCCGTCTGCTGTTTTAGTAATTTTTTTTAGCTCTGCAAAAATGGCTTTTCTCAAAATGTTTCTCATAACTTAAGGTTTTAAAATGTTTTTCAATGTTGTTTCAATTTCATTAAAATTTGCATCCAGTACTCGTTTTACAGCTCGATCAACCTCGGGGGCATGTCCAATAAATCTACGCTGAGGCATTACAATAACGTCGCCGGGCTTTTTTAGTGCTAAGCTTTTATAGTATTCTGCCTGTGCGCTTACTGCTTTATTGCGTCTAGTTTGCGATTTCTCACCGTTTTTTTTGTATCTTAC
>RZYX01000367.1 GCA_009930155.1 Clostridia bacterium | reverse complement strand
CTTGCCACTTATAAGCAGCATCCCACATTTCTTTTGAGTTATCGCCCCAAAATCCTCTATTGTCAAGTTTGTTTTTAAATTCAGATAATTCCATCATTTTCTATTTTATAGTTATAAATACTCGTCTTCCTACCCATGTCAGACGCCTTGCCCTTGAAGTACAAAGACGGGTTGACAAGGTAATCCCCCCCGCCGTACTTTCGGATAACATTCATCTCCCGAAGCTGCCGTATAAGCTGATAAAACCGACCTGACTTAATCTTTAACTCCATCATCATGTCATATCTGTTCTTGCCGCTTAAATTGACAAGCCCACCCATATTCATCTTATCTGCTATGAAGTTCATGGCGTTCTTCTGCTGCTCTGTCATCTTCCTCCAAGCATCTCTCGACTCAGGGGTATTCACAACACAATAGAATTTTACACCATTGCCTAATTTTTCTCTATCCATCTACAAGCCGTTATAGGCAATTAAAAGAACCACCGAACTAAATCCATTCCGCTTGACTTATAATTTTGTTTCTGCATCTTATCAAAAGGTATCTTTTTTACCATTGCATCGGATAGCCTTAAATTAGTGTATTGAGCATAGCGTTCTAATTTAAGTGTTCTGCCATCGCCTGAACAAAATTGATAACAAGCTCCATTATAGAGAATGTAGTCACCTTTTTTTATTGGATATTCTTTACGCCCAATCTTAACTACCGATAACACGGGTTTTGCGTCAGCGGGGAGTTCGTTTTTCAAATCATCTGGATTCATATTTTCAAATTTTATTTTTTCAAATCAAGTGTAGTGCTATCAAGCCCTGCCGAACGCAAAACCCGAAAACGCTATTTGATACGACGCAACAAACGTACAACAATTATTTGGATTACGCAAATATTTAATGTTAAAAGTTTACTCAATACAGTAAACAATAGTTTACTCAATAGAGTAAAAAAAAGTTTACTCAATACAGTAGAAAATAGTTTACTCAATGGAGTAAACACCCCAAAACGGCAAAATCGGTTATAGCAAACACTTTGAACCCCTTTTTTCAAAGCAAATCTCTCTTATCATTATCATATCTTTGTTACTTTATAAATACAATAGGTAATCCTGCTCGTTCCTCGCAGCCGTTCCACTCATTCGACATAGGACTGTCTCACTCGTTCCACTGTATCTTTCCTTTTAGCCATTTTAAGGCTGTTTAAGGCACTTTCTACCCAAAAGGGTATATAGATACCAACCGAGAGGTTAAAATCAAAGAGAGGGGCTTAAAACAAGCGAGAGGGGTACTACAAGAGAAACACCATCCCAAGAAATCAACAAAACAACAGAATATACCAAGAGTAC
>RZYX01000098.1 GCA_009930155.1 Clostridia bacterium | reverse complement strand
TTCTCAATCAACTTTTAATATGAACGCTGGTAGTCTAGCTCAAGACTTGCAAACATTAATGGGTAGCGTAAGTGCTATTGGTAAAGATGTTGTTAAGACTGGAGTATCTGAAAGTGAGAAGATTGGTTCTATGTTGGCTACTGATATGCTAATAGGACTATCAAAACAGAAAACAGAAATCTATGAAGGCATCTCTAAAGACGAAAGAAACTATGACTACTATGGCTCAATAGAATCACTTACTGCAACGGTAGCCAACAACCTGAAAGATGCAAAAGATAGACTTGGTACTGATAGTGTTGCTTACAAAAAGTTTGAAGATAGCTACCTTATGAGGGCAACTGAATATACAGAAGGAATTAAGACAAGTCTATGGGCTAAAAATGGTGATATATCAAGAAAGAATCTAAATGATGCAACTGATAAAAGATTGAATGATGGCATGGAAATAAAAGACACGGCTATGGTTGCCGAGTGGATTGATAGCTATAAACAAACAGGTATGACAAGCGAACAGATTAGTGCAAAGATAACCAACTCAGCTATTGGTTACGCATCATCAATAAGCATTGACCCTAAACTATTGTACAATAAAGATGGTAGCCCAAACCTAGAAAAACAAAGAGCCACGTTCAACTCACTAATGAATGGAATGTTTGCTATAAATAAAAAAGGTGACTTGGTTGCATTACAGCCTGAGATACAAGCTGAACATTTAGATGGTGTAAAAAGATTTTGGAAACAAGCAATTCATATTGAAAAAGAAAAAGCTGAAAGCAATGATATATATAAGTTAGTTGAGTATATAGAGAAGAAGAATTTACAAGATTTTGTTCCTTCGAGTGACCCACAAAAAGATAAAGAGTTTTTTGAAAAAGTATATAAGAACCTAGATGATGCTTATAACTCAACAGCATTCAATAGTAAATCAACAACACTATCTTTTGAAAAAACAAAAACTGATTTAAGTGACAAGCTAAGAGAATTTGATACTGTTTATAATGTTTCAAGAAATCCAGCAGATGTTGCTATTGTGATGCAGACAGGAGTTATTACTACTGCTGATGGTGAAAATAAAAAAGTAGATAAAAAAATGGTTGAGTCTGTTATCCAAACTAGATACAATGATAATATAGACAAGATTACAGCTGATGGAATTGATGAGCTTACTCGAAAACAAAATCTAGACTCACTTGTGGCGTACCAAAATCAAACAGGAATTGTTCCAGCAAAAATTACTGCTACAATTAAAAATCTTGAAGGAATGAACTTTTCATCTGTTGCAGATTTACAGGCTAATATAAAAATAGTTGAAACATTAAGGGCTAAAGGATATGATGTAGCAACAACAAATCCTTCTATGTCGTCAAAGAATCTAGGTCTTATTTCTGCGTACATTGATAGCAATAAGGATAAACCTATGTCTGAAATTAAGATAGGAATAGCCAATATAAATGGAACAGCTTTCGCACAAAGTAATATAACAAAACAAGATACTGTTATAAATTTAGCATATGATATAAAGAAATTATTAAATGATAAAAGTAAATTAGAGTCTGCGCTGAAAGGAGGATGGGGAGTTGCAAGTAAATTTAGTATTGATAACTTTGTTTCATTGAATGATAGTATAGTTGGAGGAGTTGATTCAATATCAAAAGAAGCTAGTTCATTTTTAACGGATAACCACATTGATGTTAGAGATGCTACAAGTGCGATAGAAGTTTTAGCTCCAAAAAATCAAGACACCATAGGAATTTTCACAGGTGATTATATGTTTAGCGTATTAAAGGTTCAAGGTAATGGAGTTTTATCTGCACCTGTAAACAAGAAGAATATTCTAGGCTACTTAAAAGACGAAGGATTTAAAGAGTTTAATAAGGATGATGACATAGGAATTAAATATGCAAATAATCCATTAACTAAAGAGTTTGATATTAGTATCTACAAAAAAACTGGAAATATATTAGACCCATTTCCAATTAGAAAACTTGGATATGATGATATAAGAAAAATTAACAATAGAGCACTAGATAAAAAGCTGAAAGAAGCTGTTGATTCATCAAGTGAAATTATATTTTAGAAGGATATAAATGGCTAAGATTAAACCGCTACCACAACAATTACAATCTAGTCCTGAAGAGATACAAGAGCTATCAGATGCCTACTCTAAAGGACTTGGGCTACAAGACCAACAAACTCCTTCTGAACAGATACAAGAAAAATCAAATCTTCGTGCATTAGAAGCAGAAACAGAAGAAGCTCAACGCAATGCTTCCTTTGCCGACAAAGCTAGAGCATTTGGATATATATACGATAGAGGTACACTTGTTGGCTCTATATTAGAAACAGTAGGCATAACAAATTATCAGACTAATGCTTCAGACTTTAAAAGACAAGATGGATACAAAGTTGATGTAGATACTGTTATGCCATTTCTGATTCAATATAACACCAATGAAGATGAAACAACTACAATATTAAATAGTTGCTCTCCTGAGCATTTACAAGCAAATCTTGAGAGCGTAAAAAGAAATAGAAACTTGGATACATTTGTAAGTAGAACATTAACTGAAGGTGAAAACAAGTTTGCAAATCTATATACTGTTTTAGATATTGATTTACTAGCACCAACAGGAGCTACTGTTGCAGGTGGTAGAGGATTGTTTGCATTAACCAAAGCTGGGAAACAATCGTTGGCAGTTGGAGTTAGTGCATTGAGTGCATCTAAGCCATTAGTAGTAAATAGTATATTTGATAAAGGAGTTTCAGGTTCTGAACTTGTTGAGCAGATGGCCCTATATGGTTCACTTGAATATTTAGCTATGATGAAGTTTACTCCTGAAGTCAAAATAAAAGCATCAGAAGATATTGCTTCAAGTATTGCCTCAAAAAAACTAACCAATGGAAGCGGAATTATTCCAGCATCTAAACAAGACATAACATTGCAAGTTCAAAAGTGGAGCAAAGAACCATTTGATGTTGTAGATGAAGCAAGTGTAATAGAAATACCAAGAGCAACGCCTGAACTAAGACAACTTGTTGATAAAGAGCTTGTCAATATAGTTGGTGAACAAATGAATAAATCAGGTGTTAAAAGCACAATAGCTGGTTACGCTCATGCTAGTAATGACATAGATGATATGTTTACAAAAATACAAAGACACATTATTGAAAATCCACAAGATGCAAAAAGTGTTGGCAAGGCAATACAGAGTATAAGAGAAGAGATTGATGCTTTTGTTAAAGGGCTAGATGATGTAAATGGTTTAACAAAAGCAGAGAAAGAAAGCATAGCTATGACAGCAAAAAAGTCTGTTGATGCTTTTGAGAATGGAACTGTATTAAAAGCTGATAAGACAAGCCTTGATGCTGTAAAAGATATAATGGCTAAAATACGAAGTGGTGCTGATGACCTATTTAAGCAACACGCAAATATGACAAAGATAAACAAGATAGAAGCAAAGATAGCTTCACTTGAAAAAGAAATTAAATCACTTGGCACAAAAGATGAAATACGAAAAGGTATTTTAAAGAATGAGGTAGCCAAGCAACAAAAGAGTTTAGGAAAAGTAAAAGAAGCTGAGATTGGAAACATAGAACAAAGACTATATGACAATCTAAATGGTGGAGTTAGACTGAAGAGAGAGGGAAACAACTATAAGTTTGGAAACAAACTAATTCCAGTAGCTGTTGTTCTTGGTGCATTAAGTACAGGAGCGTTTGCTAAAAGCGAAAATGAACAAACAGCTGGAGATGTATTTCTAACCACAGTTCAATCGCTAATCATTCTTGGTGTTCTCGGTGGTGTTGGATACAATGCTTACAAAAGCTATGGTAAAAGCGTAGCAACAAGATTAAGCCAAACTCCAGCTCAAATAGGTGCTATCCAAGAAGAAGCAACTAGAACAAGCAAAGTATTAACTTCACTTAGAGGAAACTATGAAACAGTCAGAACATCATTTACTGAAACATTTGGTCCACTAATCCAACAAGTTAGGGCTGAAGGAAATGTTGATGCAATAAAGTTCATAGAGAATGTTCTAGTTAATCCATTGGAGGGAAAGAGCCAAGTCGGAGAATGGACGAAGCAAAGATTGTTCGATAAGTTTATTCGTGAGTATAAGGCTGTTGAAGATAAGTTGTTTAAAGAGTGGTATAAAACACAAGACTCACAAGGACTTCTTAGCCACTTTGAGTCATTTCATGGAATTAATAGGGAGAAGTTTAGAACTTATGTAACATCAATGAAAGATGGCATAGGGGAAGTTCCTGAACAAGGAAAAGAGTTTGTTGAGAAAATGGCTAAAGAGTCTAGTCGTATGCTAAACGAGCAAGGAATATTAAAAGCAAAAGAATTAGGTCTTGATGGTGCTGAAGTTACTAAGATGTTAGAAGAGTATGTACGAAGAAGCTGGAAATCAGGTATCCAAAACACATTTAGATTGATGACACCTGAATCATTGGTTGCTGTCAAGAACTCATTTAAAGATATGTACTTATCTGCAATTCATGCACCAATAAAAGCATTAACATCAGCAAATGGTAAAGTTGAGAAGATGTTTGATAAGTTTGCTTCAATGGATGATTTTAAAAAGATGATTGATGACCACGAAGAAACATTTAAAGCTATAACATCATTTGATGAAGATGCTTTGCGATTGCTTGATGAAGCCAAAGGTGCTACCGATTTAGTTGAAGCTAGAAGTTTATACGCTAAGTTTGCAACACATATTAATGAAATGGCTTCAGAAGAGAAGGCAACACTCAAAGTTAATAAATACTTTGAACATATTATGAGTGATGGTTTTAGAGGTGGAGTAGCGGATGTTGCTAGTCAATTTAAAAACAGAATACCATTTGACTTTAAATCATATAAGCCAATAGAAATAGAAATGATTGACGGAAGAAAAGGTTTCTTAACTATGGATGCAATGTTTGAAAGAAATGACTTTGCATTATCAAGTGCTTACATGAATAGTCTTAGTGGAAGAATTGCATTACAAGCATCAGGTTTTTCAGTAGAGTCTGCTAAAGATGCAATAAAAACAATTAAAGATGCTAGGTCAAAAGAACTTGCTGAAAAAGTATTGAATTCAATGATTGGAGTTCCATTAATTAAGGCAGACGAAAAGCTACTTCAAGTCCTACAAGTTGTTGGTAATGCTTCTGTTGGTATGTCGCTACCATTTGTTGTATTCTCATTTCTACAAGAGGCTGGTATGCTTGGTGGCAAACTAATGTTCAATGCCAAAGAACGACAAATGGTTCTTGGAGAAATAGTATCCATTATTAGAGGGCATGGAGATGATAGTGCTATGGTTCAATTCGTTAAGGAAAGAGTTGGTCTTGGAATTAACTATGACATATCAAACATTGGTTCTAGGTTTGATGTGGATATGAGAGATGCTGGAATATTCGGTCTCGAAAGCAACACAGCTGTAAATATATCCAAGATAGCTAGAGATTCAGTATTCAAATATAGCGGTATGCTAAAGTTTTCAGACATACTTGAAGTTTCAAATGCAATAGCAAATATGCAAAGACTAGCTGAAATGGCTAACAATCTAAAAGTTGTTAATCCAGCACTTGCAAAGAAGTATGGGTTAAGTGTTGAAGATTTAGAGTTGGCTAAAAAAGCATTAAAGTTTAATGACAAAGGTCATGTAAAAGTTCCTGAATGGGATAATCTTAGTCATATTGAACAAGATAGATTGTCAAATATATTATGGAACATGGGTCAAGTTGGAGCACAAAGGTCAAGTCTTGGTGGTACTGCAACATGGACTAGAGATAATGTTCTAGGTCACGCTGTATCCAAACTTTTAATGTATCCAATGAACAGCTTTGCAAACATAGGTCTTCATCAACTAAGGTCTGTTGCACATGGAGATGTTGAAACAAGTGTAAGTGCTTTCTTTGGATATGTTGGTTCTTATGTAGGCTCTAAGGTTAGGGACGGTGTTCTTGGTAGAGAGAAAACAGAAGAAGAGTATCATATGTATGCATTAACTAGCATACCACTATTTGCTCCATATTCTTTAGCCAAAGGTTTATCGCAACCAGCTTTCTTCAAGTTTCCAAAACAAGCATTTAGTGATATGAGTTTAGTATTAAATGGTGCAGTAGGAAGTGATTAATGACCAAAAAACAAAAGCTAGAACAAATTGATGACCTTGTAAGTGATAAGCTATTAGAGGCATTACAAAATGACAAGCTAAAGGATATACCTCTCTTGTCTAATGCTATGAAATACTTGGCTATTAATCAAGAGGTTAGCGAGAAAACAAAAGTAACTGCAAGTGACAAGCATAACAAGATGATACAAGAAGCAAAGAAACGAAGGGAAGAAAGTGCAAGTACCAAATAAAGATACTAGCTATGACGATACAATAAGATATTTTACGCAAGATGAATGGGGAAAGATTTACGAAGATGATAAGTATTGGGATGACGAAACATTGTTCTATAACTTCATTGTTTTTGTGTGCTACTGCTTTGCCTATTTAAACCTACCTAGACCAAGCCACAACCAACTTCTAATGGCACAACACGTTGCTGACACTACAAATAAATCTCGTATGCTTATGTGTATGCGTGGA
>RZYX01000097.1 GCA_009930155.1 Clostridia bacterium | reverse complement strand
CCCATATTTAGACTCATACTATCCTCGAAAGCAACTTGATTTTCTTTTACAAACTCGATGAAAAAACGAGCTGTAAAAATCATTATAAAAAACATTCCTAATAAAAATCCTCGTGCCTCACGAAACCGTTTAATTTTATATAATTTTAATAATACTATTGAAGTTATTACATAAAATAATGCTTCGTAAAGTTGTGTTGGATGACTTGCATAAGTATCTCCATTTCGAACAAATATAAAACCCCAAGGTAAATCGGTTTGATGTCCATAGATTTCGGAATTAAATAAGTTGCCAAGACGTATGCAAGCTCCTGCAAAACCTGTTGGAATTGCTACTCGATCGATAACCCAGAAAAAACTTTTTTTGGTTGTTTTTCGTTTAAATATCAGCATCGAAATAATTATTCCTAATGCTCCACCATGACTTGCCAAGCCTTGAAATCCGGTAAAATGAAATTCAGGATAGAAGCTAACGGGTAAAATAATTTCTAACAAATGGTTCTGATAATATGCCCAATCATAGAAAAAACAGTGTCCTAAACGAGCCCCAATAAGTCCTCCAAGAACCACATAAACGGTTAATGAGTCAAGTTCTGAAATTGGTATTCCTTCTTGCTTATAGATCTTTTTGACGATAAAATATCCTATTATAAAAGCAACAGCAAACAAAACTGAATAAAATCTTATTTGAAAACTTCCGAGGTCTAATAAAGTGGGACTAACATCCCAAACGATTGAACTTATCATAATTTGGCTTATTTTTTGACAAAAGTAGTAAAAAAGATGTAAGCTTAAATATCTTAATTTTAAAAAATCATTATTGTTACAAATGATTTTTATGCACTTTGGGGGTGTTAAATTGTTTTTATTAGGCCACTATGACATGATTTTATGTATAAAAAGTGTTAAAATTCTAAAATTGAATATATTAAAATAGTAATGAATTAATAATTAAAACTATATTTGTAAAAACTTAAATATTGATAACGATGAAGAAATTTTTTGTATTTTTAATTGCCGGTCTTATTTTTACTTCTTTGGCCGGATATTCTTGTACTAATTTTATTGTTACCAAAGGAGCATCAACTGATGGTTCTGTAATGGTAAGCTATGCAGCAGACAGCCACTTGCTTTATGGTGAGTTATATCATTGGCCAGCAAAAAAGTATCCTAAAGGTACTATGTTAAAAGTTTATGAATGGGATACAGGGAAATTCCTTGGTGAAATCGCACAAGTGGAGGAAACATATAATGTTGTCGGTAATGTAAATGAACATCAAGTTGCTATCGGGGAAACTACTTATGGTGGAAGGCCGGAGCTTGTCGATACTACCGGAATTATCGATTATGGCTCACTGATTTATATAACATTACAGAGGGCAAAAACAGCTCGCGAAGCTATTATGATTATGTCCGAACTAATGGATACTTATGGTTATTTTAGTAGCGGTGAGTCGTTTTCTGTATGTGATAAAAACGAAGCTTGGATTTTTGAAGTAATTGGTAAAGGTGTTGGAAATAAAGGAGCTGTTTGGGTTGCAATGCAAATTCCTGATGGGTATGTATGCGCTCATGCAAATCAGGCAAGAATTACTACATTTGAGTATCAAAAGAAAAATGATTGGTTTAATCCAAAACAAACAGTTTTTAATTCAAAAGATGTAATCAGTTTTGCTCGCGAAAAAGGATATTTTAACGGTAAAGACCAGGACTTTAGTTTTTCTGATACATACGCTCCTGTTGATTTTGGTGGTGCAAGATTTTGTGAAATAAGAGTTTGGGCATTTTTTAATGCAATTACAGATGGAATGGATAAATACTGGGAGTATGCAAAAGGTAATATTGAGCATGGAGATAACGGATATGCTAATAACAGAATGCCTCTGTGGGTGCAACCAACCAAGAAAATTTCTCAAATTGATATGTTTAAATTTATGGGTGACCACCTTGAAGGTACCGAGCTAGATATGTCTAAAGATATTGGCGCAGGACCGTTTGGAAATCCTTACAGATGGAGACCGCTTACATGGGAAGTTGACGGTGTTGCTTATTGTAACGAAAGAGCTACAGCTACTCAACAAACAGCATTTTCATTCGTCGCTCAATTGCGTAGCTGGTTGCCTGATATGATTGGTGCTATTAACTGGTTCTCGGTTGATGATGCAGCTACCACAGTTTATGTGCCTATGTATGCATCTATGACTGAAATTCCAAGACCATTTAAAGTGGGGAATGGAGATCTTATGAATTTTACAATGGAATCAGCTTTTTGGGTATTTAACATGGTGTCTAATTATGCTTATACCAGATACAATATGATGTTTCCAGAGATTCAAAAGGTGCAATCTGAATTACACAATAACTTTGTCGCAGATGTCGAGAAACTTGATAAAAAAATGACCGACATGATTAAAACCGATCCTGTTAAAGTGCAAAATGAGATTAATAGATTCTCTAATGGCGCAGCAATAACAACTCATAAACGTTGGACAGAGCTTTATGCCTATTTATTTACAAAATATATGGATGGGAACCTTAAAACTCCATCTACTATTCCTGATGGATATAAATATTATGCTCCAAATATTGAGTTTCCGGGATATGGCGAACAATGGTATAAGCGTATTGTTGACGAAACAGGGGATCAATTTAAAGTAGTGGGATCTGCTCACTAGTCAAATTGTTAAAACTTTTTAAGCCGCTTTTTGCGGCTTTTTTTAATTATTAAAAATTATGAACCTAAAACTTGGCCGAAACGCTATTATAATTATTGCTTATGTGGTAATCATAATATTCTTTTCCATAAATAGGATGAATGATATTAGTAAATCGGTAATTACTGACGGTGTCGTTGCTGGGAATAAAGAGTGGGAAAATAAGACTTTCCCAGAGGATTCTGAAATTGCTCCTGTTATAAATTTTTATCATGACTCTGAGTTAATCGTTTTTACCGCCCCAAGAAATATAAAGATAGAACCAGGCTCAAAGGTTAAAGTAATTTATAGAAAAAGTAATCCATATAAAGCACAATTGTATAATTTTTTTGGATATTGGCTTAATGCTGTAATTTTTACTCTTTTACCGATTATTATTGTTTCGGCATTTGTGTTTACTTTTGTTGGGAAAAGTGATAAAGTGTTATTTAGTTTTGGTAAGGTGAAACTTATTAAGCATCTGAATGATGTAAAAAACATAGAAGAAAAAAAAGAAATAATGTGAATTGTTTAACACAGTATGAGCTTGATGTATAAAATATGTAATATTTATTATAAAATAAAAAAGTGAAAGAACAAATATTGTTAATTAATTTAACATAACACTAAATTTTGCTTATCTTGTGGTGTTAAAAAGCATCTAATGTAAATTCAAAAATAATCTTTATGAAAAGACTAAAACTAGTTGTGATTATGAGTTTGTTTGGGCTAATTGCTTATGCTCAAACTCCTCATTATTGTGATAGTGTGCAGGCAGATTTTTCTTCTTCTGCACCTGAGTGTACGGGTAATGCAGTTACTTTTGTTAATAGTGGGTATAGTCATGTGGATTGTACTTATGACTGGGATTTTGGAGCAGACGCAACACCTGCAACTGCAAGCGGTGAATTTCCCGCTGCTGTTACATATAGCCTTGCCGGTGTCAAAGAAGTCTCGCTTACAGTAACCGATGTTGTTACAGGATGTATTTCTTATAAGAATCTCGGAGTTATGATTTATGAGAATCCTACTGCCTCCTTTAATGCGAGTTCAATAAGTGTTTGTGAAAACGAGTCTGTCGATTTTACAAATACAGGAAGCTCAGGCATAGGATGGTCTTACTCTTGGGATTTTGGAGCAGATGCCATCCCGGCAGTTTCCACAGCAGAAAACCCATCGGGAGTTTACTGGACAAGCCCAGGAAGCAAAACTGTTAGTCTAAACATTACAAATGGTTATTGCACGCAATCTACAAATATGGTTATAACAGTTGTAGATTCTCCTATTGCTGATTTTGCAAGTACTGCTCCTGAATGTGCCGGTGTTAGTGTCGATTTTTTTAATCTTGGGTCATCAACAAACTGTACATTTAGCTGGAATTTTGGTTCGGGGGCATCGCCTGCTACATCAACGGATGAAAATCCAACAGGAATCGTTTATTCTAATCATGGAGCAAAGATTGTTAGCCTAACAGTCACAAATACCATAACTGGTTGTTCGGTTATCCATTCCGACAATATTGTGATTAGAGAAACGCCAACAGTTAGCTTTACAACTTCTGGAAGCGACTGTTTAAGTGCATCATACGACTTTACAAATACCGGTTCTGGTGGCTCTGCCTGGACTTATGCATGGGATTTTGGTTCCGGTGCAAGTCCCCAAGTGTCAACAACAGAAAATCCAACCGGAATTCAATACGCATCCTCCGGGAATAAAACTGTAAGTTTGACTGTAAGCAATTCATATTGCTCAAGTAATGCAGTTCAAAATCTCACTGTTTTCGACAGCCCAAATGCAGACTTTGCGAGTAATGCTCCGGTTTGTTCGGGTTTGGATGTTGACTTTATAAATACAGGTAGCACTGGGAATCATATTTATTTGTGGGATTTTGGTGCAGATGCAACACCTGCAACAAGCACCGATGAGAATCCATCAGGTGTTGTATATTCTACAGCAGGGAACAAAACTGTTACTCTTACAGTTACTGATAATATTACTTCATGTACTGATCAAATCTCAAAAGCAATTACAATAAATGCTATACCTAATGTTAGTTTTACATATTCAGGTGATGATTGTGTGAGCGAAGATTTTGATTTTACAAATACAGGAAGTACAGGCGGAGAATGGTCGTATAATTGGGATTTTGGAATTGGAGCTTCTCCAGCATCTTCGATTACACAAAATCCTACAGGAATTGTTTATGCATCAAGTGGAACAAAAAACGTACAACTTACTATTACAAACGGTACTTGCTCAAATTCTGTTATTCAAACTGTGGAGGTTTATGAGACTCCTCAGGCAAATTTTGAAAATACAGGACCAAAATGCGTAGGAGTAGGGGTCGATTTTTCAAATACAGGATCAAATACAGATGTTACATACTTGTGGAATTTTGGTGTTGATGCCAATCCTGCAACCAGTACAGATGAGAATCCAATGGGAGTTGTGTACTCAACTAGTGGGTCAAAACAGGTAGAGTTAGTTGTAACTAATTCAATCACAGGCTGTTCTGATAATATTATTAAAAATATCAGTATTTTGGCAACCCCAATAGTATCACTAATCCATACCGACTCTTTATGTTTGAACCAGGCTTTTAGTTTTACAAATACAGGTTCTACAGGTAGTGGTTTTAGTTATGCCTGGGATTTTGGACAAGGAGCAAATCCTGCTACAGCAAGTTCTGAGAATCCATCTGGTGTTGTTTATTCAACAAGTGGGTGGAAATATATAAATTTCACAATAAGTAATTCAAGTTGTTCTAGCACGATTCTCGATTCGGTTTTTGTATTGGGAACGCCAAATGTTGACTTTTCAAGTACAGCTCCGGTTTGTTCTGGATTATCTGTTGACTTTACTAATACTGGCGACAATACCGGTGTAGAGTTTGCTTGGGATTTTGGAGCAGATTCAAATCCGGCGACTTCAACCGACGAAAATCCTCAAGATATTGTTTATTCGCAACATGGAATTAAACTAGTTACACTTGTAATTACTAATACAGGAACCACATGTTCGGCTTCTGTTACACATCCAATATTGATTTATGAAAATCCGGTGGCTGCATTTTCGAGTGATGCCCCGGTTTGTGGTGACGAAGGCGTTGATTTTCAAAATGCAGGAAGTACTGGCGGAAATTGGACTTTTAACTGGAATTTTGGACAATCTGCACAACCCGCAAGTTCTACTGCCGAAAATCCTGGCTCTGTTATGTATTCTACCGGCGGCTCAAAGTCAGTAAGTTTAACTGTAACTAACGGTATCTGCAGCAGCTCTATTACAAATGATGTCGAAATATTTGAATTCCCTGAGATTAATGCAGGGGCTGACACTATCATTTGTGCAAATACAAGCTTGATTTTAGGAAGTCCACAAATCGATAACTACACATATTTATGGTATCCTCTGACTACCTTAGATTTTGATACTATTCCTCAGCCGGTTGCCACACCAACAGCTCAATTAAGTTCTTACTTTTTGACAATTACCGACACAATAACAGGTTGTATTTCATTGGATACTATCAGAGTAACAATGCTTCCTTCGGCAATCGCCAATGCAGGTCCCGATTATGAAATGTGTCAGGGAGACAGCATACAAATTGGTGCCGGTTTAGTGGAAGGGCAAATGTATTTTTGGACTTATAATGATACTATTGTTGAGTTTACCGGCATATCTAATCCTTATGTAATGCCTGATCAAACTACAGTTTATACCTTAAATACTTTTTATCCGGGTTGTGAAGTTGTTACAGATAATATTCTTGTTACTGTACATCCAAAACCTGATGTAAGAGCAACAGGTATTGAAGATGCAGATTCAATCCAAATTGCATTAGGCGAAGAAGTTCAGTTAATTGCACATGGAGGTCTCCAATTTGAGTGGCTGCCCGGTGAAACTTTAAGTAATTCATGGGTATATAATCC
>RZYX01000366.1 GCA_009930155.1 Clostridia bacterium | reverse complement strand
ATATATGCTATACGCTGTAACTTTTCTATATCCAACATATTTAAGTGCAGGCTCTATGGGTGATTTTCTTACTGAAATTGTGTTTTCTCTTATACGAGCATAGATATATTCTTTTGTATAATCTTTGTGAACTGTTTCAGTACGAATAGGTTTTACTCTCCCGTACGGAGTAATTGAAGCGTGCTTTCGACTTTCTCTAAAATCACAACTATAACCCATAGAATTCATCTGCTTGAAAAAATCATCTTTTGTAAATGAATGTTTAATAGCTTCTTCTATACATTGCAACGCAACTATATTTTGAGTTGGCATACCCGATGATTCTAATCTGCTTAAATAAGCATTCTTTTTAAATTTGCTTGGATTTTCAATTACAGATAAACGATATTCTTTGCAAAGCTCATCGGATAAATCACGCATACGCTTTATGCTTGCCTTGTTTCCGTGGTGCCTATTGCCACCATCTAACGCTGTGGAGTTTACAACAAAGTGGTTGTGGATACAATCTGTGTTAAGGTGAGTTGATATAACCACTTCAAATCGTTCGCCCCATATTTTTTCTGCAAGTCGTATTCCTATTTCGTGAGCTAAATCAGGAGTTACTTCAGCGTGTTTAAAACTTTGGAAACCGTGAAAAGCAATGATAGGACTTTCATCACACCATTGCTTTTTTGTTATTATCATATCTTGCCTTGCAGTTTGCAAACAACAGTTAATAGATGACAAATATCTTTCTTCATCGGTATCATAAGTTTTCTCGCCATTAGAAGTATAATCCATAACATCACGAAGCGATTGGAGTTGCTGGTCGGTTAATTCTGGTCGTGTAGTTTTTTCTGAATTAGAGATATAGTCAAGTGGATGGTCGAGTCTACCACGAACGACCCACATTTTACAAACTGCCATAGCCGATTACCTCTTTTCAGGGATTAAAAACTTCTCACGCATACTAAGGCGTAACTTGCTCCACTTATCTGCTTCTTGTCGCAACATTGGAGCGTCAACAAATCCAAGAGCATTTGCTTTCGCTGCAAGCTGATTTACGCTATTACCAATAGACGATAAAGCACGCAAAACATCTTTTAGTTCGTCAGTAGGATTTTCTTGAATGATACAACCTTTAACAGTTTGTCTTAAAAATGTTTCTTGCGAAAGACCAGACTTTTTTACTTTCTTTTTTAAATGTTTTATTGTATTTTATAATATATGGATATTATAAACTTAGATAAACTAAATCTTTTCAAAAAATATATATCTTCAATTAAAAAAGAAGATAATCTTGCAATTATTTATGATACAGATATGGATGGAATTACTTCTGCTGTAATTACTTCTAAGGCTTTAGAT
>RZYX01000021.1 GCA_009930155.1 Clostridia bacterium | reverse complement strand
CTTTTCTGCATGGCATAAAAATTCCCCCTATTGTAGTTATTTAATTCTACAATAGAGGGTCCTTTTTATTCAACGTCCGTTTTTCAGGGGGCTGTTCAAGTTGGAGGACTTTTAGCTTATTTGTTTTCTCTCAACAATTCTTTTACACTCACATTTGGATGTGTATATTTGTTCTTTGACGATACTTTTATAAATCCAGCTTTTATACTGCTAGTAGGACACCAATGCAAGCACGCAAAGCAGTTTGTGCAGTTTGGGCCAATTTTAATTTTGTCCCCAACTCTTACAATATTATCCATCGGGCATATATCTATACATATCCCGCAGTCAACACAAGTTTTCTTGTTTACTTTTTTACTATTAACCCCTACAACACCTTTTAATGAAGCCCATTGCACTTTGCTTGTCTTACCCAAAAAGCTTTCAACTTTATATTCGTTCTGGCTTTCCACATCAATAAGGCTCAAAACCTCACTAGTAAGCCTTGATTCATTTTCAAGTGCAGACTTTGTATACTCCGGTTTTGTCATTGTAATTATGCTATTATCTGGCATTAATAAGATTTCAGCAAAATGAAGTCTCATCTCATTGTACCTAAGGATTTCATCCATTGTTTTAAACGCCGTACCAACAGTGCCACCACTTGCTGCAAGTGCCCAAATATATTTGCCCCTTACTATAACTCTCTTTAAAAAGCTTTTAACTATAGGTGGAAGTTCGCCACAATAAATTGGAAAGACAAAACCTACTTTATCATCATTTATGCTTTCGCCATCAAAATCTGCAATTGATATAAGCGATGCATTTTGATGCTCTGCAATAGTTTTTGCTATATGATACGAATTACCTGTTCCCGAAAAATAAATCACAGTACTCATAAAGCTCTCCAATCCATTTCTACCAAATATTATAGGTTAAAATACAGTAATTGCTCTGTAATATTGTGTGCAAAGTCAGTATACCAATTACTTCCAGTTATTATACCATAATTTCTAACAACTTAATAGAACTATTAAAAATACATACACCTGTTTTTTTACTTTAAATTTAAAATTTTTCTGCTTATATACATGATTTTTAATAATGAGAATCACACTTTTAATTTGCAAACATATATTAACTTTATATGTAAATATAGTTTGGAGGAAGAATATGTTTAATAAGAACCACAACAACTTTAGGAAAAGTGATTTTTCCGTTATCGCCTCTGCAAAAGGTGATGTAACTGGTGACTCTGTACCAGACAATGTATATCTTAAAGGTATTAAAACAATTGACAGTCCATTTATACAAGATATCACTCTTGTAATTAATGATAGTCGAACAGGCAAGTCAAATCATATTCCGCTTGAATCAAATGCTGGATATAACCCAACATTATTTCTCGGGGATTTTACTGGTAATGGAACGAGCGAAATTCTAATAAGTATTGCTTCAGGAGGAAGCGGAGGAATTATGTTTTATTACATATATTCTGATGTTTCAAATGTACCAAAACTATTGTTTGACTACAATACCTTTAATGACGAATATCAATATAAAGTTAATTACAAAGATTATTACAAAGTTAAAGTAAAAAATATGACTTACAATATTAATTATTTAATTGATATATCTAATAGGGATAAAAATTATTTGAAAGAAATATATGAGCCAGATGGCAAACTTAAAGCACCTATAGAGGGTTTTGTAAGTCCATTAAGTGGGCTGTATCCTATAGACTTTGATTCTAATGGTATATATGAACTGTTGTCATACCAACGAATTTCTGGCAGATATGCCGCCGACGCTTTAGGATACATCCAAACTATTTTGAAATGGAATGACAAAAAATTTGTATTAAGTAATCAATTCGTAGCTATCTTTGGAACAGAAGTTGACAATGAAAAATAATATTAAAATATTTCTATTTAAAATACTTTTTTCTTGAAAACCATATAAGACAAAAAGCAACAATTACAAAGCTTTCTATAATTACAAAAATATATCCATATTTCCAAGTTAACTCTGGCATAACTTTAAAATTCATCCCATACCAACCTACCAACAATGTAAGTGGAAGAAAAATTGCAGATAAAACAGTAAACAACTTCATAGTATGATTCATATTGTTATTAATGCTTGCTTCATATGCTTCTCTAATATGAACAAGATTATCACATAAGATCTGAGTATTTGCACTTAATCTTCTTGCTTCATCGGTAAATATTTTAAAATATCTAAGGTTATCTCCTTCAAAAATATCATTTCCATTTATCGCCAGAGCCTCCCCCAAATCTACAAGCTGATCATAATAGCCCTTTTGAAGTAGCATTTTGTTTTTCAAATCAAAAATCATACGGTTTGTGGTTTCATTAGGCTTATCTGTTATAAGTGAAGCTTCCATATCATAAATTTCGTCCTGTGCATTTTCAAGAGCGATATTGCCATCAAGAAGAAGTCTGTCCAAAACACCATAAACCACTTTTTCAGCAGTAACATTCTGTTTATACCGTTCAATGGCTTCGCAAAACAGCTCTTTTGTATTATTATCTTCATCAACAAGTGCAGTGACGATAAATAAGTTTCGTTTTAAAAACAAAGCAATTCTATTTTTCTGTTTATGTATATTTAAAACATCCGTTATTTTTATAATTCCAAAACTATAATCGTCATAAATATCAAGTCCTGTGCGAAAATATGAGCCATTCTTTTCACACTCTCGTATAGACGCTTCATTAAATTTAAAATTAGTATATTGCTTTTTTAGTTCTGAAAGTGATAAATATCCAACCGTTATTTTATCACTACATATTTCATTAGCTTCTATTGTTTTTAATCCCGTTGCATCAATTTCATAAAGCATAGGTTACACCCTCAACTTTTTATTTTAACAAGCATAAGTTTTGATATATTTTACTACTAAATTGTATCATATATTTTTCTATTTACAAATTCTTTTATAATGCATTAAAAAACTTTTTAATTAAAATACGGCAATCCATTTCCTAATCAGTATTTGTTATAGTTTTTCTATTTCTTTATATTCATATAATTTTTTAATAAAATCCTTTACTTACACAACTCAGATGAAAACAAAATTTAAAATATAAAAAGCAATAATACATGGTTGCTATACTAACAATACAGCAAAATAAAACCCCGTAACTATACAGTTACGGGGTTTTATTTTGGAGGCACCACCCAGATTTGAACTGGGGGATGGAGGTTTTGCAGACCTCTGCCTTACCACTTGGCTATGGTGCCATTTAAGTTTGAAAAAAGGACGCTAAACTATTCGTTTTTGCGTCCTTGGAGCGGATGACGAGGCTCGAACTCGCTACCTCCACCTTGGCAAGGTGGCGCTCTACCAGATGAGCTACATCCGCATATGGTGCCTTCGGCCGGAATCGAACCAGCGACACGTGGATTTTCAGTCCACTGCTCTACCGACTGAGCTACAAAGGCAAAAAATGGCGACCCGGAACGGGCTCGAACCGTCGACCTCTAGCGTGACAGGCTAGCGTTCTAACCAACTGAACTACCGGGCCTAATTCCCTTTGCCATTAAAAAGGGTGGTGGGAACAACAGGGCTCGAACCTGTGACCCTCTGCTTGTAAGGCAGATGCTCTCCCAGCTGAGCTATGCTCCCACGACAATGTCGCTTAACACTTTTGTGTAGCAGCGACGAAGATTACTATACTATAATTTTATTAATATGTCAATACTTGTTTATAAAAAAGTTGTTATTTTTTTGCATCTTTTAATATTGCTCTTATTTCATTAGATGAGAAGGTATATTTTTTACAGCAAAAATGACAACAAACTTCAGTTGTTTCATCCTCCGCCAGCTCCAGCAGTTCCTGCTCACCCATACTTATCAAAGCTTTTTGCACACGCTCTTTTGAGCAATTGCACTTGTATTCTGGGTATGCATCATCAAGCACTTCTAAATCAAATTCAGGCAAAACAGCCTTGCAAATTTCTTCTGGTGTAAAACCTTGTGTAAGCATAGTTGTAACAGGTGCTATGTTTTTTATGCATCTTTCAACTGCATCTATCGTATCATCAAATGCTGTTGGCAAAAGCTGAATTAAAAAGCCACCTGCTTTTATTATTGATTTATCTCTAGAATCCACCAAAACACCAAGAGCACAAACAGTTGGTGTCTGCTCGCTAATTGCATAATAGCTTGTAATATCCTCTGCAATCTCACCTGATACAATTGGTGTTTGACCTATATATGGTTCTTTAAGATTTAAATCCTTCATAACAGTAAGTGTGCCATTTGTGCCAACCGCTCCTGCAACATCAAGCTTTCCCTTCCCATTAAGAGGCAATTCAACATTCGGGTTTGAAATATATCCACGAACATTACCAAGGCTATCAGAAACAGCTATAACAGAGCCTGCCTCACCATCTCCACTTATACGCAAAGTTAAGCTATCATCTTCGCCCTTAAGCATTGAACCCATAAGTGACGCACCTGTAAGAAGCCTGCCAAGTGCAGCAGAGGCAACCGAACTTGTATTATGAAACTCCTTTGCCTGTGCAACTATATCTGTAGTGTTCGCTGCCATAATACACAGCGTTCCATCATTTGAAATACATCTAACAAGTTTAGCCATTCATTTCACCTTCCTTGTAACAAAAACTGCTCTTTCAGATTTTTCATCAATCGGGTTTTTACTCATGTCATCATATATTGCGATAACCTCAAACCCCGTTTGTAAAAGCAAATAAGACAGTTCATTTATATCATATGCTTTTTCTGTTATCTGTTGATTTGTCCGTTTATATTTTCCACCAATATCATAAAAAAAATCAAGAGTTATGTCAACTGTGTTTTCTTCTTCATAAAATTCATTTTGCCACACGCAAAAAAGATTATCTTTTTCTAACGCAAAAGTGTTGTCCCCTAAAATATGCCTATGTTTATACGGTGTGTTAACATCAAATATAAAAATACCGTCAGGATTCATAAACAAAGAAACTTTTTCAATCGCCTGCTTCACCTGATAAAAATCCTCAAGATGATTTAAGCTGTCAAGCATACAAACTGCTGCATCAATCGTTCCAAAAAGTTCAAGCTCCTGCATGCTCTGATTAAGCAGCATAATGCCCTTAACGCCATTTTGTTCTAGCTTTACCTTTGCACAGCTCAGCATTTCCTCGCTCTCATCAACGGCTATAACATCAAAGCCCGCCTCTGCAAGCGGCATTGAAAGCCTTGCCGTTCCACAAGCTAAATCAAGAAGAATACCCGATTTAACTCCATTTTCACAAAGAAGTTCAATCAGATATTTTGCTTGACTACTATAATCTACATCTTCAGTTAACATATCATAAAACTCTGCAAAACCGCAGTAACTCATTTTTTATCTTCCTTGTCAATTCTTGTAAAAACTTTGTCATACCCGCCACAGCCATAGCTAAGCGAGCGATTAACACGGCTAATTGTTGCCGTTGACGCACCTGTTTGTGTTACTATGTCACTATACACTCTTTTTTGAGTTAGCATTTTTGCAACAACTATACGCTGTGAAATAGATTTAAGCTCATTTACAGTGCACAAATCCTCAAAAAAATCATAACATTCATCTATATTGTCAAGTTCCAAAATAGCCTTGAATAAAAAATCAATATTGTCATCTCTAAGTTTACTATTCAAAATAAATACCCCCTCTGAGTTCTATTTTTAAATTTTAGCACACTAAATCCCGAAAGTAAAGTAAGACAAAATAATTTTAATATATATTTTTAAATTTTTGTTTAGAAATAGCATTTATAATCAAGAACTCTAAATAATAAGCTTTTATAAATAAGTGCTAGACAAGCCAAATATATATAAATTCTAGCTATTTTATTGAAATTGACATTAAAAATGTATTGTGATATTCTGTAAAAGCAAACAGGATTCCGACAAATATTATCCCGATTTTTCTTCGTCCAGAATAGGCAGAAAAAAGTAAGAAAAATAAGATTTTTATCCTACTATCAAAGAGGTTAATATATGAAAAAAGTAATTGCATTACACTCAAGTAAGAGAAATAAGAACACCTACAAAGTGCTCGTGCAAATCAAAGAACTTTTATCAAAAAGCGATGTGGATGTAGAAATAATTTCGCTTTATGATTTAGATATTAAAGATTGCATCGGTTGTGAACAATGTATTTTGAAAAACAAATGTGTATTAAGTGATGAAACTGAAATGCTCATGGAAAAGATTTCTTCATCAGATGGAATTATTATCAGTTCTCCCGTCTATTTACAACAAGTTTCTGGAAGACTAAAAACTTTTATCGACCGCACTTGCAAATGGTTTCATCGTCCTGAGCTATATGCAAAACCAGTTCTTTGCGTAGCAACCACAAAAGGATCAGGACTAAAATCTACACTTTCGTATCTCAAAAGCGTTGCAGTACAGTGGGGTGCAATGCCCGCAGGCAGTATTGGACGAAACATTCGCAACATTAATACACCTGTAACAGAAAAAGAGATTTTTAAATTTATAAAGCTGTTAAATTCACCGCTGGAATATCATCCGCCGCTTGGTAGTCTAATAAATTTTGAAGTACAAAAAGCCTTGGCACAGCATTTAATAGAGCTCGATACGCAGTATTGGAAAGAAAAAGATTGGAACACAAAGCCTTATTATTTTCCTTGTAAAATAAATGTTTTTAAACAATTTTCTGCATCTTGCGTTGGTGCAACAATTAGACGAGGAATGAATCATAATAAACATTAATTAATTTCATATTGTAACCATAATACAAAGCAAAGGCTAATATCAGTTTATAAACTGATATTAGCCTTTTTATTTAATTATATGCAAATTAAATTACAAGCGTTTTAAACATCGTTCCGCGCCATATCTTCATAGGTTTCCCGATTAATTATTACTCTTGACTGCCCGTCCTTAACCATTATTGAAGCCGCACGAGGAATTCTGTTATAATTTGATGACATTGAATAGTTGTATGCACCTGTTGACAAAACAGCTATTGTATCGCCCTGCTCAACCTCTTGAAGTTTAGTGTCCTCCTGAATAAGGTCGCCACTCTCACAGCACTTTCCAGCAACGGTTACAACCTGTGTTTTAGGCTCATTTGCCTTATTAGCACACATAAGCTCATACTTTGATTGATAAAGAATATAGCGTGGATTATCGGTCATTCCACCATCAATTGACACATAAGTGCGAATGTCAGGTATTTTCTTTACATTGCCAACCTTATAGAGGGTTATACCCTCAGAGCCTGTTATAGACCTGCCAGGTTCTATTAAAATCTTTGGAATTTTTATGCCGAGCTTTGGACATGTTTCATTTACTACCTTTGCAACTTTACTCATATAATCACCATAAGCTACTGGCTCATCACTTGACAAATATTTAATACCAAAACCGCCACCTAAATTAAGCTCGGCTATTTCTATATCTGTTTCTGATTTTATTTTAGCAATAAATTCAAGCATAACCTTTGCAGCAAGCTCAAAAGGTTCAATATCAAATATGTTTGAACCAATGTGACAATGAACACCATAAAGCTCTATGTTTTCCATAGTCTTTGTAAGCTTTACAGCTTCCATGGCCTCGCCTGTTTCAAGTGCAAAACCAAACTTTGAATCTATCTGCCCTGTTCGTATAAAGCTATGTGTATGTGCATCTATACCTGGCTTTATGCGGAACATTATTTTTGCGATTTTATCATGTTTGTATGCAAGTCCATTTAACATATCAAGCTCTGCGATATTATCAACAATTATTCTACCAACATTGCTTAAAAGTGCAAGTTCAAGCTCCGCCTTTGTTTTATTGTTGCCATGAAAAAATATTTTTTCTGCTGGAAAGCCAGCTTTAAGTGCTGTATGTAGTTCGCCACCCGAAACAACATCAAGCCCCATATTTTCTGATGCACAAATCCTACACATCTCAAGGCATGAAAACGCCTTACTAGCGTAAAGTACAAGACCTTTACCACCATAGTTATCTTCTATAGATTTAACATAATCACGGCAATTTTGCCTTATCTGAGTTTCATCAAGCACATATAGAGGTGTACCATACTTTTCTGCAAGCTCTACTGTGTCACATCCACCAATAGTGAGATGTCCCTTTTCGTTTACTGATAAACTGTCTGATACAAACATTTTCATTTCTCCTTTTTTAAAAACTTATGCTAACGCCTTTTCAATAGCTGACTTTATTTTGTCAGCTCCTTCTCCACTCTTAGCTGAAAAAGGAATTATCTGTTTAACATTAAACTGCGAAAGCTCCTCAGTTAAACTTTCAAACTGAGTTTTGTACTGTGTTTTATTTAATTTGTCACTCTTTGTAAGAGCAACTACAAACGGAAAATCCAGCTGTGTTAAAAAATCCAGCATCTGCAAATCGTCCTTTGTTGGACTATGACGCATATCAATGAGCTGGACGACAAGCTTTATATCCCTGTCTGAATTAAAATATGATTCTATCATCTTCGACCAACGATTTTTTTCACTCTGGGATACCTTTGCATAGCCATATCCTGGCAAATCAACAAGCCTTGCATTCTCAAGTTTAAAAAAGTTTATCGTTATAGTCTTGCCTGGCGATGCACTAACTCTAGCAAGAGCTTTGCGGTTCAGTATCTTATTTAGCAATGATGATTTGCCAACATTTGAACGACCTGAAAAAACGATCTCAGGTTTAAATGATTGTGGCATCTGCGAAAATTTACCAAAAGATGTTTCAAATTCTGCTTTGTCAAATCTCATATCTTACACCTACATCACTTTTATATTGAGTTTTCATAGATATATTTGTATTTGCTGGTAATTTTATAAGAGCTGTTTCAAAAACCTTGTCTAATTTATCAGCAGGCACAAAATTAACTGCTTGTGTTACCGCATTGTCCAGCTCTGCAATATCTGAAACATTATCACTTGGAATTATTATTGTTTTTATCCCTGCCCTATATGCAGCCATTGATTTTTCTTTTAATCCACCTATTGCAAGCACGTTGCCTTTAAGAGTTATTTCCCCAGTCATTGCAACCTTACCACTAACAGGCGTTTGCGTAAGTGCAGATAAAAGTGCTGTTGCTATTGTAACGCCTGCTGAAGGCCCGTCCTTTGGAACTGCACCTTCTGGAACATGAATATGTATGTCTTTTTCTTTATAAAAATTATCGTCAATATTATATTGATTTGACCTGCTTCTTATATAACTTATTGCAGCCTTTGCAGATTCTTTCATAACATCTCCAAGAGAACCAGTAAGCTCAATATTACCCTTGCCATTTAAAATTGCAACCTCTACCTTAAGCATTTCGCCACCGACAGAAGTCCAAGCAAGCCCATTTACCTCGCCGATTTCGTCGCCATGAACCTTTTCAGTTTTATACTTTACAGGTCCTAAAACAGATTCTATATCCTGCGGCTTTAGCGTCATCTTTTTTAAGTCGCCTTTTGCAACACCTACTGCTGCTTTTCTACAAACACTTGCAATTTGGCGTTCTAGTTTTCTTACTCCTGCTTCTCTTGTATAGCCGTCAATAATTATACGAAGTGCTTCGTCTGTAATCTTAAGATTAGATACTTTTAATCCGTGTGCTGAAAGTTCCTTTGGCACAAGATGTTTTTTAGCTATATTAAACTTCTCTTCGTGTGTATAGCTGTAAAGGTCAATTACTTCCATCCTATCTAGCAATGCAGATGGTATGGTTGATTTGTCATTTGCTGTTGTTATGAAAAGCACCTTGCTCAAATCATATGGAATTTCTATGTAATGGTCAACAAATGCAAAGTTCTGCTCACCATCCAAAACCTCTAACAACGCAGATGATGGGTCACCTTTATAGTCCGCACCTAGCTTGTCAATCTCATCAAGCAAAATAAGTGGATTACTTGTTTTTGCAGTTGTTATTGCATTTATTATCCTGCCAGGCATTGAACCTATGTAGGTTTTTCTATGGCCCCTTATCTCTGCTTCATCACGAACACCGCCAAGGGATATTCTTGCATACTTTCTGCCCATTGCCGTTGCAAGACTACGAGCTATTGATGTTTTGCCAACTCCCGGAGGCCCAACAAGGCAAATTATCTGACCTGTTATGTCTGGTGACAGCTTTCTAACGGCAAGCATCTCTACAATTCTCTCTTTTACCTTTTCAAGTCCATAGTGGTCTTTGTCCAACACTTTTTGTGCCTTGCTAATGTCAAAATTATCCTTTGTGTAAACTCCCCAAGGAAGTGCAAGACATGTTGTTAGATAATTTCTTAAAACTGTTGCCTCTGCTGAGGATGAACCACCCATTTTGGCAAGCCTATCACATTCTTTAAGAAGTTTTTTACGGCTTTCCTCATCGCAGCCTTTAAGCTCTGTTATTTTTTTACGAAAACCTTCAATTTCACTTAACTCATCTTCACCATCATTAAGTTCAATTGAAATTGCCTTCATTTGTTCACGCAGATAATAATCCCTCTGATTTTTATCCACCTGCTCTGTAACTTTTATTGCTATTTCGCTCTCAATTTCTAGTAGTTCCGTTTCCTTTATAAGAATTGAACATAGCTTTTCAAGGCGTTTGATTGGATTCAATTCTTCAACAAGTTTTTGTTTTTCCTCAAATTCAATAATTAACACCGATGAAATATAATCTGAAATCGAGTCGCAACTCTCATCCTTCATAACACTTAGCATAATATCAGGCGACATTTTTGGTGCAGCATCTGCATAATCCTCAAAAATATCTTTTGCTTGCCTTACAAGAGCCTTCTGATAATCTGCACTTTTACTAGGTGCTTTTTTGGTTTTCTTTTCCTCTATAATTCCACAAATATATGGTTTATCGTCAATAATCTCCGCAATCTGCGCACGCATTTTACCCTCAACAACAACACGAATTGTTTCGCTATTTGGCAAGCGTACAATCTGCCTTATCTGTGCAATAACGCCAATTTTAAATAAGTCGCTAGCTTCTGGGTCTTCTGTTCGCAAATCTTTTTGGGCAACCAAAAAAAGTTCCTGCCCATCCTCCATGGCAGCACGAACAGCTTCAATTGATTTTTTTCTTGCAACATCAAAATGCAACACCATATTAGGGAAAATAACAATCCCTCTAAGTGCTACTATTGGTAATTCTTGTTTCATAAGTTCTGTTCTGCTCATAAATTATCCCCACTGCAAAATCTATTTTAAAAAAATAATTTAACCTTAAAAAAGTTCAGATATTAAACTATAAATACAAAGCGACACATTACAATCTGTACATCACCGCTTACAGGTGCATAAATATTGTATAATAATCACTTTCGGTTATTATACAATATTTATGCACTATAATCAAGAATTAACGCTTTTTGAAGTTAATGTTTTATATTTATTATCATTTTTAAAAAAATAAGGCGGAGAATTAATCCTCCGCCTAAAAATACATTTAGTTGTATTTATACTGCTGTTCCTCTAGTTTTTTTTGTAGATACAGGTGCAGGTGATGAAAAAAGCTTAGTCGGCTTTCTGTTTGGATTTTTTTCCAACAATGGTGGAAGTCCATCCTTTACACTCTGTGCTGTAATCGTTACCTTTTCTATTGTATGATCTGAAGGTATATCATACATAATTGGCAAAAGCACCTTTTCCATAATAGAACGAAGTCCTCTTGCTCCCGTTTCTTTTTCCAAAGTCTGCTCTGCAATTCCCTCAAGTGCAGCTTCGTCAAAATTCAGCTCAACATCATCCATTTTAAATAGCTCTTTATATTGCTTGGTAAGTGCATTTCTAGGTTCTGACAATATACGAACAAGAGCATCCTTATCAAGTGATTTAAGTGCTGTTATTACAGGGATTCTTCCAACAATTTCAGGGATAAGCCCAAACTTAACCAAATCCTGTGGAATTACATTTCCCATTGCATCTGAAAGATCCATCTCAACTTTAGACTTAACTTCCGATCCAAATCCCATTCCAGAATTACCATGACGCTTTTCAACTAGTTTCTCTATTCCGTCAAAAGCACCACCGCAAATAAACAGAATGTTACTTGTGTCAACCTGAATAAACTCCTGTTGCGGATGCTTCCTTCCACCCTGTGGTGGAACATTTGAAACTGTTCCTTCAAGGATTTTGAGAAGTGCTTGCTGAACACCCTCACCACTAACATCACGAGTGATAGATGGGTTTTCAGATTTTCTTGCTATCTTGTCAATTTCATCAACATAGATTATGCCCATCTGTGCACGCTCAACATCATAGTCAGCTGCCTGAATAAGCCTTAGAAGAATGTTTTCTACATCCTCACCGACATAACCAGCTTCGGTAAGAGTTGTAGCATCTGCTATGGCAAAAGGAACATCAAGGATACTTGCAAGAGTTTGTGCGAGCATTGTCTTTCCAACACCTGTTGGACCCAAAAGCAATACATTACTCTTTTGAATACTAACATCTGAAAAATCACCATAAAATATTCTTTTATAATGATTGTAAACTGCAACGCTTAAACAAATCTTTGCATTTTCCTGCCCAATAACATATTCATCGAGCATTTTTTTAATTTCCTGCGGCTTTGGCAAGACCTTTTTAGTGTTAATCGTTGTCTGCTTTTTAGTTTGTGGTGCATCTTCCTCAATAATATCCTGACAAAGAGCAACGCACTCATCGCAAATAAACACCCCAGGGCCAGCAATAAGCTTTTCTACCTGATCTTGTGTTTTGTTGCAAAACGAACAACGAATTATAGAATTATCTCTTTCGTCATCTCTCGGCATCGGGATACCTCCATAGATTTATCTCTTTAAAAGAACCTTGTCAATAAGACCGTAATCAAGAGCTTCTTGAGCTCCCATAAAGTTGTCACGATCTGTATCTTGTGCAATTATCTCAATAGGTTTACCTGTATTTTCAGCAAGAATTTTATTCAAATTCTCTTTTGTTTTGATAATGTGATCTGCAACGATTTTGATGTCAGTTGCCTGACCCTTTGCACCGCCTGAAGGTTGGTGGATCATAATCTCACTATTTGGGAGAGCAAACCTTTTGCCCTTTGCACCTGATGAAAGCAAGAAAGCTCCCATACTTGCTGCAAGACCCATACAGATTGTTGAAACATCACGCTTAATATACTGCATTGTGTCATAAATTGCAAAACCTGCAGTTACAGAACCGCCTGGGCTATTAATATAAAGGCTTATATCCTTTTCTGCATCCTGACCCTCAAGATACAAAAGCTGTGCAACAATAAGGCTTGCGGTTGCATCGTTAACTTCCTCAGAAAGTACGATTATTCTGTCATTAAGCAAACGGGAAAAAATGTCGTATGAACGCTCTCCCCTATTTGTTTGTTCTATAACATATGGTACCAAACTCATAAAAATATAACCTCCTTATATTAATTGTTGACAAGTATATTTAATTATAATCTTATAATTATTCTTCTTCTGTCTTTTTAGCCGCTGGCTTTTTTGCTGCTGGTTTCTTTGCTGCTGGCTTTTTCTCAGCCTTGTCATCTGCTGCTTTTTTAGCTACTGTCTTCTTTACAGCTGGCTTCTTTTCTGCCTTATCAGCATTAACTTCTTCTGTTATTTTTGCTGTTTTCTTGATAATTTCAAGTGCCTGTGTTGTTCTAAGGCCTGAACTTGCATCATCTTCTGGAATAGCTTTTTTAACGATATCAACTTCAACGCCATACATCTCTGCAAGCTTCTTGTATTCATCTTCAAGAGCTTCCCCTGAAACTTCAATTTTCTCAATCTCAACTACCTTATCAAGTGCAAGGTTAATTTTTACCTGAGTTTCTGATTTTTCACGAAGACCCTCACGGAAACTTTCCTGTGTCATTCCTGTGAACTGTAAATATGTTTCAAGATCCATGCCCTGTGACTGCATACGATATGCAAACTCATTTACGCTATCATCCATTTTCTTCTCAATCATAACCTGAGGAATTTCTGCCTTTACAAGGCCTGCAAGTTGTTCAAGAAGCTGGTCATCAACACCTGCATCTGACTCTTGTTGCTTTCTTTCTTCAAGTTGCTTGCGAAGGTCATCTTTAAGGTCTGCAATAGTGTCAAATTCGCTAACATCCTTTGCAAACTCGTCATTAAGCTCTGGAAGTTCCTTTTGCTTAATCTCGTTTATCTTGATTTTGAATACTGCTTCTTTGTTTGCAAGATTCTCTGCATACTCACTTGGGAAAGTAACATTTATTTCTAATTCTTCGCCTGACTTATGGCCAATGAGTTGCTCCTCAAATCCAGGAATAAATGCACCTGAACCGATTGTGAGATCATAGTTCTCTGCCTTGCCACCTTCAAAAGCTTTGCCATCAACAAAACCTTCAAAGTTAATTGTTACCATATCGCTTTCTGCAATATCTCTGTCCTCAACGCTTACATAGCGAGCGCTTCTTTCAAGCATCTGACTTATCTGCTCGTCAATCTCAGAATCTTCAACAGTTACTGGAGCCTTTGTTGCCTCTAATGACTTATAATCTCCAAGCTCAATTTCTGGGCTAACTGTTACTTTAAGCTTAATAAGAGCACCATCTTTGCCAATCTCAGGAACTTCAACATCATAAGGCATATCAACGATGTTAAGATCTCCCTCTTTAATTGCCTCTTCAACAGCGTCTGGATAAACTATCTCTATAGCATCCTCATAAAAAGTCTCTGCACCATAGAGCTTCTCTATCATTGCACGAGGAGCCTTACCTTTACGGAATCCCGGAACATTTATCTTGCCTTTAAGCTTGTTATAAGCCTTTTGAACAGCCTGCTCAAAAGTGCTTGCATCTATTGATATCTCAAGCTCATATACATTTGTTTCAATTTTGTTTGAAGTTTTTAAACTCATTTAAATAATCCTCCTGTTTTCTTACTTCTATTTAGCTATATTTAAACTAATTCATTATATCAGAATTTTTTTAGAATTTCCACTATTTTTTATAAGTAAAATCTTTAATTAAAATTTTTCTATTAATTTTGGGCAAAATTCTAAAAAGTCTGCTGATACAACATCAAATTTTATGCCATAATGTTCATTTCTATATGCTCTCTTTAAAGAATCACCATGCAAATGCCCATAATAGCAACGCCTTATTTTATTTTCTATAAGAACTTTCATAATTGGTTCACAAGATGTAAGCTCATTTATAGGCGGATAATGCAGAAACACAATTGGTTCTTTACCTGTTTTTTTTGCACATTCAATTGACATTTCTAGCCTACCAACTTCTCTTGCCAAAATCTTTTGAGCATCTTTTGCGTCATCATCAAAAAACCAGCCCCGTGTACCACAAATTGCAAAATCTCCAACTTCAACTGTGTTGTTAAACAAAATTTGAATTGAGTCAAAATTATTTTCATTTAAAAACTCATTCATCTTTGTCATTGTTGTCCACCAATAGTCATGATTACCTTTTAATAATATCTTTTTTCCTGGCAATTCATTCAAAAATGCAAAATCTTTTTTTGCACCTTGCAAATCCATAGCCCATGATACATCTCCGGGAATTACAACTGTGTCATTTTCGTTTACAATTGCCAACCAATTAAGCTGAAGTCTTTTTGTATAGTCACTCCAGCCTTTAAATATATCCATTGGTTTGTCAGAGTTTAGTGAAAGATGCGTATCTCCAATTGTGAAAATTGACATTTTTATAGACCTCATTTATTTTAGTTTTCTGGTTAAAATAATGTTGGGAGGAGGGATTTATCCATGGGTAAAAAGAACAAAATCAATTGTTTAGTTGAAGAATGTGCTTATCATAATGAAGCGTGCGAATGCACTGCACCTTCAATAGAAATTGGAAACTGCAAGCCAACTACAAACTGCTGTGAAGATACACTCTGCGGAACTTTTAAAACTAAAAAATCAAATATATAATTATATAAAAATATAAAAATGGCGGCGGACAATTCCACCGCCATTTGTTTTTTTATTTAGATTTTTAGCATATCAAAAACTTGCTGTTCCATTGTATCTTTTTCGCAAACTTGATTAAATCTCACTTGCTTACTTTTCAATTGTGCAAGCTGTGGTGGAATTTGAGTACCTGTCTTTTTTGCCAAAACATCAGCTATTTCAAAATCATCTAAATCGTTTGACACTGGTTGCAATGCCTGAAGCACACTCTTTGAGAACTTATATGGGCTTGCTGTGGATACTATTATAATAGGAGTTTTGTCCCCTGTATTTTTCTTGTATTGGTCACAAACATTAACAGCAACTGCTGTGTGGGTATCGCAAAGATAGTTGTTATTTTCAAAAGTTTCTTTTATTGAAAGCTGAACGCCATCATCATCACAAAAGCCTGCACAAAACAAATCTTTGATTTTTACAAGCATATCCTCACCAACATCATAAGCACCATCTTTAGAAAGAGCCGACATCCAGCTATTTACCTTGTCATCATCTTTGCCACAAAGGTCAAAAAGAAGTCTTTCAAGGTTACTAGAAATAAGAATGTCCATTGACGGAGAACTTGTTGTGTAAAATGCTCTGTTTCTGTCATACTTACCTGTGTTTAAAAAGTCTGTAAGAACATTATTTGCATTTGATGCACAAATAAGTTTTCCGATTGGAACGCCCATTTTCTTTGCATAATATGCCGCAAGAATGTTGCCAAAATTTCCAGTTGGAACGACCACATTCATTGGATCGCCATTCTTAAGAATTCCCTTTGAAACCATATCGCAATATGCACTTACATAATAAACAATTTGTGGAACAAGCCTGCCCCAATTAATTGAGTTTGCCGATGAAAACATCATATTAGACTGCTCAAGCTTTTTTTCGATTTCTTTATTTGTAAAAATTGCTTTTACTCCACTTTGAGCATCATCAAAATTACCAACAATAGCACAAACGCTGACATTGTCACCCTCTTGTGTTGTCATCTGTAATTTTTGCATTTCACTAACACCATCATTGGGATAAAACACAAGTATCTTTGTTCCCTCTACATCTTTAAAGCCTTCAAGTGCTGCTTTTCCAGTGTCACCCGATGTTGCAACAAGAATTACAATTTGCTTGCCTGGTGCAGCCTTTTTAGATGCGGTTGTAAGCAAATATGGAAGAAGCTGAAGTGCCATATCCTTAAAGGCACATGTTGGCCCTTTCCACAGTTCCAGCACCTGTGTTTCATCATCCAAACCCACAAGCGGAGCTATAACATCTGAGCTAAACTTGCCCTTTTCATATGCCCCGTTCACGCACTTGTCCAGTTCATCTTGCGTAAAGTCAGTAAGGTACATAGACAAAATGCTCTTTGCCCTGCCAATATAATCAAGCTTTGCAAGTGATTCTATATCGCTTGCTAAAAGCTTTGGAATTTCCTGCGGAACAAAAAGACCTCCGTCCTTTGAAATCCCCATTGTTATTGCCTGTGCTGAAGTAACACTGACACTTTTATCTCTTGTGCTTGTATAAAACATATTTATCCCCTCATTTATAGTTAGCTTAAATTATTTACAAAGAAATTATATGCATTGTCAAAAAATATTGCATCGACAACATTTTGAGAAATGTTTCTGCTTAAAAGATAATCATAAAGCCTTGGCATTGTATCAATTCCCAAAAGCTCCATTACCGTTGTACAACCATCAAAATCGCTACCCATTGCCAGCGTTTTTTCAGCACCTATGGAAAGCATATGATAAATGTGCCTATATACATAATCGCAAGTGTCACCACCAATAAATTTGCGAAACAAATTTATTCCGATAAGTCCACCGCTATCTATTATTATATTTATCTGTTCATTTGTCAAATTCCTTTTATGTGCATGTATATAATCGCTGTTTGAATGTGTTGCAATAAACGGTTTGCCCGCCTGATTTGAAAGCTCTGCAACATCATAAAATCCTGCATCATTAAGGTGCGAAACATCCGCAAAAATACCAAGAGCTTGCATCCTTTGCACTGCCTGCTTGCCAAAAGATGTAAGACCGCCTTTATCGTCTGACAAACAGCCATTTGCAATTTCGTTTGAACCGTTCCATGTAAGTGTAACAAGCCTTACACCGCAATTATAAAGGTAATCAATTCTATCTAAATCACCTGCAATTGCACTTCCGCCCTCAACTGTTAAAATGCTTGCATACTTGCCGTCTTCCATAGCTTGCTCAATTTCTTTGCCTGTTGTGCATTTTGAAATGAGATTTTTATTTTTATCCATTTGCTCATTGTATGTATAATAAATATCTTCAAAATAACTATGGGCTTCTTTACCTCTATAATCATCTGGCATCCAAATGGCAAAAAGCTGGCCCCAATTTTGAAGGTATTTTGCTTTTTTAAGAGAAATGTGTAAATCGTTTTTTGCAAGATCTTTTCCTTCTAGTGAGCATTCGGTTATCGTATCACAATGCAAGTCAAAAAGTTTCATAATAAATACCTCTAAAAAAATTATTCAAACGCATTTTCAATATGATTAATACTAACAAGTTCCTCATTTGAATTTAATATAACCTCAACAACATCAAATCTTGGCTGAAGTTGTGTTTCGTTTTTTGAAAGATAAATAAGGGTTGTTTTGCGTAGCTTTTCCTGCTTGTTTGCATCAACTGCCTCCGCAGGAGTTGCCTTGCTTTTTTGCCCTCTTGCTTTTACCTCTACAAACGCTATGTACTTACCTTTTGTTGCTATTATGTCTATTTCGCCAAACCTTGTGTGATAATTTGCACCAATTATTTCATAGCCATTATCACGCAAATATCTTGCGGTACATCTTTCTCCAATTTGCCCTCTTATACCTGAACTTTGCAAATCATTCACGCTCCAAAAGCTTTTTTAAAAAGGTCCTTCTATGTATTTCACAGATTCCATATTGCTCTAACATTTCGTAATGCAATTTTGTGCCGTATCCTTTATGCTTTTCAAACTGATACTGCGGATAAACCTGTGCAAGTTGAACCATATATCTATCCCTACTAACCTTTGCAAGGATTGATGCAGCAGCAATTGATATTGACTTAGAATCCCCTTTAACAATTGTTCTTTGCTCAATTTCAAGCCCTGGCTTTTGGTTGCCATCTATTAATGCTATATCAGAATTTACAGACAAAGCACTAACAGCTCTATTCATAGCAAGAAAAGTTGCCCTGAGAATATTTATATCATCAATTTCTTTTTCTGTAGCTGTTGCAACGCTGTACGCCACAGCATTTTGAGTAATTATATCAAAAAGCTGTTCACGCTTCTTTTCAGACAATTTTTTAGAATCGTTTACGCCTTCTATTTCAAAACCCATTGGCAAAATTACAGCCGCTGCAAAAACTGGCCCAGCTAACGGACCTCTGCCTGCCTCATCAATCCCGCAAACAATTTTAAATCCATCATTTAATGCCTGTTGTTCATATTCATATGTCATAATATCTTCCTTTTACAAAAAAGCAATTCAATTAAAAAATATATTTTAAAAGTGTTTAACCCTTTGGGCGTTCAAGTGTGATTTTGCCAAGTTTACCGCCCCTATATTCGTCTAAAAGAGTTGTTGATGCACGCTCGGTGTCAATTTCACCACCGCTTATAAGCATTCCTCTTTTTCTACCAATTTCCTGCAAAAGCTCACAAGACTCAAGCTCACAATCATCTGGTGAAAGCTTATATCTATCACAAAGCCTGTCAGCATAATCAACCTTTAAAACATCAAGAAGGCGTACCGCTATTGTTTCAGGGTCCATAATCTCATCTTTAACAGAGCCAATAAAAGCAAGCTTGTTACCAACATTAGGGTCTTCAAACTTTGGCCAAAGCACACCTGGAGTGTCTAAAAGCTCAATGCCATTGCCAACAACTACCCATTGGTTTTGCCTTGTTACACCTGGTTTATCTGCAACTTTGGTGCGGTTTTTGCCTGCCATACGGTTGATAAACGAAGATTTACCTGTGTTAGGTATTCCCACAACCATAATCCGCAATGCTCTGCCAGTCATTCCTTTTGCATTGTTTGACTCTATCTTATCTTTTAAAACCTTACGCACAAGTGAATCATAAGAAGAAAGCCCTTTGCCTGTTTTGCAATCAACTGCAATTGCATATGCTCCCCGCTTTGTATAATAATCTATCCACTGCTTTGTAGCATTATTGTCTGCAATATCACATTTGTTAAGTAAAACTATGCGTGGTTTACTTGCCGTCATTTCATCCAGTTCAGGATTACGACTGCTCTGTGGAATTCGAGCATCAACAAGCTCTATTACAGCGTCAACAAGTGGAAGGCACTCCTTAATCTTCCTTCTTGTTTTTGCCATATGCCCAGGAAACCAATGCACAACCTGATTTTGAGAATCATTCATATTATTAACCAATAGCTATAAAGCCACTTTTAACGGAGGCGTTATAAACTGCCTTTCCGAGGATATATTCCTCTCTAACCAATCCTATAAGGGATGAACGGCTATCTGTTGAATGTTGCCTATTATCCCCCATTACAAATACATAGCCCTGTGGAATTTCGATAGGAAATTTTACATCAAAACTATCTGTAGTTGCATTGTTTATATACGGCTCTTGAATTATCACACCATCAACAAACACATTGCCGTTGTTAAAATCAATGTCTATTGTTTGCCCACCTGTTGCAATTACTCTTTTTACTATATTTTCGTTAAATTCATTTGGCTGGGTAACTATAACTATATCTCCATTTGTTATTTTAGGTGTATATTGTGAAATCATAAGCCAATCCCCATTGTTGAGGTTTGGAAGCATAGACTCACCAACTACTCCAACAAATCGCCAGCCAAAGGTAAACAATATAAGTATTATTACAATAGCAGATATAAAAACACTTATCAGCTCATACACAGTTCCCACAACTTTGCCCGCTGGCTTTTCTATTATTTCTTCAACCTCATTATCGGACTTTATTTTGTCTTCATCAAGATTAACTTTTTCTGATTTTTTCATTAATATATCCCCCATTCACCAAAAGGTAAAATTCTGAAATACGCCTTACCAAAAATATATCGTTCATCAATAAGACCGATACTTTGCGAACGACTGTCTAGCGATGCATTTCGGTTGTCCCCCATTACAAATAAAAAACCTTGTGGCACAACAAGCGGAAAATCTAAGGAATCTGAAGGTTTTAAGTTTGTCATAGTGTTTATATATAGTTCATCAATCTTTTTACCATTTATATATACTATGCCTTGCACAAAGTCAATATCAACAGTATCCCCACCAACAGCTATTACCCTTTTTATCAAATTCTCGTTAAGAAAATTTGGCTGACAAACAACAACTATATCTCCATACCCATAATTTGAAACGAGGTTGCTAACAATAAGCTTGTCGCCACTTTCAAGAGTTGGTACCATTGAAGATCCAGACACAGATGCTGTGCGAAAAATAAAAGCAACCAAAATAAAAACAACAACGAAAGATGAAACAAAGGTGCCAGCCCATTCATAAACTTTTAAAACAGTAGGATGAATACGCTTGCGTTCTATTTCATTTTTATGAAATGTGGCTTTATATCTTTCAGTACGCCTCAAGCCTTTCACCTCTCAATAGCATAAGTTAATATATTATTTGCCTTATATCAAAATAATGCATAACACAAACGCCAGTAAAAAGTACCAAAACAATAAAACAAAATTATTATACTACAAAACCATTAAAATTTCCATTATAAAAAAGCAAAAAAGGGACAAATAAATTGTCCCTTTTAAAAGTTGTTTAGTTATCTAAGTTGTTCTTTAACTTTTGCTGCCTTACCGACTCTGTCACGAAGATAGTAAAGTTTACTTCTACGAACACGACCGGCACGAACAAGCTCAACTTTGTCAACATTAGGTGAGTTAACAGGGAAAACTCTTTCAACACCAACGCCATAAGTAACACGACGAACAGTGAAAGTTTCAGCAACTCCGCTGCCGTTACGAGCAATGATTGTTCCTTCAAAAATCTGAATTCTCTCTCTCTCGCCTTCACGAATCTTAACATGAACCTTTACAGTGTCACCGACTCTGGTAACTGGTTTGTTTTCTTTAACTTGACCTTCTGTTATAATCTTTAGTGCATCCATTAAAATAATCCTCCTTAAAAATCAGAACGTTCTTACCACCAAAGTGACAGAGGACCGTCCGCTTCAATACTAAGCCTCTTGCTTGGCATTAAACCCCAAACCCATAATGATTTGGAAACAAATGCTCCAGTATAATATCATAAATAAACTATTATTGCAAGTATTTTTACAAGAACAGCTCTCCATTTTGTGTTTGCAAGTTATTTCTTGTTATTTTTACTGCCTTTGGCTGTGTTTTTATCTCTCTTGACAATGCTTCAACAAGCAATGATGGATTTATATTAACGCTAGTACCTGCAGAAATCAAAGCTGTTATTTTTATTCCATTATCATTTTGAGTAACTTCATATGTTTTTATATGCTCTATTAGGTTAATTTGTTTAAGAATCTTCTGTCTACCTTTTTTGCCCAACTTTTCTACAATCAGTTCTTCTGATTCAAGCAATGCTTGTGTGCTAAAAAAGAAATTGCTAACTTCACTGCTTTCAAGTTCAAGCAATATATCATACTCTGCAAATGCAATTTCGCAAGCTTCAACTTTTGCTTCATCTATACAATATATATTTATACCTTCAGTCATAGCCTTTGACAAACGCTGTTTTATCTCATCATTAGACATTTCGCCCTCTATTTTAATATCCATTGATTCACATAAGCTTTCTGTTCCAAGTGAAAGTGGAAGTGCAAAAGTCATATACGGACGCGGATTAAAGCCTTCGGTATACCACATAGGGATTTGTGCACGCTTCATAGCCCTTGACATGAATCGCATTAAATCAAGGTGGGAAATATATTTTGCCCGCCCTGTTTTTTCAAAACGAATTCTAACCAATCGCATCACAATCACCTCCGCTTAGCTTGTTTATTCCGCATCCTGCACATTTTTGCCTGCAATTAGGAGTTGTAATTGTACTGTGTGCTTTTTGGTTTTCTCTTATTAAAAAGCTCTTATCAATTCCATAGTCCATATGGTCCCATGGAAGAACTTCATCAAACTCTCTTTTACGGTTTGCATAAAAGGCAGGCGATATAGAACACTCTTCAAACGCCTGTTGCCACAAATCAAATTGGAATTGGTCATCCCAACCATCAAATTTGCAACCTTTTTGCCATGCAAGGTAAAGTACTTTACAAAGCTTCCTATCGCCTCTTGCAAAGACTCCTTCAAGAAGGCTTGTGCTTACTTCGTGCCAACTTAAGTTTATCTTTCTTGTAGTTACTAATTGTTGCAAATGATGCTGTTTTTCATGTAGCATATCGCCAGTGTCCTGTGGTTCCCATTGGAACGGAGTAAATGGCTTTGGAACGAACGATGAAGCACTTACGCTAACTGCCACACCCTTGCCCTTTGGTTTGTTAGGGTTTTTATAAAACTCGTCAACAACCTTTTGTGCAAGTTCTGCTATTCCAGCAACATCATCCATCGTTTCTGTTGGCAATCCAAGCATAAAGTAAAGCTTAACACCTGTCCACCCACCCTTAAAGGCCTTCTTACAGGTTATTAGCACTTCTTCTTCTGTTATATTTTTATTAATAGCATCACGAAGCCTTTGTGTGCCTGCCTCTGGTGCAAATGTAAGTCCGCTACGCCTTATAAGCTTTAATTTTTCTACAAGCTCGTCCGAAAAATTGTCTATACGCAGCGACGGAAGCGATATATTTACCATATCTTCCTTTGTCCAGTCCAACATATCATCAAGAAGTTCGCTAAGCTGAGTATAATCACTGGTACTAAGAGAACAAAGCGAAACTTCATCATATCCACTTGTTTTACAAAGAGTTTTGCACTGCTCATTTGCCTTTTCAGCTGATTTCTCTCTGATTGGCCTATAAATAAAGCCTGCCTGACAAAAACGGCATCCTCTAATACAGCCTCTAAAAATCTCCTGCACAACTCTATCGTGAACCGTTTCAATAAATGGTACGACAAATTTTGAGGGATAATATACATTGTTAAAGTCTTTTATTATTCTCTTTTTAACCTTTTCTGGTGCATCACCATTTGACTGAACCTTATTTATTGTTCCATCTTCATTATATGTTACATCATAAAGAGATGGTACATAAACGCCCTCTATTTTGCACGCAGCATCTAAAAACTCCTGCTTTGTACTACCTTTTTCCTTATGCTCTTTAAGCAAATCTAGCAATTCATTTGTAACCTCTTCACCCTCACCAGGTAAGAACAGGTCTATAAAATCTGCAATTGGTTCAGGGTTGCAAACGCACGGCCCACCTGCAATTACAATTGGTGCAAGACTTGTCCTATCTTTTGCAAAAACAGGAAGCCCAGCTAAATCCAGCATATTTAGCACATTGCTATAGCTAAGTTCATATTGCATTGTAAATCCAATAATATCAAACTTAGAAATCTCATCTCCACTCTCTAGTGCATATAGCGGAATATTATTCTTACGCATCTGCTCTTCCATATCAATCCATGGAGTAAAAACACGCTCACACCAAGCGTCATCTCTTTCGTTTACCAATGAATAAAGTATCTTCATTCCCAAATGTGACATACCTATTTCATAAGTATCTGGAAAACAAAAGGCATAGCGAAGCTTAATAGTATCTTTATCTTTAATGACACTATTAAGCTCTCCGCCAGTATATCTTCCTGGCTTTTGTACAAGTGGCAATATTTTTTCTACCTGTTTGCTAAGCATAAATCTCTCCCATTTATCGTCTTTAAACTAACTATACAAAAAATTAACTTTAAAATATTATATCATATATTTATAATTAATTAAACTATAGAGAAACTAATTGTTTTAATCGAATCAACACACTTGTATAATTTTTTAACAGATATATTTCGCACAGAATAATCAAGAAAAAGTGTCATATTATCGGCAAAAAAGTTGTTTTTTGTCTATATTGTAGTATAATATATTATAATTGATGTGTAAATATTTCAAAAAAGAAGATGATATTTTGAATAAAAAAATATGTGTGCTTACAGGCGCTTCGGGACATGTTGGTTACGCAATGTTAAAAGAGCTAGTTGCAAACGGAGAAAATGTAAGAATCCTAATCAGAAAAGATAACCCTATATTTGACAATATTGAATGTGAAAAAGTGTATGGTGATGTAACTGACCTTGCTTCACTTGAAAAAGCATTTTATGGTGCTGATATCGTCTATCATTTTGCAGGTGTTATAGATGTTAACACTGGAAATGAAGATATTATTTACAAAGTCAATGTTGACGGAACAAAAAATGTTGTTTATGCTTGCAAAAAGTGTGGTGTTCGCCGTTTAGCATTTACATCATCGGTCGATGCAATTCCACCATTACTTAACAATGAAGTAATGAGTGAAATAAACAAGTTCAGCCCAGAACTTGTTGAAGGCACATACGCTAAAACAAAAGCTATTGCAACACAATATGTTTTAGATAATGCCAGCGAGAATTTTGAAGTTGTAATAGGTCATCCAGCTGCTTGTATAGGTCCTTATGATTTTAAAGTTTCAAATGTAGGCGAAATGGTTAGAATGTTTATGCTTGGCTCATTCCCCGTAACAATGGACTTCGGTGCTTATAACTTTGTTGATGTGCGTGATATTGCAAACGGAATGTATTTAGCCGCACAAAAAGCCAAAAGTGGTGAATGTTTTATTTTCTCAGGTGAAGTCTTAAAAATAGATGATTTTATATCCATTCTTTCAATTAAATGTGCTTCAAGAAAGCCATCATTTGTTTTAAAAAAGTGGATGGCAAGTTCAGTAGCACCTATTGCAGAAGTGTATTATAAAGTTACTAAGAAAACTCCAATATTCACAAGATACTCAATTAGAAAACTTGTTTCCAACTGCAACTTTAGTTATGAAAAAGCAAAAAAAGAGCTTGGATATAATCCCATTAGTGCAAAAGAATCTTTAAATGATATGGTTGACTGGATAAAAGATAATGACACAAAAACCCAAAGTGTTAAAAAAAATATTAAAAACAATAAAGCAAATATAAATTTTTCTTAACACAACAATTTAGCCACCCACTAAGATACGGCTAAAGATAAAAACAGGAGGGTAATTAAACCCTCCTGCTTTTGTTTTTAGCAAAAATGCTATTATTAAATTACTAAATAAAATAGATTAATTCAAGCTTTTATTTTGCGTAATCTATTGCTCTGTTTTCTCTTATGATATGAACCTTTATTTGACCTGGATATTCAAGTTCATCCTCAATCTTTTTGACGATATCTCTAGCAACCAAAACCATCTGGTCATCAGAAACTACATCAGGTTTAACTATTATACGAATCTCACGGCCTGCCTGAATAGCAAATGAGTTTTCAACTCCCGCAAATGATGTTGCAATCTCCTCAAGCTTTTCAAGACGCTTAATGTAATTCTGAACATTTTCTCTTCTTGCTCCTGGTCTTGCTGCTGAAATAGCATCTGCCGCTTGAACAATACACGCAACAACAGTTTTTGCTTCTACATCACCATGATGAGCCTGAATGGCGTGAGTAACACCCTCTTGCTCCTTATATTTCTTAGCGAACTCATAACCAAGCTCAACATGAGAACCATCAAATTCATGGTCAAGAGCCTTGCCTATATCATGAAGAAGTCCTGCTCTCTTTGCCATTCTGGAATCAAATCCCAGCTCAGAAGCCATTAATCCTGCCAAATGGGATACTTCAATTGAATGTTTAAGTACATTTTGTCCGTATGAAGTTCTATATCTTAGCCTACCAAGCAGTTTTACAAGCTCAGGATGCAGGTTATGTACCCCGGTTTCGAAGCATGCCTGTTCGCCCTCTTCTTTAATAATGTTGTTAACTTCCTTGGTGGATTTGTTTACCATCTCTTCTATTCTTGCCGGATGAATTCTTCCATCAACTATCAATTTTTCCAGAGTCAATCTTGCTATTTCCCTTCTAACAGGGTCAAACCCTGATAGAATTACTGCTTCCGGTGTATCGTCAATTATCAAATCTATTCCTGTTAAGGTTTCGATTGATCTAATGTTTCTTCCTTCTCTTCCGATTATTCTACCCTTCATCTCATCATTTGGAAGGGGTACCACTGATACTGTTGATTCTGCAACATGGTCAGCCGCACATCTTTGTATAGCTCCGATTATTATCTCATTGGCTTTTTTATCAGCCTCTTCCTTGGCTTCTGTTTCAATCTCTTTTATCATTATAGAAGCATCATGCCTTATGTCCTTCTCCAATTCCTTAAGC